>NZ_CP133838.1:0-306989 GCF_031432975.1 Buttiauxella selenatireducens | reverse complement strand
AAATTAAGCCTGCAATATATCATCAGTAGGTCACCCGGTTATTCCATTGGTCGGAATATTGAATATTCCCGTCCAGGTATTTCCAGGTAATACGTTGATAGCCGAGTGATATAGATTCAGTCGGATTAGAAGGTTGGTTAGCGCTTTTAAAATTGTGCATTACCGGCGTTACGCCTATTACACGAACGCTCTCCATAATCATGTGCATAAATTCTTCTTCGAATCCAGCATCGTTAATCCGATACCATTTAATGATCGCTTTCTGGAGTTTTTCACACTGAGCCGTCGTGCGATACAGGTAAGGGGTAGACTTATCAAACTCTTTAGTAAAGCTCAACAAATCATGGACTCGTGTCCCTGAAAGGTTCCCGCTGTTCCCATCAAATGGAACGTGTACACCGTGGTTGAAACTTTGTAGCTCAATTGCACCGACTCTATCCAACACATTGCAACCGCCAACAATTAATGCTCCGGTTGCATCATACAGCCATAAATATGCAGGTACAGCCATGGTTAAACTCCATTTATTGTTCTAAATATTCCAGACCCTTTATATACTTTAATTTTTTAAGGCTATATATCTAAATTGCTTTTAAGTGTGAAGTTAAACCTCTAATAACTGGAAGTATTAAGAATTAATAATAAAAATTAGAGACATTATAATTACAATGAATATTTTCACAGTATGAAATGGATTAGTGTAACCGAGATACAAGGTGAACTTATTAAGAGAGGAGCAAGCCTGACAAGGTCAGCACCATCAATAAAATGTTCTTACTTTTGACTTCGTTGTTCCACGTGCGGCAGACTCCATCATTTCAAATTTATCATGTGTGCATTAAGCAACCCTAAGCGCACACGACCCGTCAGTAAAAGCCCCCGCGCCCAATTTTTCAGCCTTTTTTGTGTGCACAGCATGTGACATACTATGCCGCTAAAGTTTGCGCCGTATAAGCAAAAGAATCAGTCAGTTAGAATTACCTGGCGTAAATGAAAAGAAACAAAGGGTTGCGTGATGACGTAGCCCTTTTTTAATGCCTGAAGATGCAGGCAACAGCAATGGAAGAGGTTTTTATGAATTGGGATGTGTTGAAGTGGTTGATTGGCATCTACTTTGGCTGTTTTTTTGGACTTCTCAAAGTCGCCTACTCAGACCCAAAATTTTATCTGGAATACATAGATAAAAAACTCACCTGGTTCTGTTACACCTGCATGATAGCGTTCAGCGCCTTCTGGTACGGACTTTATGCGTGCAGAAGCTACACCGTAGATAACATTGATCTGATATCAGAACAGCTTTCCCATCTGGACAAAGAATACAGCTACGTCACTTCTTATCTTTTGGTCTTGATTATTGCGTCCTGTTTATCCTTCGCTGCCAGCATTTTGTTTATTGATATCGCGCGCAGGAAACAAGCTCATTTGAGCTCCTGAACCTCGCTAAGTCGCCGAGAAATCCTGAATAAATTGAAAGCCCGTATGGTTAATCCATGCGGGCTTTTTGTATCTTGCCGTCGCTCCCCAAAAACCCTTCGTAATACACCTTAACAATCTGTCTTACTTTCAACGGGTAATATTCCTGCTCACTTTGAAAGGGATGCTTCTGTATGAATAAGTTGATGAAAATTTTGCTGTTAAGTGGCGTTGCGCTATCTGCTACCGCTTGCTCAAGTGACTATGTGATGTCGACCAAGACTGGCGACATGATTGTCACGCAAGGGAAACCGCAGGTAGATAAAGACACTGGCCTTATCAGCTATACCGACCAGCAAGGCAACGAGCGCCAGATTAATGACGATCAAGTTGTGCAGATGATTAAGAAAGATTGATTTACGGATAAGCAACCAGCCAGCGCGACTGGCTGCCATTTCATACGCAGCAACAGCCTTCCGAAAATACCCAATCTGGAAGGTATCTCGTAAAACCAAAAACCCACCAAAACAACGCGTTAATATCCCTCAATAACTTGTGTATGCTTTGCGTACAAGGAAGATGTAAATCTGCACAAAAATGATATACTGAGGTGATATATGGCAACGTTGTTTGGAGAAATGATGGGACGAATTCTTCTGGATCTGTCAGACGAAGTAGTGCGCCGTCTGGACGATTTAAAGCAAAGCCGTAATCTTCCTCGTGCAGAATTACTTCGGGAAGCCGTTGATGAGTATCTCGAAAGACATACGCAGGTTGCCGTAATAGAGGCTTTTGGCCTTTGGAGTGAGC
This sequence comes from Buttiauxella selenatireducens, assembly GCF_031432975.1. GTDB lineage: Bacteria > Pseudomonadota > Gammaproteobacteria > Enterobacterales > Enterobacteriaceae > Buttiauxella > Buttiauxella selenatireducens. The sequence continues at coordinate 304,766 of NZ_CP133838.1, read as the reverse complement.
ATGACGTCGACGGTGTGGAATATGAACGCACCCTTCGCGAGGAATGGTAATGGTGGAATCATCGGCTATTTTTGATACCAACATCCTGATTGATTACTTAAATGGCGTTCCAGAAGCAAAGGTGGCCCTAACCGCTTACGGTTTTAAACCTGCGATAAGTGTGATCACATGGATAGAGGTCATGGTGGGAGCTAAACGATTCGGTCATGAACAACAGACAAAACAGTTTCTGAGCGGGTTTGATGTATTACCCGTAAATCAGGCAGTTTCAGAACAGGCCGTAGAAACTCGTCAGGAATACGGCATGAAGTTGCCAGATGCCATCATTCTTGCGACGGCAACAGTGAATCTGAAACGCCTAATCAGCCGCAATAGTAAAGACTTCAAAAACATTCCTGGCGTAGTGATGCCTTATTAACTGGCTTGTTAAGGCTCTATTGGTTTACACGCCACGCAATATCCCGCATTGCTGAACGCGCAGCCTGGCTGATTCCTCCCAACTGAAAGAAGCCATGTATCACGCCAGAATAGCGCTGGCATGTGCAGTCCACGCTTTGATCTGTTAAACGAGAAAACAATAATTCACCTTCATCTCGCAGCGGATCATATTCAGCTGTAATGATATGAACATGAGGTAACCCAGCAAAATCATCACGCCATAGCGGGCTGGCTTCAATGTGCTCTTTAGGTGTGTTCGGGAAATAAGCCTCAAAACCAGAAAGAAGCGTATCGCGCGTAATGACGTAATCTGCCCCGTTTTGCGAATAGCTGGGCATCTGCGCGGTAGCATCAAGCATCGGATAGATCAGAAGTAATGATTTCGGCAGCCATTCACCTGCCTGTTTTAATCTGAGTGCAGTGACAAAAGCCACATGACCACCCGCACTATCCCCAGCCAGGATGATACGGCTGGTATCTACACCCAGTTTTTCTGCATGTTGAAAAATCAGATTGGCTGCGCTTTCTGCATCATCATGTGCTGCGGGATAGATATGTTCTGGCGCAAGGCGATATTGCACGGCAATAACTCGACAGCCACTGAAAAATGCCAATTGCCGTAACTGGTTATCATGCGTTGCAAACCCACCACTCACAAAACAACCGCCGTGGTAATAGATGACCGTAGGCAGAACGCCCTCAGCATTAAGCGGCGATACCTGGCGCAGTGTGACGCCGTCCAGCACGATATCGTCCACTAAAACTCGTTGCTCAATTTCCCCAGCAAGAACCGTGCTGGCGATATACCCTGCGCGGCGCTGTGCAAAAGTTTGTACGCGTGAAGAAGGTCTTCCGGCGGCGATAAATTCATCGACCAGTTCTGCGATTTTAGGTTCAAGAGCCACAGCAACAATCCTTTTTACTGTATGAATACGAAGCGAGTCTGCGAAGGGATCGATTAGGGTGGATGAGCGCAAGCGCATCATCCACCACTAACAGGCACTACAATTTACTCCCCTTCCCCTGGGAACAGGAACGGGTTGATGCTGCTGCGGGCAAAACCTTCTTGCTCCATGCGTGCATCCAGCACCAGCGAGGCTAAATCGTCGGCCACGGCTTCCACTTTGGCATCTTTTTCCTGATACAGAATCTTCAGGTAAGTGCCGCAGTCGCCGCAGCTTTCCGCTTTAATCGCTGACTGTTCGCTGTCGAGCGACCAGTAGTTCAAATCGCGGGTTTGCTCGCAGTTGCTGCATTTGATTCGCACCACGTGCCATTCGGTTTCGCACAGGTTGCAGTGCAAATAACGCAGGCCACTGGTGCCACCAATCTGCACGACGCTGGAAACCGGCATCGAACCGCACACCGGGCAGAACTGGCGTTGTTCGCCGTATTCTGCTTTAGCGCGTCCAGGAATCAGACTCGCCATTTGCGCCCAATAAAGTGATAACGCCGCCCAGATGAACGGGGCTTTGTCGCTACTCACTAGCGCAAAATCAGTGTTAAACAGCGCTGTGGCCATCTCTTCGAGTTCTTGCGTCGATGCTTTTTCCAGATTTTCGATAACCGCCAGTGCCTGGCCGCTCATTTCTGGTTTCAGCTCGGCAATCAGCGAATTAAGCAAACGCTGCCAGTGCGGGTCGCGTGGCAGAACGTGGATATCCAGCGGCGGCTTGCCCGTTTCAGATGATTTCTGAATCAGCGCCGTTAAATCCATTTCCAGTGGGTGGTCATACAGCACCACCTCCTGCGCATGGGCGATCAGTGCGGCAAAGCGCAGGTAGTCGCCCAACGGATTATCGGTTGCCAGTTCGCGCAGTCGTTCTGCTCGGCGGTTATAGAGATTTTTCAGCCGGGGGAACAACAACGGCGGAATCATCTCCGCCGTACGTTTCTCGCTCGAACCCAGCTGATCTTGCGGGATTATGCGAATACTCATTCCTGTCGTTTTTCCTGTTTCTGGCGAACTTCACGATACCATTTAGGATGGTGTTTCTTCGCCCAGGTCGTGGTAACCCAGCCTTCCACCATCGCAGTAATCGTGCCTTTCACCCAAAGGGCGGCGTAGATGTGGACCATAATAACCACAATCAGTGCCACTGCGGCAAATGAATGCACCATCAGGGCTACGCGGATCACCGGGATTGAGAATGCAGGCGCAAAGTAAGGACGCCAGATAATCACGCCACTCACCAGCAACAGCACCAGGAAGATAATCGCCGCCCAGAACACGCACTTCTGGCCGAAGTTATACCGCCCGGTATCACCTACTTCCTCGTTGACGACGATCTTACGAATATTCTTCGCCCAAAAGATATCATCCCGATTGATTAGATTGTGGTGCCAGTAACGGAAAAACATGATGATAAACGAGGCAAACATCACCACACCGACGAACGGGTGGAGGATACGAGCCAGCTGTGGCGTGCCAAGAATGTTCATCAACCAGTTGAAGGATGGGAAGAAAAAGCCCAGCCCGCTGATTGCCGCCAGCATAAAGCAGAAGGCGGTGATCCAGTGGTTGATACGCTCAGGCGCGCTATAACGCTGAATAGTCACTTGTTTTTTCATGGCTTGCGCACCTCGTCATCGTCATGGTGCAGGTTATCGTCCTCTTCTTCGGCACGGTTCGGGCCGACCCCGACATAGTGGAATACACTGGCAGCAAAGGTCGCAGCAAAACCGATAGCGGCCAGCGGCTTCCAGACGCCTTTCCAGAATTTCACCGTTGGGCTGATGGACGGATTCTCCGGCAGGCCGTGGTACAACGTCGGCTTGTCCGCATGATGCAGCACATACATAACGTGTGTGCCACCAACGCCTTCAGGATCGTACAGACCGGCGTTGTCGTAACCGCGCGTTTTCAGCTCGCTCACACGCTCGCCCGCCAACGTTTTCATATCCTCTTTCGAACCGAAATGAATCGCGCCGGTTGGGCATGTTTTCACGCAAGCAGGCTCCTGGCCGACGGTCACACGGTCTACACACAAAGTGCATTTGTAGACGCGGTTGTCCTCCGGGTTCAGGCGCGGCACATCGAATGGGCAACCCGCGATGCAGTAACCACAGCCGATGCACTGTTCAGACTGAAAATCGACGATGCCGTTAGCGTACTGAATGATTGCGCCTTCAGCCGGACACGCCTTCAGGCAGCCTGGATCCGCACAGTGCATACAGCCATCTTTGCGGATAAGCCATTCCAGCTTGTCGTTTTGCTCGACTTCCGAGAAGCGCATCACCGTCCACGATTTGGCGGTTAAATCCGCCGGATTATCGTAAACCCCAACGTTACTGCCGATTTCATCACGCAGATCGTTCCACTCCGAACACGCCACCTGACAGGCTTTACAGCCGATACAGGTGGTCACGTCGATAAGTTTTGCGACCTCTTGCTGATGATCCCGCGCCTGTGGCGCGGGTGTAATGCCGTTAGTAGCGGAACGACGGATGATGTCCTGAGATTGATAAGCCATAATTCGTCTCCGTTACACCTTTTCCACATTGACCAGGAACGCCTTAAATTCAGGCGTTTGCGTGTTGGCATCACCGACATATGGCGTCAGGGTGTTGGCGATAAAGCCTTTCTTCGCCACGCCTTCGTAACCCCAGTGAATCGGAATACCGATGGTGTCCACTTTCTGGCCGTTAACATCCAGCTGGCGAATACGTTTGGTCACCACCGCTTTGGCCTTGATAAAGCCACGGTTAGACGAAACTTTCACCGTGTCACCGTGTGCAATACCGAGTGAATTCGCGAGCTTCTCGCCAATCTCGATAAACTGCTCTGGCTGCGCGATGGCATTCAATACCGCGTGTTTGGTCCAGTAGTGGAAGTGCTCGGTCAGACGATAAGTGGTGCCGACATACGGGAACTTGTCGTGTTTACCCATCGCTTCCAGGTCACCTTTGAACACGCGCGCGGCTGGGTTAGAAACCACGTTCGGGTGCAGTGGGTTAGTACCGAGTGGCGTTTCAAACGGCTCGTAATGTTCCGGGAACGGCCCTTCTGCCATCTTGTCGATAGCGAACAGACGCCCTAAACCTTCCGGCTGCATGATGAACGGCCCAACGTCAGTACCCGGTGCGGCAGCGCTGTAGTCGGCAATATCCGCACCGCTCCACTTCGCGCCATCCCAGGAAATCAGGCGGCGTTTTTCGTCCCACGGTTTACCCTGCGGGTCAGCGGAAGCGCGGTTATACAGAATGCGACGGTTGAGCGGCCACGCCCAGGCCCAGCCTAGTGTGTTGCCTAAACCTGACGGGTCGGCGTTATCACGTCGCGCCATCTGGTTGCCGTCTGGCGTCCAGCTACCGGCGAAAATCCAGCAGCCACTCGAGGTGGTGCCGTCATCGCGCAGTTGGGCAAACGAGCTAAGCTGCTGACCTTTTTTCACCAGCACCGCGCCGGTTGCCGGGTCAGTCACATCCGCCAGCGCTTTACCGTTGCTTTCCATCGCCACTTCTTCTGGCGCTGGGTTATCTGGCGTCAGGTAATTCCAGCTCATGTTCAGTACTTGCTCAGGCAGCGCACCGCCCTCGGTCTGGTACATATGACGCAAGCGGCTAAAGATACCCGCGAGAATTTCGCCGTCGTTCAGCGCTTCTCCTGGGGCGTCCGCACCTTTCCAGTGCCACTGCAACCAGCGACCGGAGTTAACGATAGAGCCGTTTTCTTCCGCAAAGCAGGTTGATGGTAAGCGGAACACTTCGGTCTGGATTTTCGACGGATCAACATCGTTCATCTCGCCGTGGTTTTGCCAGAAGTTCGAGGTTTCCGTGTTCAGCGGGTCGATGGTCACGAGGAATTTCAGCTTCGACAGTGACGCAATGACTTTGTTTTTGTTAGGGAACGAGGCGACAGGGTTGAAGCCCTGGCAGAGATAACCGTTCACCTTGCCCTGGTTCATCATCTCGAAATATTGCAGGACATCGTAGCCTTTGTCCCACTTCGGCAACCAGTCATAACCCCAGCTATTTTCCGCTGTGGCTTTGTCGCCAAAGAAAGCTTTCATCATCGAAACGAAGAATTTCGGGTAGTTACCCCAGTAGTTTACCTGGCCTTCCAGCAACGGTTTTGGCGTGTTGGCGGCAAGATAGGTCTGGAGGTCGGGCTGTTTTTCATTCGGCAGCGTCATGTAGCCAGGCAGGCTTTGTGACAGCAGGCCAAGGTCGGTCAGGCCCTGAATATTGGAGTGACCACGCAGGGCGTTGACGCCGCCGCCAGCCATACCCATATTGCCGAGTAGCAACTGAATCATCGCCATGGTGCGAATGTTTTGCGCGCCCACGGAGTGTTGCGTCCAGCCCAGCGCATACAAGAACGATGCAGTTTTGTTTTTGACGCTGGTTTCTGCGATGTATTCACACACCTTGATGAAGTCATCTTTAGGCGTGCCGCAAATATTGGACACCACGTCTGGCGTGTAGCGGGAAACGTGCTCTTTAAGCAGATTCCACACGCAACGCGGATGGCTGAGCGTCAGGTCGCGTTTCGCGAAACCTTTCTCATCCAGCTCATAGTTCCAGCTCGTTTTGTCGTATTTACGGTTTGCCGCGTCGTAGCCGGAGAACAGGCCGTCGTCGAAGCTGTAATCCTCACGCACAATTAAATTGGCGTTAGTGTAGGCCTCAACGTATTCGCGGTTGAATTTATTGTTGTTGATCAGGTACAGCAGTACACCTGACAAGAAAGCAATGTCAGAGCCTGAGCGAATCGGGGTGTAGAAATCCGCCACCGAAGCGGTACGCGTAAAACGCGGATCGATAACGATGAGCTTCGCGCCATTGTGAATTTTGGCTTCCATCGCCCAGCGGAATCCGACCGGATGCGCTTCTGCGGCGTTGCCACCCATCACAATCACGAGATCGGCGTTCTTGATATCAACCCAGTGGTTGGTCATCGCACCGCGACCAAATGTTGGAGCAAGACTTGCTACCGTTGGTCCGTGTCAGACACGCGCCTGGTTATCCACGGCTAACATGCCGAGGGCGCGGGAAAATTTCTGGGTTAAATAACCGGTTTCGTTACTGGAGGCTGATGCACACAACATACCGGTGGAAAGCCAGCGGTTGACCGTGGTTCCCTGATCGTTGTGCGCAATAAAGTTGGCATCGCGGTCTTCTTTCATCAGTTTAGCGATACGGTCAAATGCCGTTTCCCAACTGATTTGTTCCCACTTATCCGAGCCTGGCGCGCGGTAAGACGGGAATTTAAGACGGCTTTCGCTGTGGATGAAATCCACCAGGCCTGCGCCTTTCGGGCAAAGCGCACCGCGGTTTACCGGATGGTCCGGATCGCCTTCAATATGGAAGATAGATGCTTTGGCATTTTTCGCTCCGTCACCGAGACTGTACATCAACAGCCCACAACCGACAGAACAGTATGTGCAGGTATTACGGGTTTCACGAGTACGCAGTAATTTATATTGCCGTGTTTCCGCAAGCGCAACGCCCGGGGCAAAACCCAGTGCCGCAGCTGTAGTCCCTGCCATACCGCCAGCACAGATCTTAAAGAACTGTCTTCTGCTGACCTGCATGGATGCTCCTTTTTTCGACATTTTCACATGACTTATAGGTGTATTTTTTTGCGGTCTAAGCCGCAAAGGTTCACAATCAAACCCAAACTGGCAATAACCCTTAATCCTAAAGAGTTAGTGTTGCAAGAATACCACATTAGGATTAAGGCTGTTCCAATCAGGTTAAGACAAAGTGAACAAATCCAACCCAAATCAGGACAAAATTGTGAACGCCATCACTGGCGCGCGGACGATAGATCTGTGGCAGCGCCACGATTTACACCAGCCAAAAGGCGATTGGCTGGCTGAAGAAGTCCCAGTGGCTCTGGTTTACAATGGTATTTCGCATGTCGTTATGATGGCTTCGCCCAAAGATCTGGAGTCATTTGCATTGGGTTTTTCCTTATCAGAAGGAATTATAGATTCTCCTGCTGATATTTACGGCATGGATGTCATTTCGGTCTGCAATGGACTGGAAGTGCAAATTGAGCTTTCCAGCCGCCGCTTTATGGGGCTGAAAGAACGCCGCCGCTCTCTTGCAGGGCGTACCGGTTGCGGCGTCTGTGGCGTTGAGCAACTCAATGATATTGGCCGTCCGATAACCCCCCTTCCGTTCACCCAAACCTTCGATTTGAACAAGCTTGATGCAGCCCTAACCCAGATGCGTGAATACCAGCCCGTCGGACAACTCACCGGTTGTACGCACGCCGCACTTTGGCTTAATGAAAACGGCACGATTCTGGATGGCAAAGAAGATATTGGCCGCCATGTGGCGCTGGATAAACTGCTCGGCGTACGTTGCCGTGAAGGTTGGAATAATGGTGCGGTGTTAGTCTCCAGCCGCGCCAGCTATGAAATGGTGCAAAAATCGGCCCAGTGCGGCGTCGAAATTTTGTTTGCCGTGTCTGCCGCAACCACGCTGGCCGTGGAAGTTGCGCAGCGCTGCAATCTGACGTTAATTGGCTTTAGCAAACCCGGTCGTGCGACGGTTTATACCCATCCGCAGCGGCTGTGTTAACGAGTTGTACATTCCGTTACTTACCGACACCAATCACTCACTGAACGTATTTGTTTGTTGGAATAAAGTTATTTCAACGGGCCAACAACCCATACATAAACAAATACGAGACTATCAAAATGAAAAAAGTATTAACTCTGATTGCTGTTGCTGTAATGGGTCTGTCTTCTGCTGCTTTCGCTGCTGAAACCACCGCAGCACCGGCTCCGGCAAAACACAGCACCACCGTGCATCACAAAAAACACCACAAAGCGGCTCCAGTAGCGCAAAAAGCGCAGGCTGCTAAAAAACATCACAAAAAAGCGACAACCACTGCAGCGCCTGCAGCCAAACCAGCGGTTAAACCCGCTGCATAAGTTGGCAATGAAATCCTTCTCTTCTAAAAACACCCGGCAAGCCGGGTGTTTTCTTATTGCTAATCCTGCTCATCACCGCACTAAGCCCATCTTCCAGACCCCATAATTTTTTTGATTCTTTGACTCATCTGATGTTGGATAGCCTTGCGCTTACAGTTGTCACAAACAGCGGCAGATCAGGCAAATTAAGGAACAGAAAGATGTCAGTAAGAAGAAGAATGGAAGTCGGTGAATTGTACACAGACCACTGCGAAGGATTACCAGAAGAACGCCGTGCTGGAAAAGAGTTGGTCTACGACTACAACCTGACGCGCCCAGCGCAAGAAACTCGCCGCGCAGAATTGCTCAAGCAATTATTCGGCAGCGTGGGCGAAAATTGCTGGATTGAACCCCCTATTCGCGTGGCTTACGGCAGCCACACTCATATCGGCAATAACTTTTACGGCAACTTTAATTTCGTGGTGGTGGACGATGCCACAGTAACAATTGGCGATAACGTGATGGTTGCGCCAAACGTGACAATCTCTACCGCCGGACACCCGATCGCCCCAGAAATCCGAATCACCGGACAGCAGTTTTCTTTACCGGTGACAATTGAAGACAACGTCTGGTTGGGAACAGGCGTTATTATCAACCCTGGCGTGACGATTGGCCGTAATAGCGTGATTGGCGCGGGCAGTGTGGTGACGAAATCTATTCCCGCAAACGTGGTTGCCGCGGGGGTGCCATGCCGAGTGCTGCGTGAAATTAATGAAGAGGACAAGTTGGCTTTTTCTCGTTGATATCCTATCTGGCCTGAATGAAATGGCGGACAAGCGTTTCATGCTTTTCCGCCTCCCTTCGATTTCCCCCAATTTCTTTTACGCTACTTAATAAGTTTCTTTCCCTTTATTCCGCAGAAAAATGCGTGAGTAGTCACATTTTTGAAAGCTGATAAACTCTGTTCTCAGTCGAAATATCGCTGGAGTTTTTTATTTTTTAGCCACTTAGATTAATCCTTTGAAATATAGGAAATTTTTCCTCCTACCATTCGATAGTTCACCAATCTTTATTTGTGATTCAACTCGCAAATTTTGCTTATAAAAACCACCTGTCAATCCTCTGCCTCGACTAATGAATCCCAATTTTGTGACATTCATTGCAAATCGAGGTCTTGTTTAAAGAGAAAAATAGCTGCAAGAAAAATAAACGAGGCAAGCGTCATGAGAATCGGCATGGTAATTAGCGGCGGTGATGTCACAGGGATTAATAACTTCGTTTTCCAGGTTTCCCGACTTGCTCAGGCAGAAATCATTTTATTTAACGGGGGTATTCCTGGTTTATTACAGAACAATCACCAGGCGATCTCCGTACGGGATCTGGTGGATTTTTCAGTCGCTTCTATTCCGATTATGTCTTCAGGTCGAACCAACCGTAAATTAATGGACTGTGAATATGAAACCCTTGCCAAACAATTAAAAACCCTGCATATCGATGTGCTTATCATGGCGGGTGGCGATGGTTCATTACAGTTTCTGAATAACCTGAGTGAGTATGGCGTTAATTGTTTTGGCGTCGGCATGACCATCGACAATGACGTTTACGGCAGCGATTACACCATCGGTTTTTCCACTGCCTGCGAACAGGTCATAAAAGAAGTGACCAAGTTGCGCAATACGGGACGAGCATTACCTGGGCGTGTTTTTATGATCGAATTGCTGGGAGGCTACTGCGGCGAACTGACGTTACAATCGGCAATTAAAAGTAACGCAGATTTTGCGTTAATACCCGAGAGCCAACATTCGCTTAGCGATCTCGCAGGGAAAATTACTTCACGGCTTGAATCACAAAATAGCGTCGTGATTCTTTGTTCAGAAGGTTACACCAAAGAGTATTCCCCCGGCTTTCAGGGGGCGATTGATACCATGATTAAACAGCTCGAACCAAAAATTGGCGTGCGTATTCGTAAATCAATTATTGGCTATAGCCTGCGTAACGGTGACCCAACCTGCGAGGAAATCTATCAGGGCACCATTATGGCGGGTGAAGTCGTCCGTTGTATTCAGTCCGGCATGAGAAATAAAGCCATTATTATTAATTCAAGTAACAAACCGATCCCTATAGATTTAATCAGTATGCAAAAACGCCTCGTCGACACCGAAGGGCATCATTATAAATTAGCGAAGCAGCTCAATATTATTTGAGGAGACTTTCAATGCTTAAAATTCTTTGTGTATGTGGCTGCGGTTTAGGTTCCAGTTTTGCCATTGAAATGGCAGCAACGGCGGTACTTAAAAAACTTCAAATTCCTGCAGAAATTGATCACACCACAGTTTCAGAAGCGGGTGCGTTTAAATCTGACATTATTTTAACGCAAAAAACCTTTGCTGATATTTTAACGGCTGACGCCAGCGAGGAAGAAATAAAACGCGTCATTGTCTTGCACCGACTCACCGATAAAGATGAGATCGAACAAAAGATTGTCGCCTTTTTAAAAGACCGCAATGTGAAGGTATTTGACCATGAATAGCATCATTAACTTTATTGTTAAAGACCTGCTAGGACAGGCATCAATACTGATTGCCTTTATCGCTATGCTCGGTCTTTTATTGCAGAAAAAATCGAAAGGGAAAGTCGCGGAAGGCACATTTAAAACGCTGCTTGGCTTTTTAATCATGATGGCAGGTATCAACATTATTGTTGATACCCTGACTTTCCTGAACGATATCTTCACCCACGGCTTCGGCATGAAAGGCTACATCACCGATGTCGCAGCGATTGCAGGCCTGGCAAACCGCGAGTTGGGCTCTGAAGTGGCGCTCACGCTGATGGTGATCTTTATCGTCAACATCATCATTGCCCGTATCACACCATTTAAATATATCTTTCTTACCGGCCAGGCTTTGCTGTGGATGGCCACCATTGGGGCAGTTATCGGCTACAAAGCCGGGCTGACCGGACTGCCATTGATTCTGACCGGCGGAATTTTCGGTGGGATTATGGCGGTGCTTATGCCCGCACTCGCTCAACCCGTGGTGCGCCGTATTACCGGTTCTGACGACGTTGCGCTTGGGCACTTTTGCACTATTGGCTACCTGGTTCAGGCGGCGGTCGCAAAAGTGGTGGGTAAAGGCTCTAAGTCGACCGAAGATTTAGTGTTACCGGATAACTTTAAATTCCTGCAAGACACCTACTTGTCGATGGCTGTGGTGATGATCCCGATGTACCTCATCCCGGCACTGGCAGCAGGCCCGGAATATATCAGCCAGTATTCCAACGGTGTGAATTACCTGATGTTTGCCTTTATGCAGGCGATACAGTTTGTTGCCGGGGTATTCGTGCTTTATAGCGGTGTGCGCCTGCTGTTAAACGAACTGGTGCCAGCATTCCGTGGTATCGCTATGCGCATCGTGCCAGACGCCAAACCCGCTCTGGACTGCCCGGTGCTGTTCCCCTACGCCCCAAATGCCGTGATTGTCGGCTTCCTCGCCACCACCGCAGGTTCCATCATCGGCATGATTGTCTTCCCAATGTTTGGACTGGCGATGATCCTGCCAGGACTGTTAACCAACTTCTTTGCCGGTGGTACTGCAGGGATTTTCGGTAACGCAATGGGCGGTAGACGCGGGGCAATTATCGGGGGCGTCGTTCATGGCCTGTTCATTACCTTCCTGCCCGCAATACTGGTTCCAATGCTGGAAAGCTATGGTTTCACCGGCGTGACCTTCAGCGATTCCGATGTCATTAGTAGCGGCCTGATTTTGGGGCACGTCTTCCAGAACAACTGGACGTTTGTCGGCGTATTTATCCTGTTCGTGGCGCTTATCGCCTGGTTCGTGAATGGCAAATCAACCAAACCTCAAGAGGAAAAAGCACATGAGTCTCTATAACTTCCCTGATTTATTGCAGGTGGCGAAGCAACGTAATTTCAAAGCAGTAGGTTCCTTTAATTTACATTGCCTGGAAATGTTACCCGCTTATTTCAAAGCCGCCAAAGCGACCAACAGCCCGTTAATGATTCAAATCTCGACGGGGACCGCTGAGTATTTAGGTTATCGTTTATTAGTCGATTCGATTCGTTCTTTATCAGAAAGCCAACAAATACCGACCTGTTTGCATTTGGATCACTGTTCAGATATTGAATCCATTAAAACGGCTATAGACGCGGGCTTTAGCTCAGTGATGTATGACGGCTCACATCTGGATATGGCCGACAATATTGCCAACACCCGCAAAGTTATTGATATCGCCCGGCCACGTAATATTTCTGTAGAAGCAGAACTCGGTGCCATTGGCGGCTCAGAAGATGGTAAATCCGTGGCCATGGAAGATATTGCCTTCACCACCACCGAAGATGCCAAACGTTTTGTGGATGAAACGGGTGTCGATATGTTGGCTGTTTCCGTTGGCACGGTGCACGGCCTGTATACCGGTAAAGCGCAAATTCAACACCAACGTCTTGCGGATATCAGCGAAGTGACCAAAACCCCGCTGGTGCTCCACGGTGGAACAGGCGTCAGTGATGAAGATATGCGTCGCGCGGTCGCGGGTGGCATCGACAAAGTGAACGTCGGCACTGAAATGAACGTGCAGTGGGTTGGGCACTGCAAAGAAACCTTCGAGAAGGGCAAAGTGAACGACAGCGTGCGTAAATTTTTAATTCCGGCAAATGATGCGGTAGCTGCGGTATTAATCGAAAAGATCGCATTATTTAAATAAGCTAAGCGTTATCCTCTACTCTTTATTGTAACCCTGGTTGCACGGCAATCGTCGGGCGGGAGCGAGCTATGTTTGGATCTTTAAAAAAACTTTTCCATAAAGATAATTCAGAATCGGCGCAATATGATATTCAGGCTATTCAAATTGAAACTGAATTAACAGCACTGGAAAATAGACTAACGGAAAACCCCAATAACGGCGAAACTCAGAAATCACTTATGTTGCGCTATAACCAGGCGTTACAAGTTTACGCGAAGAGTAAAACGCACCGTCAGCATATTGATGCGTTATTTATTAAAATTGATGAGCTGCGAAATCATATTCGTAAAAACATCTAAGGACTGGTGATGGCTATTAAAGAATTATTAATTGAAGCGCAGGCAATTCAAGTTGGCGTGCGTGAAACGGACTGGCAAAAGGTGATTAAACTTGCGGCGCAGCCGCTAGTTGATAACGGTTATATCCTGCCTTCCTATTACCAGGCAGTGATTAATAACACTCTGGAGCATGGCGCGTATTACGTTTTTGAAGAAGGCGTTGCTATGCCCCATGCTCGCCCGGAATGCGGCGTAATGAAAAATTGCTTCAGCATGGTGTTGCTCGAAGAACCGATTGCTTTTGCCAATAGCGACAAAGCCGACATCGTCATTATGTTTGCAGCCAAAGACAGCAACCAACACATTGAAGAAGGCATCCGCGCGATAGTGAATTTATTGGGTGATGACGATGTGATGGCAAGACTCCGCCGGGCAAAAGCTAAGGAAGAGGTGATCGCAATATTATGAGCCAGACTTCACGAACACAGGGCAAAACGGTGGTACTTGTGAACGGTGTTCCGGCCTCGGGTAAAAGCACCGTCGCACGCTTATTGTCCGAGCATTTTGCGCTCCCCGTACTGACCATCGACGGTATCAAAGAGCCTTTTATGGCGCAGTTCGATAACATTGACAGGCCGTTTAATCGGCGTCTCGGGTGCGCCGCCTATGAGGTGATTTGGTCGATTGTCGCCGACAGCCCGCAACAATGCGTATTTATTATCGACGCCTGGTTTGGTTTCCAGCCCAAAGAAGCGCTGGAACGCTATCTTGAACAGGCAGGGATCACGCGGGTGGTGGAAATCTGGAACCACATCCCAGGGCATCTCGCCGTACAGCGTTACGCGCAAAGACTCGATGAACGCCGCGAAGGCCATCCCGGTGAAGAATACCTGCCGGAATTATTGGCTCTGGCAAATAACGCACAGCCTATGTCACTGGGATCGGTTTATACCGTGGAGCAGGGCAAACCGGTGGATAGCATCGCACTGGTGGCATGGTTGGGCAAAGAACTTGGGGAATAACCGGTATCCCTATTCCAAAGTCACTCCACTTTTCCCCCAATCTGCCGATAACTTAACCAGACGCCAGGGCGACGCAACGGCGAGTAATCATTCGAGGTTAAAATGGATAGTTTTCAAAAAGATATTGATGAAAGGGCTAACCTGGCGTTATCCAACAAATTTGAGTTGTTGTTATTCCGCTTAGGGAAAGGTCAGCACTCTGATAAATCAGAGCTGTATGGCATCAACGTCTTTAAGCTACGTGAAATTGTGCCGATGCAGAAAATCAATCGTGCGGCCGGAATGATGTCACCGCTGTTAGGCATGGCCAATATTCGTGATCAGATTATCCCGGTAATCGACTTGCCCGCCGTCACCGGTTGCACGCCAGAAACGGGGCTAAACCTGTTACTGATAACCGAATACGCCCGTAGCACGCAGGCATTTGCGGTAGAGTCGGTGGAAAATATTATCCGTCTGGACTGGAGCCAGGTTCACGCCGCCGAGTCAGGTGTAAGCAGCCGTAATATCACCAGTATTGCTTCGCTCGATAGTGACGAATACAAAGGTGAACTGGCGCTGGTACTCGATGTTGAACAAATTCTTTATGACATTATTCCCTCCGGGCGCAACGTTGATGTCGCGGCCATTGAAGGGAGCACAAACCCGCTGAAACCGGGCGCTGTTGCCATTGTTGCCGAGGATTCGAAAGTCGCCCGCATGATGCTCGAACAGGGCCTGAAAGGGATGGGCATTCCGACGATGATGCATTCCACGGGCCTTGAAGCCTGGGAGAAAATCAAGGTTATCGCCGCAGAGGCCAAAGCCGCTGGACAGCCCATCACCGACCGCATTGGCATGGTGTTAACCGACATCGAAATGCCGGAAATGGACGGTTTTACCCTGACGCGAAACATCAAAACGGATATCACGCTCAAACAGATCCCGGTGGTGATCCACTCGTCGCTTTCAGGTAGCGCCAACGAAGACCACGTGCGCAAAGTGGGCGCGAATGGCTATGTCGCGAAGTTCGATGTGAAGGAGCTTTCTCAGGTGATTAATAAGGCGCTGGAAGGTGCGGAGCTTTAGACCGGCAAAAAGGATGGATGACGCTGACGTTCATCCATCCTACAAAACCGTTTGGAGTTGTCTATTTCCCCACCCAGCTATTTTTAATCTTAAACATATCCGCGCGGTTATAACTGACGGAATAGTTAAATGCCGTGCCGTCTTCTAATTTAGTCACGCCAGAGACTTTCAGCATCGGCAAACCAGCGGCTATTGACAGCAAATCGGCAAGGTCTTTGCTGAATAAATCGCCTTCAATAACCGAGTTGTAAAACTTAATTTTTTTGCCGGTCAGCTCTTCGATGTATTGATACAACGAACCGTGTTCAAGCACAGTTTCGGGGATGGCGGCAATAACCTCGCTATTAATCCACGAGTCTTCAATTAGCACCGGAACATCGTCGATTAAACGCACCCGGCGAATAAAATGAACCTGCTGATTGGCCTGCATTTCCAACTGCCCCGCGATGGGCTGCGGGGCGAGAATGAGCTGATGGGAAATAAGCTGGCTGGTGATTTTCGCCTGCTGACCAAACTCGCGGGAAAAGCCTAAAATTGAATCTCCGGTGCCGCTATTGAGCATGTAGACATTGTCTTCAATCACTTTTGTGACAAACATCCCTTTGCCATGAATACGCTCGATAAACCCTTCCTGTTCAAGAAGATTCATCGCCTTTTGCAACGTCACTCGCGTCACGCCATATTGCACCGCGAGTTCTCTTTCGGAAGGGATTTTCTCACCGACCCGGTAACGCTGGCTGAGGATATCTTCCTGAATACTGTGTTTAATTTCTCTGTATCGCGCAACCATCGGGATTCATTTCCAGCGTTGTTATCGGGCCGTTAGTGTACCACTTCAGCCGTCAATTCTGCTTCCTGTGCTTCGATAGCCAACTGTTTCACTTCCATTATTCTGAAGAACGGATAATAGATTATTGTAGAAATAACAATCATGCAGCCTGACCAAATTGCCGCAGGAATGTTCCCGCCTGTGGCGAAATAGGCGTTAAGAATCGGCGGCATCGTCCAGGGGATCTGGAATACTGGCCTGCCAATAATGCCGAAATCCATCAGCAAATAAGAACAGGTACAAATTACCAGTGGCGCCACAATGAGCGGGAACATCATTATCGGGTTGAGCACCATCGGCACGCCAAAAATAACAGGCTCGTTAATACAGAAAATCGACGGGCCAAACGAGACGCGGCCAATGGATTTGTAGTAACGGCTTTTCGATAACAGCATTGCCAGCACTAACCCCATTGTGGCGCCCGAACCGCCCGCGCAGATAAAGAAGTTATAAAACCCTTCAGCGGTAATATGGGGAACGGGTTGGCCGCTGAGATAAGCCTGGGTATTTTCGGCAATAAACTTCAGGAATATCGGGCTGGTAATCCCGGAAAGCACGTTGGTTCCATGGATCCCGCAGCTCCACAGCAGCGAAATCAGTGCCACCAGAATGAGCATTCCTGGCAGCGTATCTAAACCGTGCACCAGCGGGCTGAGGATAAGGGTAAAGAAGCCGTTGATATCAAAATCCAGAATCACGCGCACAAACCACACCAGCGCCAGGCAAACCACCGCAGGCACCAGGCTGATAAACGATTGCAGCACGGCGGGAGGAACGCCTTCCGGCATACGAATATAGATTTTGTGAGTGATAAAAAACCGCACGGTATAAACCGTGAATATCGACAATATGATGGCTGAGAATAATCCCGCGGCCCCAAAATTATCGACGTTGATTTTATACTGGCTATCCAGCTGGGCGAGAATAAAGACCGACACGGTAATACAGCAACAGCTTAGCCCATCGAGGTTGTATTGTTTCGCCAGATTATAGCTAATGCCGATGGCGGCAATTAACCCGATTGCGCCAAATGTCGCCTGCACCGGAACGCTGAGTTTATTCGCATAACTGCCTAAAAACTCATGCCAGCCGGGGATGGGTAAATTCGCCACAATCAGGAACAGGCTTCCGGCAATAATAAACGGCAACGTAAAGGCGATACCGTTACGTATCGCCACCAGAATAACGTTATTGCCTATCTTCATTAAGACGGGAATGACTTTGTTTTCCAGAAAATGTTGCATGAAATATCCCTTTTAAAAGAAAATTATTCATCCGTGGAAAGTGAATATTGCGGTAAGAAATCCCGGTTAGCGGCTAAATAATCTTTGAGAATATTTTCCGCGACCGCCACCGATGGCACCAGCGGGTGTGCCGCCAGCGCCAGCAACGCGGTGTGTTTATTGCCAGTAATTGCCGCTTCAACCGTTAACTCTTCGAAAGCTTTTACGCTCTGAATTAGCCCGCGGATACGCGCCGGTAAGCGCCCGTAAGCCAGCGGGCGTGCGCCTTGCTTATCGATCACCGCATTGGTTTCAATCACCGCGTCATCGGGTAAATCAGGCGTGGTTCCGCGATTCGTGGTGTTGACCACGTGCACTTCTTTTTTGTTGTTATAAATCGAGCTAATAATCGAGCAGGCAGTGTCGGAATAATATGCGCCGCCACGGCTGGATAATTCTGGTGGTTTTTCGCAAAGTTCTGGGTTGCGATAAATATCAAACAGGCTCTTTTCAATTTGCAGCGAACGTTCGCCGCGCGTGCCGCCGTTGCGTAATTCTTCGAGTTCGTGCTGCACCATTTCCTGGTTTAACCAGAAATATTTTAAATAGGAGAGCGGGTAAAAATTTAGTGCGCGGATAAACTCGGCGGGCAGCCCAATATCGGGGATGTTTTTGAGCTTGTTGTCGCTCACGCCCTGGGCTAGTTTTTCAATAAAATCAGCGGTGACATCTTCGCCATACAACGTAATCCGGTCGGCAAAAATCAGATGATTTAGCCCCATGACTCGCGCATCAATGGCTTCGCGGCCCACGCCGTAAGCTTTGGCTACATCCATCATCATGCTGTTAGCACCGCTGCAAATCCCCAGCGATTTAATGGTGCTGTGTTTTGCAATCGCTTCGGTGACGATGCCCGCCGGATTGGTAAAGTTGATCAGCCACGCATCCGGGCACAGGGTTTCCATCTCTTTACACACATCCAGCAGAACCGGAATGGTGCGTTGCGCCTTCATAAACCCGCCGGGGCCGGTAGTTTCCTGGCCCAGCACGCCATAATGCAGCGGGATTTTTTCATCCTGAATGCGTGCTGCCAGTTGCCCGACGCGAATTTGCGTGGTGACAAAATCGGCATCTTTCAGCGCCTGCTTGCGGTCCGTTGTGAGATGAACCGTCATCGGGATGCCCGACTTTTTCACCATGCGTTGGGCGAGTTTCCCGACAATTTCCAGCTTTTCACGACCTGATTCGATATCCACCAACCAGAATTCACTGACCGGGAGTTCTGCATGCCTTCTGATAAATCCATCAATTAGTTCTGGCGTGTAGCCGGAACCCCCGCCGAGCGTGACAACTTTTAATGGTTTCATGATCGTTCCTTTCTTTTAACTGGCGTATGCCAGTTTGTGAAAAGGAAAGTATCACAACCGATTTGGGCAACAAGGGAGGTTAGTCACATAAATAACAGGGGAATAAGAAATAAAAAAATCCCCGACCTGGGGTCAGGGATTCTGTTTGCGAGGGGTTTCTGCGAGCATTATTCCAGGTAAAACACTTCTTTCAACTCGGCGCTCACCGGGCTGTTATCCGGGTTGCCTGGCATGATCTCGCTCATATGCTTCCACCAGCGCTGGCAAACTTCCGTTTGGGCAACGGCGTTCCAGCGGGCTTCGGACTCAATCTCTACCGAGGCAAAAAGCAGGTTGCGCGGCGCATCAAGATAAATGACGTAATGATGCGCACCATGCTGTTTCAACACCGCTTCCAGCTCAGGCCAAATTGGCGTGTGCCGACGTTGGTACTCTTCATGCGCATCAGGATTTACCTGCATCACAAACGCTTTGCGGATCATAGCGCCTCCAGGTACAGCTCGCGAACTTCATCGCGGGTAGCCTCGCGTGGGTTACATGGCGCGCAGGGGTCTGCAAGCGCGTTGTCCAACCAACCTTCGATATCAGCCGTTTTAATCCCAAGCTGGCTGAAACCGGATGGAATACCTACGCGAGCGGAAAGCGCGCGAATAGCGAGAATTGCCTCGAAACTGGCTTCTTCTTCGCTCATCGACAACGTATCCACACCCATCGCTGCGGCGACTTTCGCAAAACGCGAAACGGCTTTTGGACGGTTAAACGCTTCAATCACCGGCAGCAAAATCGCGTTACACACACCGTGCGGAAGATTGTGTGTCGCGCCCGGTTGGTGCGCCAGCGCATGAACCAGGCCAAGCCCGGCACTGTTAAACGCCATGCCCGCCAGATATTGCCCGTAAGCCATCATTTCACGCGCTTCGAGGTTATGCCCATCGTCGACCGCTTTCGGCAACCACTGGCTAATCAGACGGATAGACTCGAGCGCATTGGCATCGGTCAGCGGGTGCGCCGCGACAGAAACGTAAGCTTCGATGGCGTGAGTCAGCGCGTCCATACCCGTTGCGGCGGTGACGCTTGCCGGGATATCCAGCATGACGCTGGCGTCATCTACGGCGATATCAGGAATCAGGTTTGTATCGATAATCACTTCTTTCACATGGCGCACAGAATCGATGATCACCGCGTTACTGGTCATCTCCGCTGCGGTACCGGCAGTGGTGTTAATCGCCACCAGCGGAACGCCGGGATGGGTGACTTTACCCACGCCCGAATAAGCCGTTGATGGCCCTGGGTTAGCGGTCAGGATTTTCACGGCTTTAGCGGTATCAATCGGGCTGCCGCCGCCAAAGGCAATCAGGTAATCGCATTTTGCGGCCTGATACGCGGCAAATCCTTTTTGCACCAGTTCTTCAGTCGGGTTCGGGAACACTTCATCGAACAGTTCGTAAGAAAGCTGATGCGCGTCGAGCGCGCTAAACAGGCTGTCGAGCAGACCCATTTTCACGAGCTGCCCGTCGGTAATAATTAACGCTTTGCCCCAGGGTTTTGTGGCAATCAATTTCACCATATCGCCGATTGCGCCCGCGCCGTGCAGACTGATTTTGGGTAACGCCAACATAAAGCTCATAGCTATTCTCCATAATGATCGTTTTCCCTCACCCCGGCCCTCTCCCGAGGGGAGAGGGGGAAAAGGTAAAGAAAGAATGGCTGAAATCAAATTGCTCTCACCCCAGCCCTCTCCCAGAGGGAGAGGGGGAAAAGAGTTAAAGTTCTAAAGCACTGGCTAATGGATTGACGCCAAAGCGTTTGCCGAGCGCGATTAGCTCGTCACGGCTGATGGTTTGTTTCATGCCGCCCATAGAGATGACTTTGACCAGTACTTCCGCTGATTTTTCAGCGGTGTCGATAAGACCAAACGCTTCATCAAGCGTTGGGCCGCTACCAAACACGCCATGGAAAGGCCACAACACCAGCGAATGTTTTGCCATTTCGTCAGCGGTCGCGTTACCAATTTCATCAGTCCCTGGAACCATCCACGGCAGAATGCCGACACCATCCGGGAACACCACCAGACATTCGGTGCTGCCTTCCCACAGTTTGCGGGTGATGACGTCGGTGCGGTTTTCCAGCACGTAAGTCAGGGCAATCAGGTTGGTGGCGTGGCAGTGCATAATCACACGGTCTTTACCGCCAGTGGTTTTGATGCGCACGCTGTGCGACTGGAAGTGTGCTGCCAGTTCAGACGTTGGCACCGCTTCGTTCTCCAGTCCCCACAAAATGTGATAGCCCGTACCGTGGTTGTCCACTTTGACCACGCCAATATTTTCCGCCGGAGCAAGTTGCACGTTGCGGAAGAATTTACCGGAGCCGGTCACGATAAACGGCGTATTCGCCAGCTCAGGCATTGGCTGGCTCAGAGCGATGTAGCGCGGTACGGCGTGGAAGTCAGCCTGGAAAGGGGCGATGTCTGATTCATCCAGGCGCATCGTGATGTTGCCGCCGTTGCGCTCGTCCCAACCTTTCAGCCAGGCATCGCTAGTTGCTTTGATCATGCCTTCTACAAACCAGGCGTTAAGGATGTTCTGCATAGTCTTATGTTCCTTTAGTGTTTTTTCTTCCCCTCACCCTGGCCCTCTCCCAGAGGGAGAGGGGACTGATCGAGTTCCGCAGGTGGGTGAGGTGACTGTTTGGTTTTCCCCCTCTCCTGCGAGAGAGGGAATGGTTCGGTTTTCCCCCTCTCCTGCGGGTGAGGGAATGGTTCGGTTTTCCCCCTCTCCTGCGGGTGAGGGAATGGTTCGGTTTTCCCCCTCTCCTGCGGGAGAGGGAATGGTTCGGTTTTCCCCCTCTCCTGTGGGTGAGGGAATAGTTCGGTTTTCCCCCTCTCCTGTGGGTGAGGGAATGGTTCGGTTTTCCCCCTCTCCTGCGGGAGAGGGAATGGTTCGGTTTTCCCCCTCTCCTGTGGGAGAGGGCCGGGGTGAGGGCGAGAGCGAACTTAACCGCGCTGGCTCAACACCTCTTTCTCGTAACCGCGCACGGTCTTCAGCCACTGGGCATCAACCGGCGTGTCGTTGCGCTGGCAATACATTTCCCAGACCGCCGCCCATGGCAGTGATTTTTGTTCTTCCAGCAGGGCCAGACGAGCGGTGTAATCGCCTTCAAGTTCCAGTTGGCGCAGGGCTTCGGTCGGTTCCAGCAACGCACGCAGCAATGCTTTCTTCATGTTGCGAGTGCCGATAACCCACGCCGCGATGCGGTTGATCGAAGCATCGAAGAAATCCAGACCGATATGAACGCGGTCGAACAGGTCGTGGCGGATAATTTCGCTGGCGATCGCTTGTGTTTCGTCATCCAGCAGCACGACGTGGTCGCTATCCCAACGCACCGGACGGCTCACGTGCAGCAGCAGGCGCGGCACATACAGCATGGCGCTGGAAATTTTGTCGGAGATAACTTCGGTCGGGTGGAAGTGCCCGGCATCCAGACACAGCGCTGTCTGGCGGCTGGTCGCGTAACCGAAATAGAATTCGTTGGAGCCGACGGTGTAGCTTTCCGCACCAATGCCGAACAGTTTGCTTTCTACTGCGTCGATATGGTGTGCCGGATTGAGTTTTTCGCTCATCGCTTCATCCAGCGCGGCCACCAGGCGTTGACGTGGTGCCAGGCGGTCAATGGTGATGTCTTTCATGCCATCCGGGACCCAGATGTTCATCACTGACGGCGTGCCCAGCTGCTCGCCAAAGTACGCAGAAATTTTGCGGCTCGCTTTAACGTGGTCAATCCAGAACTGGCGAATTTCATCGTTAGCGTGGGACAGCGTAAAGCCGTCGGCGCTTAACGGGTGCGAGAAGCAGGATGGGTTGAAATCCAGTCCTAATTTGTTCGCTTTCGCCCACTCCACCCAGTTTTTAAAATGCTTAGGTTCGATCTTGTCGCGCGAAACCGGCTGCTCAGATTCCAGATAAATGGCGTGCAGATTCAGGCGTTTTGGGCCAGGGATCAGGCTTAATGCGCGTTCCAGGTCAGAGCGTAGCTCATCGGCATTACGCGCTTTGCCCGGGTAATTCCCCGTAGCCTGAATCCCACCGCTCAGCGCGCCTTCTGGGTTTTCAAAGCCCGCGACGTCATCGCCCTGCCAGCAGTGCATCGAAACCGGCAGGCGGTCGAGCTGAAGAAGTGCGGCTTCAACGTCAACACCGACAGCAGCAAAGCGCTGTTTTGCCAGTTCCCAGGCTGTTTCAAGAGATGTGGTCATGCGCAAAACTCCTTTCGTGTTTGAATATTCAGCGGCAACTGCGCGATATAACGGGCAATTTCGCTGTCGGTTTCGGGGTTAAAAGATTTCAGTTGATAGCTGGTGGCGACAATTTTTCGGAAGTCGTCGACATCAGTAATTTCGTCCAGCGCCATTAGCTGGCAGCCGATATTGCCAAGCGTTGAGGCTTCAATCGGCCCGGCGAGTACTGGAATACCGCAGGCATCGGCGCAAAGTTGGTTGAGTAATTCGTTCTGGCTGCCGCCACCTACAATGTGCAGGCAGCTAAACGGGCGGCCACGAACGGCGGCCAGTTCTTCCAGCGTTTTGGCATACAGCAGTGCCAGGCTGTCGAAAATACAGCGTGCGAGTTCGTTGTCAGTGAACGGAACCGGCTGGTTGCTTTCACGGCATGCCGCCTGAATTTCACGGCTCATGCTTTCAGGATTAATAAAACGATCGTCATTTGGATTGATGACAAACTTGCAAGCTGCCGTCTGTTTAGTGCGATCGATAAGATCCGCAAGATCGGTAATGCCCAGCTCTTTGATGACACGCTGCAACAACCACAGTCCCATAATATTTTTCAGGACACGGTAGCGCCCTTCCGCACCCCCTTCGTTGGTGATGTTGGCGGCTAATGCCGTGCTGTTGGCGTAAGGCGTTTTGCTCTCAAAGCCCATCAGCGACCAGGTGCCGGAAGAGAGATACGCGGCATCTTTGTCTTTGAGCGGTGCACCGATGACTGCGCTGGCCGTGTCGTGAGTGGCAACGCTCACCACCGGGATTTTGTTGCCTTCGCGGCAAATCCACTGGCCGATAACGCGGCCTGGGTGTGTCGGTTTACCAAACCATTTATGCGGAACACCTGCCCAGTCGAGCAGCGTTTCATCCCAGCTATCGCTGTTGATATTGACCAGTTGCGTAGTGGTGGCGTTGGTGTATTCCCAGTTCATCACGCCCGTCAGGCGGTAGCAAAAATAGTCGGGAATCAACAGCGCGTGTTCGGCGTTATCAAGCAACTCTGGCTGCTGTTCGACCAGCGCACGGAGCTGGTAAAGCGTATTGAACGGCAGAAACTGAATGCCGGTGCGGCGGTAAATATCTTCACGGCCAAGCTGATTGAAAGCGAGATCCATCACGCCATCGGTGCGGCTATCACGATAAGCCACAGGCAGCCCAACGCGGTTACCTTCACGGTCAATCAGCACATAATCCACACCCCAGGTATCGATACCGATGCTGTCGATTTTGATGCCTTCGTCGCAGGCTTTTTGCAGGCCAGTGCGGATTTCATGCTCCAGCGCATCAACGTCCCAGACGGTGAAACCCTCAGCCTGTTTTAAGTCGTTGGTGAAACGATGAATCTCACGCAGGCAGATGCTGCGGGAGTCACGTTCAAAGCGCGCCAGCATGACACGGCCACTTGATGCACCGAGGTCTACCGCAACACTGTGGCGTAGAGTCATTTTTGGGGTCCTTGCTAAATTAATTGGCTCCACTCTAAAAACTAACGCCCTCGCCCACCTTCTTGACACTGACAGCCCCCATCAGCCGCTGGCAAAATGGCAAAGATGAACGTGAGTTATGTCACAGATTGATACTTACACCCCCAAAAACCGGCCTGTGACGCTTGCCGCATTTCCTGATAATTCCCACCCTTTCTTAAAAAACGTGCAATTTTTAACTGATTTCGTGTCGAAATTTTAAGGTGCCGGGGAGCTTCGTTACTTACTATCAATCGACAATTAAAATGTTCCGGGGGTAATGATGGCGGTATTGCACGGTTTTGATTTTTTCCCATCAGGTCATTCATCCGTGGCGATCGAGCCACGTTTACCCCAGGGGGCATTCCCGGAACACCACCACGATTTTTATGAAATCGTTATTGTTGAACACGGCACCGGAACGCACGTTTTTAACGGCCAGCCCTACACGCTAAGCGGCGGCTCGGTCTGTTTTGTGCGTGACCACGACCGTCATCTATACGAACACACCGAAAACCTCTGTCTGACCAATATTCTGTATCGCGCACCTGATGCCTTCTGCTTTTTGTCCGGGCTGGATAAGTTGCTGCCGCAAGAACAAGACGGCAATTACCCGTCGCACTGGCGCGTGAACCAGCCGGTGCTACAACAGGTGCGTGGATTGATCGAGCAGTTTGAACAGGTTGGCGAAGCAGCGGATACCCACGCCGTGGCTAACCGTGAAATTCTGTTTATGCAGTTGCTGGTTTTGCTGCGCAAAGGCAGCATGATGGAAGGCGCGACCAACGCGGAAGGCCGATTAAACCAGTTGATGGCCTGGCTGGAAGAGCATTTCGCCGAAGAGATTTGTTGGGAGCAACTGGCATCGCAATTCACACTTTCCCTGCGCACCCTGCATCGCCAGCTAAAACAACAAACGGGTATGACGCCGCAGCGTTATCTCAATCGTTTACGTTTGATGAAGGCCCGCTATTTATTACGTCACGGCGAGGAAAGCGTCACAAATATCGCGTTTCAATGCGGCTTTGGCGACAGCAACCATTTTTCGACGCTTTTTAAACGCGAGTTTTCCTGGTCCCCGCGTGAGATTCGTCAGGGACGGGATACGGAACTTCAGTAATCGCGAACACAATCACCGTTTTATTTACCCAATAAGCCGATAATCTTCAGTTGGCTAAATTTTAGGATGGATAAGCGGTGACGAATCATTTAGTCCTCAAAAAAGCAGACTTCTTTGTCTCTGCCGCGCAACCCGTGGCGGTGGCAGACCGCTATCCGCAAAATGTTTTTGCCGAACATACCCACGATTTCTGCGAGCTGGTTTTGGTGTGGCGCGGCAATGGGCTGCATGTGCTGAACGACCGCCCTTATCGCATTACCTGCGGCGATCTGTTTTATATTCGCGCTGAAGACCGCCACAGCTACGAGTCGGTGAACGGTTTAGTCTTGCACAACATCATCTATTGCCCCGAGCGGCTAAAAATCAATGTCGACTGGGATGATTTACTGCATAGCGCGAGGGATGCGGGAAAAGATCCGCGCTGGCGGCTTTCCAGCCAGGGCATGGCGCAAGCACGTCAGTTAATCGTGCAACTGGAGCACGAAAGCGTGAAACCCGATGCGCTCTCGTTGTGTTTGACCGAAAGCCTGTTTCTACAACTTTGCATTACGTTGCGCCGCCACCGTTATCAAACCCAGGACGCCGCCGGGCCGGACAGCAGTGAAATATTGGATCTGCTAATGGCGGCATTGGGACAAAGTCTCGACACCCCTTTTGAGCTGACGCAGTTTTGCCACCAGCACCAAGTGGCAGAACGCCATTTACGCCAATTTTTCCGCCAGCAGACCGGCATGAGCATCAGCCAGTATTTGCGCCAGCTAAGGATTTGCCAGGCACAGGATTTACTGCGCAATAGCGAGCTCTTGGTTGGGAATATCGCCACCCGCTGCGGGTTTGAGGACAGTAATTACTTTTCGGTGGTGTTTACTAAAGAAACAGGAATGACGCCACGAATGTGGCGTCAGAGGTATGCGGTTGAAGTATGACGGGTATTTAATTCGCCATACCTAATCCGACGATATTCGCGGCAATAATTATTACCACACATCCCACGCTCAACACGCCAACCGGGCGCGTCCCTGCTGATTTCCACTCTTTCATAATCAAGCCAACCAACCCGCCGCACAGCACGTAGAAACTCATGTGCAACATCCAGCTCATGTAGTCGTACTGTGCCGGAATTCTGGCGTGGCCCCAGGCGTAGAAGAAGAATTGCAGATACCACATCAAACCGGCTAGTGCTGCAAACAGCACGTTGCTGATGATCAGCGGTCTTGCCAGTGAGAAGTCGGCTTTTATCGACAGGTTTTGCATTTTTGCCAGACGAATGAAGCAATAACCCAAGTTTATCACCGCGCCACCGCCCATGATGATGACGTAACTTGGCAGTGCCACGTAGAGCGGATCAACGCCCAGCGCGGCAGCGGCTTCATGCATTGGTTTTGCGGCGTCCATCGCAAAAGACATACCCGCCGAGAAGATGCCGCACATTACTGCCAGAATCAGCCCTTTTTTCAGGTTAAATTCTTCGGCTTTAATGCCCATTTGGCGCTCTTTAAGTTGCCCCGCACGGGTGACAATCGCCACGCCGACCAGCGCAACCAGTACACCCAGCAGCGTCATTCGCCCACCAGGCGTGCCAATCAGTACATCAAATTTTCCGGCAATAATTGGCGTCATTAAGGTGCCGACGATAAGCGTAATGCCAATCGCGATACCAATGCCCATCGACATGCCCAGGTAACGCATCGTCAGGCCATAGTTGATATTGCCGATCCCCCACATCGCGCCGAACAGGAACACCGGCAGCAAGGTAGATATATTAAACGAACCGTAGTAAGCCCAAAAATCAGGTAAAAGAAGGTAACTGACCAGCCAGGGCAATATTATCCAGGAGACAAAACCGCCAACCGCCCACATCGTTTCCCATGACCAGCGCTGTGCTTTCTTAAAAGGGGCGTAAAAGCAGGCGGCGCTGGCAGCCCCCACCAGATGCCAAACTATCCCCATCGTTATAGCGTTATCCATTATTTATCCCTCTGTTTTAACTAAAAAACGTAGGGGCGACAGCTCACTACCCCGAATCATCGAGTCTAAAGAGTGAGCAACGAGTGAACCTTCTATGTGCTGCCGCAGCAGGGGTAAAACTGGCAAAATTCAGGGGGTGCGATTGACGAGAGTCACAGTTCTTAATTTCCCCTCCACCCGATAGTCGAGTGGAGGTAACGCTAAAAGAATTAACAGATTTTTGCTGTTTTCACGCCCAGCAACCAGGCCAGTTTTTCCAGAATATCCCCCTGATGCCCGAGGCCAATTGCACAATGGTGTGCAGGCCCACCAAGGCTCCAGAGCGTGGTGAACTCGCGGGCAGATAACGGGAAGCGGTAGCGGCTGTTGGTGTTGCCGATATCCAGAACGTCGCCAGGAACGGCTTCGCCGTGGGCATACTGCAAACACACGCCGTTTTGCGCATCTTCAACGATGGAAAGGAATGTCACCGGGCCGGGTTTGACCGTCATCTGAATTGACACGCCTTTGCCCGGTTTGCCGTGATAAACCGGCAGCGGCACAAGGCGCACATTGCCTTGCGCCATCAGCGGATGCGCTGGACCATCGTGCCCCCAGAGCACCACGTCATCGGCAAATTCAATGCCATATGGCTCAGAGAACGAACCACCCGCGCCAAGCAACTGCTGGATTTTCATTGCCAGCACGTTTTTGATTTCATACTCCCCGGCGACCGGAATTCCACGCTGGGTGAGCAGCGTGTTGCCGAGAATAATCGAGGTAATGATGTTTTCGTAGGCGTTGCCGTTGCGCCCTTCATAGTAATAAGCCAGCGCACCGAGATGGTTGTTTTCAATCAGTTGGTCCATGGCGCAGGCGGTTTGCACGGCACGTTGCAGTTCGACTTTTTCACACGCCGCGTCAATTTGCAGCGACGCTTCCACTTCTTGCCATTTTTGGGCACAAGCATCAGCCGTGACCTGCTCGCGGTATTCCGCCAGTTCGCACATTTCCAGCGGCTTAAACCGCACGCCGAGTTTTGCACTCAGGTTGGTCATGTTGCTGTAAACGTCGACCATCCCGTCGTAATAGTGGCCCAGCACGCCGACCTGACACGCAGCCAGCCCTTGTTGCACCTCAAGTGCTTGTAACCATTGCGCGGTTTGCTGCCAGACGTGCTCGTCACCCTCTAGTGCACCGACGATAAGTTGGTAGCGAATACCCGCGCGATTGAATACGTTTGCCAGTTCCGGGGCGCTGCACGCCTGGCAATGTGCCAACCACTCGCCGGTGCGTTCACCACGGTCAGTCATATCGCGGATTTTTGCATACGGCAGGCCCAATTCTGGCTGGAGCGCCAAAATAATCACCGGCTTGTTAATCTTCTGCACCAGCGGCAAAACGGTAGAACTCAGGGCATAAGTGCTTATGTAAAGCACAATGGCATCAACAGGTTGCTGCTGGAGGTGTGTGGCGAAGGTATCGGCTTTGGCGACGCTATCAATAAGTCCGCCATTCATCACCGAAACATTCAGTTGTGCGAGGCGTTGATCGATGTGTTGTAGATAACCGGTGAGGCGCTGTTCAAGACCTGAAAATTGCGGCCAGTAGGTATCGAGTCCAATACCGAAAAGGGCGACATTAAGCGACATGATGATGCTCCAGGCAAAATAGAAGCATCGACTATCGCCTGAATGGCATCAGACGACCTTTGTGGTAATGCCAAATCCTGTGGAGGGTGGCAAAAAACGATTTATCCACCTGACAGTGCTCACATTTTCGCCATCATCACAATAAGTTATAACCTTATAAAAACTACGGCATTGATAATCATTTTCAATATCATTTAATTAACTATAATGAACCAACTGATTACGCGGCGTTAACAGGTTATGCGCCGTCCGATAATATAACCCAACCTTCTAAATGGAGATGAACATGAGTTATACACTGCCATCCCTGCCTTACGCTTACGACGCCCTGGAACCACACTTCGACAAGCAAACGATGGAAATCCATCACAGCAAACACCATCAGGCGTACGTGAATAACGCGAATGCAGCGCTGGAATCCCTGCCAGAATTCGCAAGCCTGCCAGTTGAAGAGCTGATCGCTAAACTTGATCAACTGCCAGCTGACAAGAAAACCGTTCTGCGTAACAACGCGGGCGGCCACGCTAACCACAGCTTCTTCTGGAAAGGCCTGAAAACCGGCACCACTCTGCAAGGTGACCTGAAAGCAGCCATCGAACGTGACTTCGGTAGCGTTGATAATTTCAAAGCAGAATTTGAGAAAGCAGCAGCAACACGTTTCGGCTCTGGCTGGGCGTGGCTGGTTCTGAAAGGCGACAAACTGGCTGTGGTTTCTACCGCAAACCAGGATAGCCCGCTGATGGGTGAAGCCGTTTCTGGCGTATCCGGTTTCCCAATCGTGGGTCTGGATGTGTGGGAACACGCTTACTACCTGAAATTCCAAAACCGTCGCCCTGACTACATCAAAGCATTCTGGGATGTGGTGAACTGGGACGAAGCAGCAGCTCGTTTTGCCGCTAAAAAATAAGTTGCATTGCAACTGCTGAGAGGCGAGCCTGATGGCTCGCTTTTTTTATATCTGTATTCAGGCCACAGGGAGGAGCAGATGCACTATCCACTCAACGTTTATATTGGCAAAATTCGTGAATATGCAGGCAGCAGGCCGAGCGCTATCGCCAAATACCAGGTCGACGGTGAGCTCAAACTCACTGAGCGGGGCCTGGAAGGCGATCAGCAAGCCGAAAAAATCATTCACGGCGGGCCGGATCGTGCGTTGTGCCACTATCCTCGTGAGCACTACCTCCACTGGGCACGCGAATTCCCTGAACAGGCCGAGCAGTTTACCGCCCCAGCTTTTGGCGAAAATCTCTCAACGCAGGGGCTGACTGAACACGATGTCTACATTGGTGATATTTTTCGCTGGGGCGACGCGCTGATTCAGGTCACGCAACCGCGCTCACCCTGTTTCAAGCTGAACTTCCATTTTGGTATCAGTGATATGGCCTCCCTGATGCAGAAGTCCGGGCGTATCGGCTGGCTTTATCGGGTGGTGCTGGCAGGAAATGTTTCGACGGATTTACCGCTGGAGCTGGTTTCTCGCGTGAGCGATGTTTCGGTGGCAGAAGCGATTGCCATAGCCTGGCATATGCCATTTGACGACGAGCAGTATCATCGCTTGCTTAGCGCGGCAGGGCTGTCGGTGAGCTGGACACGCACCATGCAGAAGCGCCGGATTTCTGGGAAGGTTGAAGATAATTCACGACGCTTGCTTGGTAAGTAATATTCAGGCTGGGGAGGAGCTCCCTCTCCAGTTTCCGGGAGTCCTTAATCATCTCGCAGTTGGAAATATCCCCACATCACGAGGATGAAATACAAAACCATCGGTAGTATAAAACTAATCCGCAACCCTATTTCGTCAATAATAACAGCCTGTAAATAAGGTATGATCGCACCACCAATTCCAGCCATGACCAAAACCGCGGCGGCAATATTTGCCAGATGAGATATTTCCTTTATACTACGACTGAAAATAACAGGGTACATGATAGCGTTTCCCAGCCCCGTCAGTAATAACAACACGCCCCCTATGCCATTATTGAAAAATATCGCCAGCATGACACAAAGTGAGCAGAATAAGGTTGCAAAGAGAAATGAATGGTAGATATTGAGTTTGTGAGCAAAGAATCCAAACAGTAAGCGTCCGGCTAACGCTCCACCCCAATAAATTGCGACTAAAGACATTGCCTGATCCATTTCCCACAATCCAATGGTAGACAGATAGTTTACGACACTGGTTGCCAAAGATACTTCAACACCAACATAACAAAAAATAGCAATTACACTAAATACAAAACATTTATACTTCCACAGTTCCAAAACTCTCTGATTTAAGCGTAACGGGCGCTCGACATCAGGTAATTTTACCGCAAAGCTAATCAATATCAGCAGGCCAGAAAATAAAGCCAGCGCCAACCATAATTGACTAATGGGTTCCTGATGGGCTGCAAGATTTACTGGGTTACGTTGCAGTAAAAAAGCGACAAAAAGAGGGCCCAGCGTCGTGCCCACTGAGTTCATAGCAGAAGCCAGGCTCAGGTTACCAGATCGTTTATGCGGAGCGCTAAGCAATGCCAGATAAGGGTTGGCGACTACCTGCATTGCGGATACGCCGATAGCCACCACGAAAACAGCCAACAAAGAACATGAGAATGAGTAACCCTGCAGTGCCAGGGCTAACGCCAGGCAGCCCAGCGCAGTGACTGCCAGTGAAATGCGTAATACAGTGCGATAACCCCAACGAGAAATGAGCGCTGAGCATGGCAAACAAGCAATAAAAGGCGCAAGATAAAATAAAACATTAATGAGTATAGCCTCTTGCCAGGATATCTTAAAATACTGATGAAAGAATAAAACCAGCGTGCTGTTTATCGCTGTAACACTCCCCCACAAAAAGAAAACCATGCCTGGCACAACTAATTTTTTGTTCATTCCCTTGCCCTTTCGACCTATTGTTTATTTATAGTGATCTGACGCTCAGACACAAAACTGAACGGATGATAAAATCATTACCATCGTGTGAGGAGCGAATAATGGACTTAAAAAATATTTTCCGTGATATAAAATTGACCAAAACAGAAATAGCAGTACTTCAATATATTCAGAACGATCCAGAAAAATGTATTCGTGAAGGAATCCGTACCGCAGCGGCACACTGTTATAGCAATCCATCATCGTTGGTGCGGTTAGCTAAAAAATTGAAATTCAGTGGTTGGCTTGAAATGGTCTATTTCATTAAATTCAATATCACGATGCCAAAGCTCGATGTCACCAATGACGTTGATTTTATGAAAATCCAGCCTGTAGAACAGCTTAATCCGCTATTACAACGCTTGCAGCACGATCGTATTCTTATTCATGGCAGCGGTTTTTCCCAACTCATCGCGCAATATATTTATAATAAATTCCTGGTGATTGGCGTTAATGCCAGTCTGGCTTTATGGCCTGATTATGAAATTCTTGAACAGAAGACAGCCGCAAAATTTGATTCTATTTGGATTGTGTCTAAGTCCGGACGCAGCAGCTCTGCATTGAGCTGGGTTAAGGCATTGGAAAACAAAGATATTGACCTTATTTGTTTTACCGGTGATTACCAAAGCCCGTTGGCTCAGGCCGCAGATACCTCGTTTATCATTCACGACCCACAAAAGTTTGATGATGATATCTACTGGTCTAATCCATTTTTTGGCTACTGCATTTTAGGTTTTGAGCATCTTCTTAAGCAGTGGTTTATGCAGAAGTAAAACTGGGCGGATAAGGGATCTTCCGCCCAATTCAGGCTACTTCCAGTAAGCCTCAATCAACTTATTCGCCAGAGACCAGGACCCGATCAGCGGGTGCGCCATAAGCGCGCGCACGGCCAGCGTTTTGTCCTGCTTGAGAATGGCTTCCACCGCCAGTCTTTCATACTCTTTCACACAAGAAATCATATTTTTCTGTGCCGTTGGTACGTGCACTGGCGTTACCGGTTTCAGACCTTCTTTACTCAGGTCGCAGCTAATTTCGATAACATCGTCCGGGCGCAGGAAATCCAGGGTGCCGTTATTGGAAATCGAAACCACAATGCGCTTGGTGGTGGTACTGTTTACCGCTTCAAGAATATCAAGCGCAACGCCTGCATAACCGCCGGTATCTGGCTCCTCGATAAACTGCTGTAATGTCAGCGGAGCACGCGTGTGGAATTTCTCCTGTTGCGACTCGTTTTGCATATAGCTGTTTTCACGGCGTAGATAGTGCTTCATCCAGATATCAAACGCTTTTCCAGGGTTGGCTTTGACATCAATCGTTTTCAATTCTTCGCGCATGTCATGGTTGATGCGAGCAATTTGCTCCCCACGTGTTTCACCTGAATCCTGAATCGCCTTTAATGCTTCTTCTTTGTAGTAGTAATAATAAAGATATTCATTCAGTAACTGTTTGTCGCACGACTGCACCAGCTCCGGTGAGAAATATTGCATGGCCGTTTTGCGGTACAAATCCGGGCTGTTGATCAAGCGGTCGGTGACATCTTCTCCACGCACGGTGAAGTGGGTGAACCATGAAAAGTGGTTTAAACCGTAACATTCGACTTTTAGATCCTGCTCATGGCATCCCAAAATAGCCGGCAGCTCGCGAATTAATTCGGATGGTGCATCGCAAATCCCGTACACGCGGCGCTTGAAACCTGATTTGATGATGGCTTCCGTCACAAGCCCGGATGGGTTAGTGAAGTTAAACAAAATAGCATCGTCAGCTGCGTGTTCTTCAATTAAACGGCAGTAGTCCAGAATGGCAGGAATCGAGCGCATCGCCATGGCAAAGCCGCCCGCTCCGGTGGTTTCCTGGCCCAACGTATTGTGATCCAACGCGATACGTTCATCCCCAATCCGGCTTTCATCACCGCCAACACGCAGCGTAGTGATAACATAATTTGCATTTTTCAACGCCGTAACGGGATCGGTACTTAATGAAAAAGTAATGTCCGGACGAATAGTATTAAAGATATAGCTGGCAATCTCGCCGAATGTTTTTAGGTTTTCTTCTGAGTTATCCAGAAAAACAACTTCTTTTAATCCAATACGGTGTGCGTTATACGCCAGAGATTTTGCCAGGAATGCAGAGCGAACGCCGCCCCCGCCTAATACGGTTAATTTCATAACAACTCCAGAATTAATTGTCTGTCAGCCAGATATCTACTTTAGAACGTATCTGCCCTACTTTTACGCCATAAATAACTTGTACTTCATTTCTATTTTTTACCACGCCATTCGCTCCGGTCGATTTAAGAATGGCATCGTCAACAATATCTATATTACGAATTTCAACGCGTAGGCGAGTAAAACAATTATCTACCGAGATGATGTTATCTTTCCCACCCAATCCGTTAATAATTTCATCTATTCCAGAATTAAGGGTGCCAGCACGTTGTTGGCTTTTTTCCTGATAATCTTTCTTGTTATATAACCTGACTTCATCATCATCCTCGCGCCCTGGGGTTTTAAGTTTTAATTTCACCACCAGCGTACGGAAAATGACATAGTAAGCAGCAAATTGCCCCAGACCGATGAGGATATATGCTGGCCAACGCGTTAACGAAACGGGAAGCGGCAGGTTATAGATCAGAAACTCAATCAGCCCTGATGCACCCCACGGACGGACGGTGAAAACATCACACAGTGCCTGTGAAGCAGCTGTCAGCGTTGCGTGGATCACCCACAGCAACGGCGAGATAAACAAAAAGGTAAATTCAATCGGTTCGGTGATGCCGGTCAAAATCGATGTGATAATCGCAGGCAGCAGAATCGCTTTGGCCATCATTTTCTTTTCTGGCTTAGCGGTGTGGTAAAACGCGAGTGCCGCACCAGACAAGCCGAATATGGTCGTCATTCCCTGCTGTGAAAAGCGCAACGCATCGTTCATCACCGGTGTTAAATCAGGGTGGCGCATGTATGCCAGGAAAATCGCCTGGGTACCCGAAACAGTTTGCCCGTCCACAGTTAACGTGCCGCCGATTTGAGTTAACTGGAATGGCGACCAGACGAAGTGGTGCAGACCTGTGGGAATCAAAAATTTCTCGAAGAAACCGTAAACAAAGACACCAGCGACGCCTGCATTTTTCATAAAACCGGTTAGCCCAGTGATGCCGTGCGTCATAAACGGCCATATCCACGTGAACGCCATTGCATAAAGAATAACAACCGGAGTCATAGCGATGAGTGTTAATTTAGCACCGCCATACATCGATAAGGCACCGGGTAAATCAATCTGCGAAACTTTATTGTGCACCCACGCAATGGTGCAACCGAGAATAATACCGAGAAAAACGCCCATATCCACGACCACAAAACCTAATAGTTGCGTTTGGCCGGTACCGTAATATTCTCCATTTATTTTCTCAGCGAGGCCATGAGTGTATTCCAGCCAGGAGTGATTGGCGCCAAGAAACATAATAAAACACATAACAGAAACCAGGGCGACTTCCGTTTTTTTATCTTTCGCTAAACCATAACTAATCCCGACACAAAAAAGTAAACCGAGATTTCCGAATAATGGCCAGAAGGTATCACCTAATAGCTGCCCGAGATTATGTACGAAACTAGCTTCAGGAATAATATTAGGATTTGTTAACACTGAACTGAGCGCCAGAATTAAACCTATTACTGGCAAGAACAATACTGCTCCGATCATGGCTCTGGAGAATTTTTGCATACTCTCCAGAGTACGTTGCCGTATTCCAGACATAGCTGTTCCTTTATTTATATGTAGGGTTATTTTGTAATTATATGAACGTACTTCCAGTACCTTCGTTATAACAACTCTACTTTTTAAAAGAAACCTGTTGCGAGAAATAGGTACAGATAGCCACAAAATGCATACCTGTTTCGTGCGGGTGCCAGAAACGAAAAAACCCGCCGAAGCGGGTTTTTAAATTTTTAGCTTTGTTAACGCTAACCTTACAGGCTAGTTACGTTACCAGCAGCTGGGCCTTTAGCACCACTTTCGATGGTGAAAGACACTTTCTGGCCTTCGTCCAGAGACTTGTAGCCATCGTTCTGGATAGCAGAGAAGTGTACGAACACGTCTTTTGAGCCATCGTCAGGAGTGATGAAGCCGAAGCCTTTGTCAGAGTTGAACCATTTTACGAGACCAGTCATTTTGTTAGACATAGATATTACCTTTTAGATTAAGTTTGCCTTCCGGCGCAATTGGAATGTTTTACAGATTTTTTAAAGCGATAAAGGAAGGTAGATCACGTCGAAGGGTATCTATGATAACTCTTTGAGGACTGCGTTACTAAACTGCTTAGGTCTGTGCTTCAAACCGATGAGTGCATTAACTCATATTTCCGGTATGAATGACAAGGTTTATTTTAGCCATCCACAGGGCTGGAGCTCAGGCCACCTCTGGGATTCCCCGCCTTGCGACGGGGAAAATCACCATTACTGCATAGCGCTTTGTGCAGTTGAATAGGCCTGCATAAACGCCTGGTGCTGTGAAGCCAGCGGTGCAATCAATGAGTTATACTGACTTGCCTGCTGTGACGTTGGGAACTGAATCCCCCCCGCGGTAAATCCAACCTGAGTCCCCTGCTGCTGGATGAAATCACCCACTTGCACCAGTTGAGCCGTGAAAGTTTGTGCGGCTGGGATCAGCGGAGCCATAGCGTCTGCTGGAGCAGTAACCACTTTTTGATAAACCTTATCGTAAACGGTTTTCAGCTCGTCAGCTTGCTTCAAGGTAGAGCGAGCGCTGTCTGCCTGCATTTTGGCATTCTGCACTTGCTGACCTAATACGTTAAGTGAACCGTTCGCCTGGCGCAGTGGCCCGCTCTGGGTCATATAATCTTGCGGCACACGAATGCTGTTCACGCTATCAGCGACGGGCTTCATGCCATCGTCCATGACCTGATTCATCTGTTGGGAGAAACCATACAGAATTGCGTAATCAGAAACGAGCGGGCCAAATTGCTTCTTCTGATCGGTCGTCAGCGTCGGTAAACGTTCACCGCTGCGCATCACCGTATTTTGCAAGAAATCGATAAATGCCTTACGTTGATCGCCTTCTTTATCAAAGCAACCACTCAAGCTCACCACCATTAAAATTGCCGCAAGCGGCGCAAACCAGCGTGACCAGGACTTACCTGTCGCCATCTTTTCTACTCCTTTCATCATTCAGTGCCAAAGCGAAAATGCGTACCCAATAATGCTGCTAAGGATAGTCCAACCTGACTTCGCAAGATACCCTTTGCTTCTAATCTCTTAAGGCAAATTTATACGATTCATCGTCGGTTTTGACGCGATATTGCTGGCATAGCGACAAGGATCGAGCATGCGGTCATCGGCAGTTATTCCACATCCGTCGCAAGCCAATGTTGCTTAATTGTTAAACTCATCACAAATCCGGCCACGCCTTCTCTACGTTGAATAAATATTAAGCCATTAATAATAAACAATTTATTTTTGCGAGTGGGTAGGCGCTTGCTGAATCAGTACGATAATCGCACACAAACACCTGTCAGATGATTGCCCTGAAGCCTGCCCAGTGGTTTGATTTAACGAACGATTAACGAATTTTTGTTCGATAATCGAACAATCCAGAATCACTCCGACAAACTACGCCCGACCCTACACTCTGGCCATGGTTTGATCCATTCGCAGGACTTGCCTTATGACAAAGACAACAACAACTGATATTCAGGCATTTATTAACAATAATCGGTTTTCCAGATACCAGTGGATGATCCTCGTGCTGTGTTTTATCACGGTGGCGTTGGACGGATTTGATACCGCGATTATTGGATTTATCGCCTCCGACCTGGTGCAGGAATGGGGCGTGCAGAAATCTGACCTTGGCCCGGTAATGAGCGCCGCGTTGGTTGGTCTGGCGGTGGGTGCGTTAACGGCTGGGCCGATGGCTGACCGCATTGGGCGTAAAAAAGTGCTGGTACTTTCTATTCTGGTATTCGGCGGTTTTAGTCTGCTGACGGCCTTTGCCACCAGCCTGACATCCCTCGCCATACTGCGCTTCCTGACTGGCCTGGGCCTGGGTGCAGCAATGCCAAACGCGGCAACGCTGATGTCCGAATACGCACCGGAACGTAAACGCGCTCTGCTGGTAAACCTGATGTTTGTCGGCTTCCCAATTGGCTCGTCAATGGGCGGCTTTGTCTCCGCGTGGATGATCCCGCATTACGGCTGGCAAAGCGTTCTGGTATTAGGCGGTGTGATGCCATTGATACTTTCGGTGGTGCTGATGATTTGGCTGCCTGAATCTGCACGTTATCTGGTGGTAAAAAACAAACCGCAGAAAGATATCGCCACGATTTTGCGTCGCATCGCGCCGCTGCCTTCAGGTGAAAACCTGCGCTTCGTGCTTAACGAAGTCGGCGGCCACTTCAAAGATAAAACCGCACTTGGCGTGATTTTCTCGCCGCGTTATCTGGTAGGAACGCTAATGTTGTGCCTGACCTATTTCATGGGCCTGCTGATTTTCTATCTCCTGACCAGCTGGCTGCCGCTGCTGATTCGCGAAACGGGCGCAACGCTCAGCCAGGCATCGATTATCACGGCACTCTTCCCATTGGGTGGGGGAATTGGCGTTCTGATTATTGGCGCGCTGATGGATAAGCTGAACCCGAACAAAGTGGTCGCGGTCGGTTATTTGCTGACAGGGTTGTTCGTTTGCCTGGTGGGCTTCTCCACTTCAAGTCTGGTGCTGATGGGCGTGATGGTGTTTATCGCCGGGACGATTATGAACGGGGCGCAATCCTCAATGCCCGCACTTGCGGCAGGTTTCTATCCAACCCAGGGACGTGCTACGGGTGTCGCGTGGATGCTTGGGCTGGGGCGCTTTGGCGGGATCCTCGGGGCGTTTAGTGGCGCATTCCTGATGCAGGCCGAACTGTCGTTCAAAACTATCTTCATGCTGTTGGCCATTCCGGCGGTACTCTCAGCGACCGCGCTGATGGTGAAATCCTGGGCAAGCCAGCGCACGCCAGGTGAAAATCGCACAGAAAGTCATGAGTTGGATAAAGTTACGCAAAAAGCATGATGGAAAATTTTTCAACTACGGCGGGCTTGTCCCGCCGTTTTGCATAAATAGTCTAACCATTTACAAATTTATACTCCCCGCCCTACTCCATAGCATTTTCAATTCCTTATGCCGCTTAGGTTTTTTGCTGAAACGCATAAGCCGCTTTTTGCTTAAAAATAGTTAGTCTGAAAATCATCGTCACGCTTTTTTTCGAACTACTCTTAATGAGCTTCTTACGTGTTCACTGTCCATTGTGTGATTTATGAGGAGTACTCGATGGAATATAAAGATCCAATGTATGAGTTACTAAGTAACCTTGAGCAGATTGTTTTTAAAGATAAACAACAAACGATGGCTCTTAATGATAAGCCCAATGCATTTTCTGAATTTGAACAGTTGAGAAAAAGCACTGGGTTAAAGATTGATGATTTTGCCCGCGCAATGGGCGTAAGTGTTGCAATGGTACAGGAGTGGGAATCAAAACGACTCAGACCCTCCAATACCGAGCTGAAGTTGATGCGCTTAATGCAGGCAAATCCAACGATCAGTAAGCAATTGATGGAATGATTGAGTACTTTGTACCCTGATGCCTTAGTCTAAACCCCGTGTATGCGGGGTTTGTTGTTTCTGGAAGCGACGAAAATAGTATCAAACGAAGCGGCAATATCCGGAAACCAGACCTGTATCACTCCCCAAATGACAAATTTAATCCATAACTTAAGGAGGGTTATTTTCGAGAAAACAAAAGGAGGTTGTATGTCTAAGAATATCCTCGTGCCTATCGATATTTCTGAGATAGAGCTGACGCAACAAGTCATTCCTCATGTGGAAACGTACGCCAGACAAGACGATGCCACGATCCACTTCCTGGCCGTTATCCCCGACTATACCTATTTTGCCTCTTACCGCCTGGGTTACGCTTCCGTTCCGCCAGACGCCAAAGAAAGGGAAGTGGCTGCCATGGAAGCACTGAGCGAAATTGTCGCTAAGTTCAGCCTGCCAGAGGACAGAATTGAAAAGTATGTTCTGTGCGGCCCACCGAAAGATCATATCCTCCAGTTGGCTGACGATATTCATGCGGATGTGATTATTCTGGCCTCTCACCGCCCCAGCATCTCGACCTATCTTCTTGGTTCAAACGCAGCGGTCGTGGTGCGTCATGCCAAATGCTCGGTGTTAGTCGTTCGCTGAGCTGAGCTATAAGCGCAAGCCACCCGCTGAAGCCGTAGAATTTGTTGTTTTTCACCGATAAAAAAACCCGCCGAAGCGGGTTTTTAAGAACGACTGAACGTTTATTGCAGCAGAGAAATATCTGCAACCTGCAAGAACAGTTCGCGTAGCTTGGAAAGCAGCGTCAGACGGTTAATACGCAGCTCTTTATCTTCTGCGTTTACCATCACTTTGTCGAAGAACTCATCTACCGGCTCGCGCAGGTTAGCCAGCACTTCCAGGGCTTCCTGGTAGCGGCCTTCTGCGAAGAAAGGTTCGAGTTTATCGCGCATCACAACCAGGTTGGTTGCCAGACGGATTTCTTCTGCTTCTTTCAGAACGGAAGCATGAACGTGGTCGTTCAGCTGCTCGTCAGACTTGGCCAGAATGTTAGAAACACGCTTGTTGGCTGCTGCCAGTGCGGCTGACGCTTCCAGGGTACGGAAGTGAGACACCGCTTTCATGCGCGCATCGAAATCTGCTGGTTTCGTTGGACGACGTGCCAGGACAGCCTGGATAGTATCCACGCTGTGGCCTTCTTCCTGATACCAGGCGCGGAAACGACCCAGCATAAAGTCGATGACTTCGTCGACAACCTTCGCGTTGGTCAACTTGCTGCCATACAGGCGCACGGCCTCTTCGGTCAGCGTTTGCAGATCCAGCGGCAGGTTTTTCTCAACGATGATACGCAGCACACCAAGGGCTGCACGACGCAGAGCAAACGGGTCTTTGTCGCCTTTCGGGTGCTGAGAGATACCGAAGATGCCCGCGAGGGTATCCATCTTATCGGCAATCGCCACCGCGCAAGCCACCAGGTTAGAAGGCAACGCGTCGCCCGCAAAACGTGGCTGATATTGCTCGTTCAGTGCAACGGCAACGTCTTCAGCTTCGCCGTCGTGACGCGCATAGTGCATGCCCATCACGCCCTGGGTGTCGGTAAATTCGAACACCATGTTAGTCATCAGGTCGCATTTGGACAGCAAGCCCGCACGCGTTGCATGATTAACATCAGCACCAATTTGCCCCGCAATCCAACCAGAAAGCGCTTCGATACGGTTGGTTTTGTCGCGCAGCGTACCGAGCTGTTGTTGGAACAGCACGGTTTCCAGACGTGGCAGATTATCTTCCAGACGCTTTTTGCGGTCAGAGTTGAAGAAGAACTCCGCATCCGCCAGACGTGGACGCACAACTTTCTCGTTACCGGAGATGATTTGCACCGGGTCTTTCGACTCAATGTTGGCAACGAAGATAAAGTTTGGCATCAATTTGCCGTCGTTTGCGTAAACCGGGAAGTACTTCTGGTCACCTTTCATGGTGTGAACCAGCGCTTCCGCAGGTACCGCAAGGAATTTCTCCTCGAATTTAGCCGTCAGAACAACCGGCCATTCCACCAGAGAAGTGACTTCTTCCAGCAGGCTTTCGCTTAAGTCAGCGTTGCCGCCGATTTTGCGTGCCGCTTCTTCAGCGCCTGCTTTGATAACCGCTTTACGCTGCTCGTAGTCGGCAATAACTTTGCCGCGCTCAAGCAGAATTTCAGGGTACTGATCGGCGTTGTCGATGGTGAATTCCGGCTCGCCCATAAAGCGATGGCCACGAATCACGCGATCGGACGCGATACCCAGAATCGTTGCTGGAATGACTTCGTCGCCCAGCAGCAGAGTCACGGTATGAACCGGACGCACAAAGTGCGTGTCGTTTGCACCCCAGCGCATCAGTTTTGGAATCGGCAGTTTGGTCAGAGCCGTCGCAACCATCGCAGGCAGCAGCGCTTGCGCGTTTTCACCTTTAACGTGCGCGCGATACAGCAGCCATTCGCCTTTGTCGGTCGTCAGACGTTCAGCTTGTGCAACGGTAATACCACAACCGCGAGCCCAGCCTTCAGCGGCTTTGCTTGGATTGCCTTCTGCATCAAAAGCGGCAGAAATTGCCGGGCCACGTTTTTCAACTTCGCGGTCTGGCTGAGATTCCGCCAGATTAGAAATCTTCAGTGCCAGACGACGTGGAGCTGCAAACCATTTTACTTCGCCATGAGCGAGGTTTGCCGCATCCAGTTCTGCTGTTACGTTTGCAGCAAAGGATTCGGCCAGGCTGCGCAGGGCTTTTGGTGGCAGCTCTTCAGTGCCGATCTCCACCAGAAAAGTTTTTTCAGACATGGCAGCCTCTTATTTGTTCTTATTGCACATCGGGAAGCCAAGCGCTTCACGAGAAGCGTAATAGGCTTCGGCCACAGCTTTGGTCAGTGTACGAATACGCAGAATGTAGCGCTGACGTTCGGTAACCGAGATGGCCTTACGGGCATCAAGCAGGTTAAAGCTGTGCGCGGCTTTCAGAATGCGTTCGTAAGCTGGCAGCGGCAGTGGGTTTTCCAGCGCCAGCAGATGCTGCGCTTCTTTCTCATACTGCTCGAAGCAGGAGAACAGGAAGTCCACATCAGCGTGTTCGAAGTTGTAAGTCGATTGCTCAACTTCGTTCTGGTGGAAGACGTCGCCATAAGTGGTTTTACCCAGCGGGCCGTCGCTCCAGACCAGATCGTAAACGCTGTCTACGCCCTGGATGTACATCGCCAGGCGCTCTAAACCGTAAGTGATTTCACCGGTAACAGGCTTACATTCCAGGCCACCAACTTGCTGGAAGTAAGTGAACTGAGTCACTTCCATGCCGTTGAGCCACACTTCCCAGCCCAGACCCCAGGCACCCAGCGTTGGGTTTTCCCAGTTGTCTTCTACGAAGCGAATATCATGAATAGTGGGGTCCATACCCAGCTCTTTAAGCGACCCAAGGTACAACTCCTGAATGTTCTCTGGAGAAGGCTTGATCACCACCTGGAACTGATAGTAGTGCTGTAAGCGGTTCGGGTTTTCACCGTAGCGGCCATCGGTAGGACGGCGAGATGGCTGCACATACGCAGTTGCCATCGGCTCTGGCCCTAAAGCCCGCAGGCAAGTCATTGGGTGAGAGGTGCCGGCGCCGACTTCCATGTCCAAAGGTTGAACAATGGTGCAGCCCTGGCGAGC
This sequence comes from Buttiauxella selenatireducens, assembly GCF_031432975.1. Lineage (GTDB taxonomy): Bacteria > Pseudomonadota > Gammaproteobacteria > Enterobacterales > Enterobacteriaceae > Buttiauxella > Buttiauxella selenatireducens. The sequence continues at coordinate 261,286 of NZ_CP133838.1, read as the reverse complement.
CCAGTAGTCCTGTAAAGTCAGGATCAGGCCTTGAAAGGTCTTGGTATCAAACTTTTGCATGTTGATTTCGCACGCGTTCGAGAGGGTTGAAAAGAGAAGCGGCCAGTATACCTTTTGATGGGAAGATATACAGCCCGAATCCACGTGCTGTTTGCCCTGTGTTGCGGCTTTATGTCGACGAAAGGTGCAAAAATTGACCGCTTTCATCGAAGGAGCAGGTAAATGCTTCCCGGCGCGTCGTGCTGCCAAGGATTTCATAACTTCCCTGATACTGCTTAAAATCCACCACGCTGATGCGCCGGGACTGCGTGTTGTAACGATGCGCCGCCTCCAGCTTGCAGGTTTCGATCATCGTTTCGCCCTGAATGGCGGGGTGTTGCGCGACTTGCGCATACTGTGTTTGCTGCTCGGGCGAACTACAAGCACTCAACAACAGGGCAGCTAATGCTAGCGCCCCACGGCATTTTTTTATTTTTGGCATCATCATTCGTTAACTGTACGTTAAAATCGTTATTGTTATTCAATAAGTAACAGGTATTCCGCATTCTGCAAACCCGCACTGCGCCTGACAAGAGTGCCGCTGCAAACTCAGATTAATACCTATTTAGCCCTCAGAGGAACGAATGGAGCAAAAAATTAACTGGATTGATAATTTACGCGGGATTGCGTGCCTGATGGTTGTGATGATTCATACCACAACCTGGTACATCACCAACGCGAATATTGTCACGCCATTTAGTTGGGATTTATCAAACGTGCTGAATTCAGCTTCTCGCGTGAGCGTTCCGCTGTTTTTCATGATTTCAGGTTATCTGTTTTTCGGTGAGCGCAGCGCGCAGCAACGTCATTTTTTACGTATCGCCGCATGCTTGTTTTTTTATAGCGTGGTCGCGCTCATCTACATCAAGTTACTGACCCCCATCAACGCGGGGCTTTCGCTGCGCTACATCCTGCAAAAACCGGTGTTTTATCACCTGTGGTTTTTCTTTGCGATCATAGTGATTTACCTGCTTTCACCGTTGATTCAGGTGAAGAAGGTTAACGCGACGGTGATTCTGGGGCTGATGGTATTACTTGGCGTGATCGCCAATCCTAATACCGTGCCGCAAACGCTGGATGGCGTGAAATGGCTACCGATTAATTTATACATTCGTGGCGACACGTTTTATTACGTGCTTTACGGTTTGTTAGGCCGCGCAATTGGCATGTTAGAAACGGATAAGCGCTGGATTAGCGGGTTAGCGGCTGGCCTGTTTGCGTTATGTATTTTTTCGATTTCGACTGGGACGCGTCATCAACTGGAAGTAAACGGTAATTTTGCCGACACATTCTATGTTTATTGTGGGCCACTGGTGTTTATCGCCGCCATTAGCTTGCTGGTACTCGTCAAAAATTGCCTGAATGGTCGCCCGTTACCGGGACTGACGTTAATCTCGCAGCACTCACTGGGGATTTACGGCTTTCATGCGCTGATCATCCACTTTTTGCGCACCCATGGATATCAAATCACAAGCTCTCCAGTGCTCGATATTATGTGGATTTTCGGCGCAACACTTGCGGGTAGTTTGCTGCTTTCCATGGCGTTGCAGCGCATTGATACCCGAAAGATGGTGAGCTAAACGTTACGGGCGCGGGCGCGGTGTAACTGGCGTGGTGACGAAAACCCCGCCGCAATCGCCGCCTGCTCCATGCGTTGTCCCTGCAACAAACGCTGTTCGGCAACCGCCAGGCGCAGTTGCTCCAGATAATCTCGCACTGAAATCCCCAAATGCTGCTGAAAAAGGCGCGATAAATGGCGTGAACTGACGTGCACTTTGTCGGCAATTTCCTGGACACCCCACGCGAATTCAGGCGCAGCCGACAGCAAGTCCTGGGCGCGATGCACCGCCGGATGAATGTGATTGCGATAGCGCAGCCACGGTGATAGTTGCGGATCATCCCCAGACCGGCGAAACCACACGACCATTTCACGCGCCACATCTAGCGCCGCTTTTGGCCCGCAATAGCGGTTTATCAAATGCAGTGATAAATCAATACCAGAGGTAATCCCCGCGCTGGTCCAGATGCCACGGTCTTCAACAAAAATACGGTTTTCCTTCACCTGCGCAGTCGGGGCCGCTGCGCGCAACCGGAGCAGCACATCGTGATGCGTGGTGCATTGCACGCCACTCATCAGCCCGGCTTTCGCCGCCAGCAGCGCCCCCGAACAGACGCACATTAAATTGAGTTGTTGGCTGTGAATTTGCGGTTGCAGGCGCGTCAGCCAACGGCGCACCTGTTCAGCCTGCGGCGTATCAAAGTAGCGGTTTGAATCGCACACGCCGGGCAACACCAGCAGGCTGCCGGACGGGAAGTTTTCGGGTAGCGGTTCGATACCCGAAAAATTAAGCCCGATAGACGTCGTCACTTGTGGGTCCGGGCCGATGAAATGCAGATGAAAAGCATCGCCTGCCAGCGCCAGCGTTTCCGCAGGGCCAGTCAAATCGAGCGACAATACACCAGGCAAAACAACGAACCAGACCCCAATACTCACGATAATGACTCCAGGCATTCGGCAACGGTTTGGATTTGTGCAAAGCGCCCTGCCAGCACCGTTTCGGTTCGATGGCGGAGAGTTGCAGTATCCAGCGTAACCCCTTTCCAGCTCATCGGGAAGGTGAGCATCGCGTCACTGACAAATGAAACGCGATAACCCAAATCGGACGCCACCCGCGCGGTGGTTTCGCAACATTGTTCAGTACGAATCCCACAAATAATCAGATGGTTAATGTCACGTTTGCGCAGCCAAAGATCGAGGCCGGTATCCGTAAATGCGTTGTGGACGTGTTTCTGGAATATGACATCGGCCTGATGCTGCAAAAAAGGCATCGCTTTAACGTAGCCGGAAGCGAGGGAGAACGGGCCTTGATCGTCAACATGGAAGATATCTACCACCGGGACTTTCAAATCCTGACAGCCAGAAATCAGCGTTGAAATCGCCTGCCTGAACGCAGGAAAATCCTCTTCCTGCCAGTAATCGCGATGGAAAAAGGATTGCTGGCTGTCGATATTAATCAATGCGGAACGTGACATTTTCGGACTCCTCATCAGTGAACAGGATTCCATTGTGACAAGAGTTTGATGTGCTGCTAATACCAAAAACGGACAAGATCAGGGTGATTGAGGACGCGTTATTTTTCAGATTGTGAGTCTCGCCGCCAACAAAGATGTAGCTCGAAGTATGACGGGCATAATTTATGTTACTCTCCAGAAAGTTACCCTTCGGAGACAATCATGACAAGCAAGGCAGCTCGCCCAACGATAAGCGACGTCGCGAAAGCGGCAAAGACCGGAAAAACCAGTGTTTCCCGCTATCTTAACGGCGAGCAAAGTGTGCTGTCTGACGATCTGCGCTTACGCATCGAAACCGCAATTGCTGAACTCGACTACCGCCCAAGCCAAATGGCACGCGGCCTGAAACGTGGGCGTACGCGTTTAATTGGCCTGATTATTGCGGATATTACCAACCCCTACTCTGTCGATGTACTCAGTGGCATCGAAGCGGCATGCCGGGAAAAAGGCTTTACGCCGCTGGTCTGTAACACCAACAACGAAGTGGATCAGGAGCTGCATTACCTGGATTTGCTGCGCAGTTATCAGGTGGAAGGGATTGTGGTGAATGCGGTGGGCATGCGCGAAGAAGGGTTAAATCGCTTGCAACAATCTGCGCTACCCATGGTGCTGATTGACCGAAAAATCCCCGATTTTGCCTGCGATGTGGTGGGTCTGGATAACACTCAAGCCGCAACAACCGCAACCGAACATCTTGTCGAACAAGGGTTTGAAGCGATTCTGTTTCTCAGCGAACCTCTCGGCACCGTTAACACGCGCCGGGAACGTCTCAATGCATTCCACGCCACGCTCAAGCGCTACCCAGGGATTGTCGCCGAAAACGCCGAAGTGCCTTTGCACGAAGCCGACATGATGGACAACACGCTGCGGCAGTTCCATTCCGGTCACCGTGGCATGCGTAAGGCTGTCATTTCCGCCAACGGTGCACTCACGCTCCAGGTTGCCCGCTCAATGCGACGCATTGGTCTGAATTGGGGCAGCGATATTGGCCTGTTAGGGTTCGATGAACTCGAATGGGCAGAGCTTGCCGGTGTGGGGATCACCACTCTCAAACAGCCGACCTGGCAGATTGGCTACGCCGCTCTTGAGCGAGTGGTTAAGCGCATTGAAGGCGGCAGCGACAGTGTCTATGAGCAGGTTTTTTCAGGCGAGTTAATCGTGAGAGGTTCTACCGTCCGATAATTCCCGTCCTAATTCAAGCCGCATCTTTGTTGGCTGCACTCACTCGCCCAAATCACTTACTTTAGTAAGCTCATTGGGACTCGTTCCTTTGCCGCCGCAATGCGGCCCGAATTACTTAGGGAGTTTGTTCGTGATAGCGATCATAAATTAGCTATCCCTGGCTTTTCTTTGGAACCGGTTCCATCTAGCGTAATAGAGACCATTACGACGCCGGAAGAAGTTAATGCCGAGAAAAATTATTATTGTTACCGCCGCTTACGGTCACGAACGTATCGCCGCTCTGGGTGGACAACACGCATTGCTGCCTGTCATCGCCAATGCCGGTGCTGACGGGGTAGAAATCCGCCGCGAATTATTTAGCGCCGTGCAGCTTGATGCCCTGCCAGAACTGGCGCAGCAAATCGCTGAACACCATCTCCAGGCCTGCTATTCCGCACCGGAGCCGCTGTTCATTGAGAACGGCAAACTGAATCCCCTGATCCCTTCATTGCTGCTCGAAGCCCATCAGCTCAATGCCAGCTGGCTTAAACTTTCTCTCGGCCACTTCCGTAGCAGTCAGCAGTTTCCTCTTTTGCAGCAGTGGCTTGCTCAAAGCGATGTGCCACTGGTGGTGGAAAACGACCAGACAAATTACGGCAAACTCGCCCCGATGCAGCGCTTCCAGGCCGCCTGCAACGTGCTGAACCTTCCCGTAACGCTCACTTTTGATATGGCGAACTGGCTGTGGGTCGATGAATCGCCAGAAGCCGCGGCTCGCGTACTTGCGCCGTCTGTCAGCTATATCCATGTTAAAGCCGCCGTTGCGCACCATTATCACTACCGCGCCATCGCGCTGGATGAGGCTGAACCACGCTGGCTGGAATTACTGAAAAACCTGCCAGCCGACGCGCCGCGCGGGATTGAATTTCCGCTTGAGGGCCGTGACCTGACCGCGGTCACCCGCCACTACGTCAACTTATTACGCGAGGAGTAAGAGATGTCGAAACAGCTTGATGTGATAACCATTGGTGAAGCGATGGCGATGTTTGTCGCCAGCCAAACCGGTAGCCTTGCCGCCGCAGAGCAGTTTGTCAAACGCGTGGCTGGCGCTGAACTGAACGTCGCCACCGGCCTTGCACGCCTGGGGCTGAAAGTGGGTTGGGTTAGCCGCGTGGGTAACGACTCATTTGGCCGCTATGTGCAGCAGCAGTTGGCGAAAGAGCAAATCGACGACCGTGGCGTCACCACTGACGAGCGCTATGCAACCGGCTTCCAGCTCAAATCTAAAGCCGAAAATGGAACCGATCCCATTGTGGAGTATTTCCGTAAAGGCTCGGCTGCCAGCCATTTATCCATTGCCGATTTCAATGAAGAGTACTTCTGTTCCGCACGCCATTTGCATTTGAGCGGTGTGGCGGCAGCGCTTTCTGACAGCTCTTTGGAACTGCTCAATCACGCCGCACGGGTAATGAAACAGAAAGGCAAAACGATTTCTTTCGACCCAAATCTGCGTCCGGTGTTGTGGAAAAGCGAAGCAGAAATGGTGAAGCAGTTGAATACACTCGCTTTCCAGGCCGATTGGGTTCTGCCCGGTTTGAGCGAAGGTGCATTGCTGACTGGGCAAAAAACCCCAGAAGCGATTGCTGATTTTTATCTGGATCACGGTGTGAAAACCGTGGTGTTGAAAACAGGCGCTGACGGTGCCTGGTTCAAAACTGCCGACGGTGAAAAAGGCGCGGTGAGCGCAGTGAGAGTGGAAAACGTTATCGACACCGTCGGTGCCGGAGACGGCTTTGCGGTGGGCGTGATAAGTGCCCTGCTCGAAGGAAAATCTTTACCACAAGCCGTTAGCCGCGGGAATAAAATCGGCTCACTGGCGATACAAGTCATCGGCGACAGCGAAGGGTTACCCACCCGAGCGGCGCTTGGCGAATAAACACTACCCAAAATTAAAAGACTGCATCGGCTGTGCCCTACACTCGGCATGATGCGACTCTCCTCAACATAGAGGCTAGCCTATGAAAACCCATACTATTGCGCCAAAACGTTGGTGGTACATCATGCCAATCGTGTTCATCACGTATAGCCTGGCGTACCTCGATCGTGCCAACTTTAGTTTTGCTTCCGCCGCAGGCATTAACGACGACCTGGGCATTACCAAAGGGATCTCGTCGTTACTGGGGGCGCTGTTTTTCCTGGGGTATTTCTTCTTCCAGATCCCCGGTGCGATGTATGCCGAACGTCGCAGCGTGCGCAAACTTATCTTCGTTTGCCTGATTTTGTGGGGCGGCTGCGCGTCGTTGACTGGCATGGTCAGCAATATTCCGGCACTGGCTGCCATTCGCTTTATCCTCGGCGTGGTGGAAGCCGCCGTGATGCCAGCGATGCTGATTTACATCAGTAACTGGTTCACTAAATCCGAGCGTTCAAGAGCTAACACCTTCTTAATCCTCGGTAATCCGGTCACGGTACTGTGGATGTCGGTGGTTTCAGGCTACCTGATTCAGGCCTTCGGCTGGCGCGAAATGTTTATCTTCGAAGGCATTCCAGCGGTTATCTGGGCCTTTGCCTGGTGGGTGCTGGTAAAAGATAAACCTGCGCAGGTGGGCTGGTTGTCTGAAGACGAAAAAGCCGCGTTACAGGCGCAGCTCGAAAAAGAGCAGCAAGGAATTAAAGCGGTGCGTAACTACAGCGAAGCATTCCGCTCGCGCAATGTTGTGCTGCTGTGTATGCAATATTTCTGCTGGAGCATCGGCGTATATGGCTTCGTTTTGTGGCTGCCCTCGATCATCCGTGGCGCTGGGGCGGCTGGCATGGGAATGGTGGAAGTCGGCTGGCTGTCATCGGTTCCGTATCTGGCGGCAACTATCGCGATGATTGTGGTTTCCTGGGCCTCAGACAAAATGCAGAACCGTAAACTGTTCGTCTGGCCTCTGCTGCTGATTGGTGCCATGGCATTCCTCGGCTCCTGGCTGGTAGGCGCTGACCATTTCTGGGTTTCCTACACCCTGCTCGTGATTGCCGGTGCCGCAATGTACGCCCCCTACGGCCCGTTCTTTGCGATTATCCCCGAAATGCTGCCCCGCAACGTTGCCGGTGGCGCAATGGCATTAATTAACAGCATGGGTGCATTGGGCTCATTTGTTGGCTCCTGGTTTGTTGGCTACCTTAACGGTGCAACGGGCAGCCCATCCGCTTCCTATGTTTTTATGGGGGTAGCATTGCTCGCCTCTGTGTGGCTAACTCTGATCGTAAAACCGGCGATAAACCAACACGTTCCGGTGGGAGCACACCACGCCTAATCTCGAGTCAGGCGGCCGTTATGCCGCCTGACTGTTACTGTTTTTAACTGCTTATCGGAGAACGCCATGAAGCCGCCCGTCATCCTCTACAAAACCCTACCTGACGACCTGCTTACCCGTCTTGAAAGCCACTTTACCGTCACTCAGTTGAAAGATTTAAGCCCGGAAACCATCAAGCAAAATGCGCAGACATTTGCCGAAGCGGAAGGAATTCTGGGCTCCAGCGAGAAAGTCGATAAAGCGTTTCTGGAACACACCCCCAAACTGCGCGCCGCCTCTACCGTTTCCGTGGGTTACGACAACTTTGATGTTGAAGCGCTCACTGAACGCCAGATTGTGCTGATGCATACGCCAACGGTCCTGACTGAAACCGTCGCAGATACCATGATGACGCTGGTGCTGGCGACAGCTCGCCGGGCGCTGGAAGTGGCAGAACGTGTGAAAATTGGCGAGTGGAAAGGCAGCATCGGAGCGGATTGGTTTGGTATCGATGTGCACCATAAAACGTTAGGTATTCTGGGTATGGGCCGCATTGGTCTGGCGCTGGCACAACGCGCGCACTTCGGCTTCAACATGCCAATCTTGTATAACGCCCGTCGCCATCATCAAGAAGCGGAAGACCGCTTTAACGCCCGCTATTGCAACCTGGATACCCTGCTGGCCGAATCTGATTTCGTCTGTATTTCTCTGCCGTTGACCGATGAAACGTATCATCTGATTGGCGCAGAGCAACTGGCAAAAATGAAGTCGTCTGCCATCTTAATTAATGCCGGACGCGGCCCTGTCGTTGACGAAAAAGCGTTAATTCAGGCACTGGTAGACGGCACCATTCACGCCGCAGGTCTGGATGTGTTTGAGCAAGAACCGCTGCCTGTTGACTCGCCGCTTCTCAGTCTGCCGAATGTCGTGGCACTGCCGCATATTGGTTCTGCGACACACGAAACACGCTACAACATGGCCGCCTGCGCGGTAGATAATTTGATTGCTGCTCTGAGTGGCAAAGTGAAAGAAAATTGCGTGAATCCACAGGTGTTGAAGTAAATCTTAGGGCCCGCGGGGAAACCTGCGGGCTTTAAATCACCGCTCTCGATTCAGTAATCGTCTGGGTAATCTGCTCTGGTGAATAATGCCAATAACCGTAATGCCATCTGTCACAACGCGGTAATAGATTGCATGGCTCATATAGGGAAAACTCCATACGCCTGGAAGCAAATCTTCCGCTTCGTCGGTTCCCATATGGGGCATTTCAGCCAAATGTTGCAACGTGACCCGCATCCCCGCCAGATAATCACGAGCCACCAGCCCGCCAAACTGTTTCAGCGAAAATCCCTTTATCTCGCGCAAATCCTCTCGCGCATCTTCCGTCAGTTTGTAGCAAGCCATTAAAGATCCTTCATTAGCTCGTCAAAAACAGTATCACCGTCATGTACCTGGCCGTTTTGGGCCTGGGCAATCGACCGGGCAAGCTTATCGCGCAGGCTTTGCAACTTGATGGCTTCGAGTTCGTTGTAATCCTCTATGGACATCACAACGACAGACGGCTTGCCATTTTTGGTGATACTTACTGGCTCGCGCTGGGCTTTGGCAATCATTTCCCCGAACTGGGTTTTAGCCTGATTGGCTGTGAAACTTAACATAACGCTACCCTCATATCGCCTGAATAGGTATAAATCGTTCGATTCATACCTATTTTGAATCATGCATGCTGAATGGGCAAGTAAGACTAGCGCTGATCTATGGGATAAAAAAATTAGGAGAGAAAGGTCTGGAGGGGCTTCGCAAAAAACTTAAAAGGCGGAAAGCACTTACGCTTTTCCGCCCTATAACACCGCAGAACGATTAGAAATCGGTCTTAGAGAAACCGGTCATTTCTTCGAGGTCCATCTCACGACCTAACGCCGTCATCGGATGGACGATAACCAGGCCGCGCACTGCTTTTTTCAGCTTGCCCATGTCGGCTTGTTCTTTCTTAGTAATTGGACGCTTGTACGGCATTGCCATCAGCTTTTGCGCTTCTTTGCTCAGCTTCTGGTTGCGCACCGCTTGCAGGCGAACAATCTCGATTTCCAGCTTCGCTTTCTCTTTTTCCAGCTCAACATACTTCTCAGCGTCATTGATCAGATGCAATTCAGGCATCTCGTGACGGATAGCGTCGAGACGATCGCTCAGGCGTTTGATTTCTGCTTTTTCGATTTCTTTCATTTTTGATTAACCGTGAATAACTTTTATTGCTGGCAAGGATACACCATTCGGCGTAAGAGGGCGAAAAGGGACTGCTATCGAGATGGCTTCTGGAAGGCTTTTTTTAAGCTGATCCGTGAGATCAGCTCGGTCAGGGAAAGCACCATCGTTGAACGAACGATTTGCTGATAACGCTGTTTTTGCATGATGAACAACTCAGGATCGCTGCCATCAACAAACTTTGGCGTCGGCGGTAGCGCTGAAACGCAATGCAATTCACCAAATGGGCCAAGCATCTCATCGTCGGTAAACGTGTATTCGTTGCCGTCGTGATTGAGTTCTTCACGCAGGGCCATCAACAGCTCGCAATCTTCGTATTCCGTGCGATTGAGCACGCCAAGACCGTAGATGAGTTTGAGACGGACGGAAAGATCACCTAATGGGCCATCACCATCCAGCAGCGGCTCAACGGCATATTTCACCGCATAGTCGTCTTTACGGAATACCTGAAGCACCAGGATATTAACCGCTTCGGTGAGAAGCTCAACAGCGGCAATGAGCAGGCTGCGTACGGTTTTGCCAGCATTAAGACGCTCAAGCACACGGTTTTCAAAGGCCTGGGTTTCTTCCATCGTTGCCTACATCACTAAAAGTATTATTGGGTGCAGCGTCTACTGCTGCTACTGCACCCGCTTTACATCACTATTTGCCGTTATAGGCATCCACTGCTTGTGCGACAACATCGCTATTTGCATCAAGGCCAGATATTTCAGCAAGCGTAGCCTGTGGGCCTTTTTCAGCCAGCAACTGCTCCAGTTCCTGCGCTTGCGGATCTTGCTCGCTGCGATAATGCATCGCCGCCGCAATCCCTTTGACCAGGTTCAGGTGCGGTAAACCGTATTCGATAGTGCCCAACAACGGTTTAATCAGACGGTCGCCCGCACTTAATTTACGCAAAGGTTGGCGACCCACGCGTTCCACATCATCTTTCAGATATGGGTTTTCGAAACGACCCAGGATTTTCTGGATATAGGCCGCATGTTTGTCAGCGTCAAAGCCATAGCGTTTGATCAACACCGCGCCGCTTTCGTCCATCGCCCCTTTCACCACAGCACGGATTTTCTCATCCAGAATCGCATCGCGAATGGTCTGATGGCCCGCAAGCTGACCAAGGTACGCGGTTATAGCATGACCGGTATTCAGCGTGAAGAGCTTACGTTCAACAAACGCCATCAGATTATCAGTAAGTTCCATGCCAGGAATGTTCGGCAGGTCACCTTTGAACTGAGTTTTATCAACAATCCACTCGCTGAATGTTTCAACGGTGACTTCAAGCGGATCGTTAGTAGCAGATTCTGAAGGAGGGACAATGCGGTCAACGGCGGAATCCACGAAACCAACGTGCTGCTCAACCCAAGCCTGATCATCCTCAGAAAGCACCTTCATGACATGGGCTTTAAGCTGGCTGGTGCCACGCACCATGTTCTCGCACGCGATAATATTCAGAGGTTTTTCATTGCCATTGGTACGACGCAAAACCAGACCTTTTGCCACTGCTGGCGCAATACGCTCCAGAACGACAGGCCCGACGGCCGTAGTGACCAGGTCAACGTCGGCAATCAGCGTGACAACATCTTCACCGATGCTACTGACGGCATTCACATTAGAAACGGTATCGATTTGCTTTTGCTCACCTACCACATGAACCTGGTAGCTATGACGCTCGTTCAGCGCATCCAGTACGGTTTGATTGACGTCCGCAAAGGTCAGTTGGATACCGGCATCTGCCAACAGTTTGCCGATAAAGCCACGTCCGATATTACCTGCGCCAAAATGTAATGCTTTCATGTCGTTTACCTTCTTAAATTTGAATCACCCGAGAGGGTTCGGGTGAGGAGGCTTGTGGTACTGACCACCCTCACCCTAACCCTCTCCCTGAGGGAGAGGGGATTATTCGTTTTCACCCTCTCCTGCGAGAGAGGGGATTGTTCGTTTTCACCCTCTCCTGCGAAAGGGGGCTTGCTTTACTCCCTCTCCAGGGGGAGAGGGCCGGGGTGAGGGCGACCAAAGCCACCCACACCACTCCTTACTTCTTACCTGCCAGCAGGTCGAGCACTTCCTGAACACTGGTGGTATTCGCCAGACGCTCAATCACTGACTCATCATCCAGCGCGTTGGTCAGGCTGGTGATGACCTGGATGTGTTCGTTATTACGAGCAGCAATACCGATAACCAGACGGGCAATATCATCAGACTCTTCACCGAAGTGAACACCGTGTGGATACTGGCAGAATACAACGCCGGTTTTCAGTACACGGTCTTTCGCTTCAACCGTACCGTGTGGAACGGCGATACCTTCACCCAGATAGGTTGGGGTCAGTTTTTCGCGTTCAAACATCGCATCCACATACTCAGGCTGCACGTAACCACCGTTCACCAACTGCTCACCGGCAAAGCGAATCGCTTCTTCTTTTGTCGCAGCAGTCAAGCCGAGGAACATGTTACCTGCGCCCAGACGGAACAGCCCTTCTTCGCTTGGCACAAAGCTGTCTTCCAGGCTGGTCATGACCTTAACTTCTTTCTCGCTCAGGTTATGAGAAGCCACCAGACGCTCGGTCAGGTTGGCGTACAGGCTGCTGTCGAGGAAGTTAGTCAGGGAAATATGCTGTGCCTGTGGAACCTGGCGCATCGCACGCTCGGTCAGGTCACGGTGCGTAATCACCAGGTCGACATCATCCGGCAAGCTGTTGATTGCACAGTTAGTGACGGAGATATTCTTCAGGCCTGCGTCGTTGACTTTCTTACGCAGCACGCCAGCACCCATGGCACTTGAACCCATACCCGCATCACACGCAACGATGATTTTGCGTACGTGGCTCAGGTCGTTAGACAGACCCGCACCGACCGCCAGTGGCGCAGCGCCGCCTTTGGATTCCGCTTTCATCTCAGCCATACGGCGAGCCGCTGCTTCGATATCGTCTTCTTCTTTCACTTTGCTGGTTTTCAGCAGAATCGCTGAAACCACGAAGGAAACCGCCGTTGCCGCCACAATCGCTGCAATGTTTGCGAAGTAAGCACCTTTTGGCGTCATCGCCAGAACCGCCAGGATGGAACCCGGAGATGCCGGAGAAACCAAGCCGCCGTTCAGGATAGTCAGAGTGAACACACCAGTCATACCGCCGAGGATAACGGCCAGGATCAGACGTGGGTTCATCAGCACATACGGGAAGTAAATTTCGTGGATACCACCCAGGAAGTGGATGATTGCCGCGCCGCCCGCAGACTGCTTAGCATTACCGCGACCGAAGAACATGTACGCCATCAGCACGCCCATACCTGGGCCTGGGTTTGCTTCAATCAGGAAGAAGATTGATTTGCCCAGTTCGTGAGATTGCTGAATACCCAACGGTGAGAAGATACCGTGGTTGATTGCGTTGTTCAGGAACAGGATTTTCGCCGGTTCTACGAAGATAGACGCCAGCGGCAGCATGTCATGGACAACCATGAAGTTAACGCCCGCCGCCAGAACCTTGGACAGGACTTCAACCGCAGGGCCGATACCCATGAACGCCAGAATCGCCAGGATCATACCGATGATGCCAGCGGAGAAGTTGTTCACCAGCATTTCAAAGCCGGATTTGATCTTGCCATCAACCCATGCGTCGAAATGTTTAATTGCCCAGCCACCCAGAGGACCTGCAATCATCGCACCGAGGAACATCGGCATATCCGCACCGACGATAACACCCATTGTTGTGATTGCACCGACCACACCACCACGATCACCACCGATTAAGCGGCCACCGGTATAACCAATGAGCAGCGGCAGCAGATAGGTAATCATCGGGCCTACCAGTTTCGCCAGCGTCTCGTTTGGCAGCCAACCCGTTGGAATAAATAAGGCCGTGATAATACCCCAGGCGATAAATGCGCCGATGTTTGGCATTACCATGTTACTCAGGAAGCGACCAAAGCTTTGCACTCTGATCTTGATATCGGATGACATACGCACACCCCTTATTGTGTTCACGTGCTGGAAAAGCAGCCCGAGGTTTATTGTTAAAATGTGGTGGCAAGCAGTGCTGCCAGATGCTCTAAGTGAGGCGAATCTGGCACGTGATCGTTAAGCTGTCCAGTGCGCGGGATTTTATGTGATATGCATCACTAAATGTGGGGTATGACGAACCGTGATCAGGCGATCTCGATCACATTTTTGGTGTGTAAAAAAAAGACAGCAGCGGTTTTTTGTTCATGAATGACGTTTATATGTGATTAAAATCACACTTCAAGGTCGTCACTTTGTTATTTATATGTGATCAATATCACAAAGTATTTTACGTCTATTTTCCCGTTTGTGATCCAGGGACATCCGGGCCTGCTTGCGCATTTCGTTTTGTCAGAAAATTACAGCGCAGCGGCAGGCGACGAAATGCGACGTAACTCACTCTTTATAGCCAGGCCATCAGACTCATCCGATCAAAAATCAAATAATAAACTCACTTGATTATTATCAATTCACCCAATCATCATGGTTTATCTTTTATACAAAGCGTGTAAAAGCAGAGCGGAAAATCACACTTCACTTCAAGAGGTACGTGCCATGGACTTACTCATCCGCTTCCCCTGGATTGCGTTTGTCGCAGCATTGCTATTCTTTGTGTTATGGCGCCTTCACCCGAAACGCTCATCGATGGTTGCGGCACTGGCATGGCTTATCTATGGCATTTATGAATTCACCATTTTCTTTCGTCTGACCTGCGACGACACCTGTATCCGTGTTGATCTGCTGGTTCTCTACCCGTTGCTGCTGCTCATTTCGCTATGGGCATTTATTGCCGCGCTATGTTTCCGAAAATCCTGACTTTTTAAAGCGCACTACCTTTTAAAGCATCCTGATCCATACTTAGTTTTTGTTAATTAAAAATGGACGATGTAATGAAACTAATTGGTAATTACACCAGCCCGTATGTGCGCAAAATCTCTGTCATCTTGCTGGAAAAAGGCATCACATTTGAGTTTGTTAACGACAACCCGTGGGTTTCAGAAAGCATCACGCCGCATTACAACCCGCTGGGCAAAGTACCCGCGCTAATCACCGACGATGGCCAATACTGGTTCGACTCCCCCGTTATTGCGGAATACCTCGAACTTTTGGATCTTGCCCCCGCATTCATCCCGCGTGATCCTCAAGCCGCACTGCAAATGCGACAAATGGAAGCCCTTGCGGACGGTATCATGGACGCAGCGCTGGTTTCCGTACGCGAACGCCAACGCCCCATTGAGCAGCAATCAGAAGTCGAACTACTCCGCCAACGGGAAAAAATCAGCCGTGGCCTGACGCTGCTCGAACAATACGCAGCAGACAAGAAGCTGGACGCGGAAAACATTTGTGTCGCAACAATCGCAGTGGCCTGCGCAGTGGGTTATCTCAATTTTCGCCGCGTTTCCCCAGGCTGGTGTGTTGACCGCCCGCATCTGGTGAAACTGGTAGAAAAACTTTTCGAACGTGAAAGTTTTGCCCGCACCGAACCGCCAGCAGCATGATCTAACTCTAAATATAAACGCTTGGCTGCACTACCAGGCGTTTCGATATTAAGCAACTCCACTCTAACCCCCGCTCTAATAAAAAAGTCCGTTTTCAGACAATCTATAAAAAAGCATCACCCTTTACCCATTATTAGCGTAGAAAAATGGACTCATTATTAGTGTCATTTCATGAGTTGTACTAATGTCCTCCATTGGTTCAAAAAATGAAGAAGCTATAAGAAATCTCACAAAAGAAATTTGTGAGAATGTCGACCACAGTCCTCTTATTCTCGAAGAAAAATTGGCGGCCGTCATGATGGTCTGCTTTGAAATACTCTCAGCCATTCCAGCTAATGAAATAAGAATGCACGTTTCTGATGGGCAAATTCTTTGTCTACAACTCAAACAGCCTGAGACAACAACTCATTAATACGGGAATCACTATTATGGCAAATAATATTTATCTCTCTTTAACCGGCGAACAGCAAGGATTGATATCAGGCGGCTGCTCTTCTTATGATTCAATAGGCAATGCCTATCAGGCATCCCATCGAGATCAAATACTGATTTACGAGCTTTCCCATGCTATTTCCCGTGAGCAAAACGTTAATCACCAATCGGTAACGTTCAAAAAGCCGATCGATAAATCATCTCCACTATTAGCTTCTGCAATATCCAACAATGAGAAAATGGAGGCAGTATTTGAAGCGTACAGAACAGATAGATCCGGCATTCAAATTCTATTTTACCGTATTAAACTAATCAAAGCGACCATTGCCGACTTCAGTTTCGTCTCGCCAAACTCATTGACCCACAATGACGCCCAACCCATAGAGACTATTTCTTTAAAATATGAAAGCATAACCTGGGAACATGTTTTAGCGGGGACATCCAGTTATAGTCTATGGGAAGACAGGATATTTTAATATGGACGGTTTATTTGGCAGTGACAATGGTCGCATGAATGATTACTACAGAACCATGGGAGGTCTTGAAGCTCGTGCTGTAACCGAAAGCGGGCTAACTGCTGCACAGTTCATAACTGATGCCAGAATTAGGATGGATTTTAAAAATAATCTATCTCTTTTTATCGCAAATAAACTAGAAATAATTAATGGTGAATACTCATCACAACAGAAATCGCTAGCCATAAATGAATTAAAACAAGAGCGAGATTATTTAATCAAACAGGAAAACCTGATTCGACAAAGAAAAGCCAAACAGTATGCCGTTGCGGATGTCAGAAAAAATCAGGGTACGATGTTTTATTTTATCAAGGAAGTGGGATTTGTAGGTGGGATAGCTGAAGTCGGCGTCGGTATCAATATTATCGAAAGTGGAATTATGCTGAGCAGCACAGGCTTTGGCGCTATTATAGGAATTCCTGTAATATTTTGCGGTATAATTATCACGCTTCATGGATTTAATGCAATGCACGAAAATGGAGGTGCTTTTCTTAATTCAGACCCAAATTACAAAGGTTTTTTATCAAAAGTGTATGAAGGAGGTGCAGAAATGCTAGGTTACCCTAAATATTATGGAGATATAGTATATGGCGGTATCGATTTAATAACATCAGCTAAAGGGCTTTTTTCTTTTGTTACAAAACCTGATGCATGGAGACTATTTAAGTATCTTAATGCCGATTTGGTTATGGGATTCAGAGCCATGAGTATTCCAGCCCTGACCTTAGAAATCAGTGTTGATGGACTAACAATACAAAGCATTCACAATAACCTTCCGCCCGATAACACGGGCAGAAGATAGACAAATACACATCATCACCAGTCAATTTTTCTTGCAACCCTTCTGGCTTTATAACACAAATCTAGCGCAAGTAATTTCATCAACAAGACTAATCCCGCGAACATTACAATAGTTATCTTCGCGGGATTTTCATCTCCATTTAAGATGGGCAGCGAAACCGCGAGTATTGCAAGAGTAGTGAATAAAAACGATAATATCGTAAATCTCTTTGAGAGCTGCATGATAATTATTTCAATCGGCTGATGTCCCTTAAAAGATACACTCTCAATTATAGCTATTTGTTTATCAGAAAATCGGTTTCTTCTCATCAGTAAAATAATGTCACTATTCCCCATATTGCCCACATCTTTTAACGAGCTTAAATCTGCATTTGAATCTTCCGCCTCTTTATATTTCCGATTTACAACTTGCATGAATTTATAGCATTTTATTATGCAATTCATAGCAGTAGTTTTGAATAAAAAATATAGCATTAAAAAATACACCACAAGAATCATCAATTTTGAAATTGAACTATGGTCTATAGAGATGACAATCGAGAATAAAACAGCGCTGCAAATGAGACAGGAAAATATCACATTTTTAAAATGTCTGGCAAACTCACGCACAACCCATTCAAGAGTTGCTGGATACTTTTCAGCGGTAAGCAATAATTTACCTATTTCCTTTTTCGTAAAGCCATTTTCATTCATCAGCTTTATTAAGCGTTCTTCATCCATATGAACCTCAAATATATAAACACCAGTCCAGTAATTCTACGCGCCTTTTCCCTTTAATAGAAATAGTCGATATCGTAAAAACAGATGCCAATAAAATAAACTCACATTAAATATGCCAGGTTTGTCTCACCGCCCCCTAATTAACCGACGTCAATCAGGCAGAAAGCACCATGACACACCCCCAGATCCCCCTGTAAACTATCGCGAAATTTCACCACTCTGCGGCCTGTTATGACACCCCATCGCACCTTGTACAGCCATCTTCCGGCGATCGACAAATTGTTACGTGACGCCTCATTCAACGCCTTGATGCACAAATTCGGCCACACTCAGGTGGTCAATACCCTGCGTGAGATGCTGGAAATAGCGCGCGAACATATCCGCACGCGGGAAACCCTGCCATCCTGGAATGACGATTGGGCAACACAGGTGCAGACACGTCTGGAATCCAGCCAGCGCAGCGCACTGCTGCCGGTGTTTAACCTGACAGGCACCGTACTGCACACTAATCTGGGCCGGGCGTTGCAGTCGGAAGCGGCGATTGAAGCGGTGACTCAAGTCATGCGCCATCCCATCACGCTGGAATATGACTTACACGGCGCGGAACGTGGGCATCGTGATAAAGCGCTGGCATCCCTGCTTTGTGAGCTGACTGGCGCTGAAGATGCCTGCATCGTCAATAACAACGCGGCGGCGGTGTTATTGATGCTGGCGGCCTGTGCCAACGGTGAAGA
This sequence comes from Buttiauxella selenatireducens, assembly GCF_031432975.1. Lineage (GTDB taxonomy): Bacteria > Pseudomonadota > Gammaproteobacteria > Enterobacterales > Enterobacteriaceae > Buttiauxella > Buttiauxella selenatireducens. Next base: position 242,785 of record NZ_CP133838.1, on the reverse strand, counting down.
AGTGGTGGTATCACGTGGCGAACTGGTGGAAATCGGCGGGGCGTTTCGAATTCCGGACGTGATGCGTCAGGCGGGCTGCCAATTAGTTGAAGTCGGCACCACCAACCGCACGCACCTGAAAGATTATCGCCAGGCCGCAGGTGAAAACACGGCGCTGTTGATGAAAGTCCACACCAGCAATTACCAGGTTGCCGGCTTCACCAAAGCGGTCGACGAAGCCGAACTTGTCGCACTTGGCAACGAGCTCAATATCCCCGTCGTAACAGACCTCGGCAGCGGCTCGCTGGTTGATCTTAGCCAGTGGGGATTGCCGGAAGAACCGATGCCACAGCAACTGATTGCGGCAGGCGTGAGTCTGGTGAGTTTCTCCGGCGATAAACTTCTCGGTGGGCCACAAGCAGGCATTATCGTTGGCAAAAAAGAACTGATTGCCCGTATTCAGCAGCATCCGCTCAAACGGGCGTTGCGCGCTGACAAAATGACACTCGCCGCACTGGAAGCCACATTGCGCCTGTATCAACATCCCGAAACACTGGTCGAAAGGTTGCCGACATTACGCCTGTTGACCCGCAATGCAGCTGACATCGCCGAACAAGCCAATCGCCTGTTACCCGCGTTCCAGAGTAAATTTGGTGCGCAATTTACGGTGCAGGTCGAACCTTGTTTATCGCAAATTGGCAGCGGCTCGCTGCCGGTTGACCGTTTACCCAGCGCGGCACTCACGTTCACGCCTAAAGATGGCCGCGGCACCACGCTAAGTTCGCTGGTAGAAAGCCTGCGCGATTCATCCACACCCGTTATTGGCCGCATCAACGATGGACGTTTATGGCTGGATTTACGCTGCCTTGAAGATGAATCAGCCTTCATGGAGAACCTGAACTGATGATTATTGCTACCGCCGGGCACGTTGACCACGGCAAAACGACACTGCTACAAGCCTTAACGGGCGTGAACGCTGACCGCCTGCCGGAAGAAAAAAAGCGTGGCATGACCATCGATCTCGGATACGCCTACTGGCCGCAACCGGATGGCCGCATTCCCGGTTTTATTGATGTGCCAGGCCATGAAAAATTCCTCGCCAACATGCTGGCAGGCGTAGGCGGTATCGACCATGCGCTGTTAGTGGTCGCTTGCGATGACGGTGTGATGGCGCAAACCCGTGAGCACCTCGCCATTCTGCAATTAACCGGGAAACCGTCTCTGACCGTCGCATTAACCAAAGCTGACCGCGTGAGCGCTGCGCGTATTGATGAAGTACGGGCAGCGGTTGTGGATACCCTCGGCGAATTCGGTTGGCAAGACGCGACGGTATTTGTCACAGCGGCCACCAGCGGTATCGGAATTGACGAACTACGTGAGCACTTACTTACACTGCCAGAGCGCGCACATCCGCGTCAGCATCGTTTCCGCCTCGCCATTGACCGTGCTTTTACCGTAAAAGGTTCAGGCCTGGTAGTGACCGGTACGGCGTTAAGTGGCGAAGTGAATGTGGGTGATTCGATATGGCTGACGGGTGCTGATAAACCGATGCGTGTGCGCGGTCTGCACGCGCAAAACAGCAAAACGGATACCGCCTGTGCCGGGCAGCGCATTGCTCTCAACATTAGCGGCGATGCGGAAAAAATTGATATCAAACGTGGCGACTGGTTACTGGATGAAAAACCACTCCAGCCGGTTGAGCGCGTGATTGTTCAGCTGCAAAGCCATGCACCGCTGCAACAATGGCAGCCGCTGCATATTCACACCGCCGCAAGCCACGTTACGGGGCGAATTTCGCTGCTGGAAGACGACCTCGCCGAACTGGTGTTGGATGTCCCGCTGTGGCTTGCCGACAACGACCGCCTGGTGCTGCGCGACATCAGTGCTCGGGTAACGCTGGGTGGAGCGCGAGCCATACTTTTGCACGCACCGCGACGGGGTAAACGCCAGCCGGCATTTTTGGCATGGTTGCAGCAGCTTAAACTCGCTGAAAATGACCAACAGGCGCTCAATATTCACTTGCAGCGCAGTGCCGTCACGCTAACTGACTTCGCCTGGGCACGGCAATTGACAGCTCAGGGTTTGCAAGCGTTGCTGGCCGACACCGACTCTCTGCGCGCGGGCAACAATCTGCTCAGCGACGAAATGGCGGCGCGCTGGAAACAGAAATTGCTCGACACACTCGAGCGTTATCATCAGCAGCATGACGACCAACCCGGCCCTGGCCGCGAGCGCCTGCGCCGCATGGCGTTACCAGGTGAAGACGAGCCGTTGGTTCTGGCGTTAATAGAAAAAATGCGCCAGGAAGGGTTACTGGCAAGCCGCCAGGGCTGGTTGCATTTACCCGACCACAAACCGGGTTTCTCAGCAGAACAATGGGTTGTCTGGCAAAAAGTCGATGCGCTGTTTGGTGATGAGCCGTGGTGGGTACGTGACCTGGCACGAGAAACGCAGCAAGATGAACAAGCCATGCGCCAGCTGCTGCGATTTGCCGCACAGCTTGGGCTGGTCACTGCGATCATAAAAGATCGTTATTATCGAAATGATCGGATTCAGGTTTTCGCCAATTTGATCCGTGAATTAGATCAAACACAAGGTGCCACCAGTGCGGCGGATTTCCGCGATTCCCTGGGCGTTGGCCGCAAACTCGCGGTACAAATTCTTGAATACTTTGACCGCATTGGTTTTACCCGCCGTCGTGGTAATGACCATCTGCTGCGAGATAAGGCGTTGTTTATGGAAGACAAATAACCGATGCCCCTTTTATAGATATATCACTGTAATCAATAATAAGACTGTCAGTGATATGTCTATCCCTATGATTTACAAATAATAAATAACATTGATTCATCTTAAATTTTCCTTTTTGTGGCGCAGATTCCACTTCCTCTTTATTCATCTTTAACTTTTCCCTTATAAGAATATGTTGTCAGTCATTATCATTAACTAAGGATAGTTATTATGGCTGCAACCACGTTTTACATCCCTTCCGTCAACATTATTGGCATGAACTGCCTCGATGATGCATTAAACAACCTACGTGAATATGGCTTACAACGGGCGCTGATCGTCACCGATACCACTCTCTCAACTCTGGGCATGGCAAAACAGCTGCAACAAGCGCTGGAAACCCGTGATATTCAAAGCTTCGTATTTGACGGTACCCATCCAAACCCAACGACCAGCAATGTTCAGGCCGGGCTGGCACTGCTGCGCCAGCACAATTGCGACTGTGTGATTTCACTCGGTGGCGGCTCACCTCACGATTGCGCCAAAGGTATTGCCCTGGTGGCAACTAACGGTGGGAAAATCAATGATTACGAAGGCGTTGATCGTTCTAAACACCCTCAACTGCCAATGATAGCCATCAACACAACCGCAGGCACGGCATCAGAAATGACGCGTTTCTGCATCATTACCGACGAAGAGCGCCACATCAAAATGGCCATCGTCGATAAACACGTTACGCCGATAATGTCGGTAAACGATTCCGCACTGATGGTGGGAATGCCGAAGTCATTAACCGCTGCCACTGGCATGGATGCGCTGACTCACGCCGTGGAAGCCTATGTCTCCACTGCGGCAACGCCAATCACTGACGCCTGCGCACTAAAAGCAGTGACCATGATTTGCAAAGCTCTACCCATCGCGGTAGCAGAAGGTGGCAACGAACAAGCCCGCGAAGAAATGGCTTATGCGCAGTTCCTCGCAGGTATGGCCTTTAATAACGCCTCGCTCGGTTACGTTCATGCAATGGCGCACCAGCTCGGTGGTTTCTACGACTTGCCGCACGGCGTCTGTAATGCCGTGTTATTGCCTCATGTACAGAAATTCAACAGTTCTGCTGCGGCTGGTCGTTTGCGAGATGTTGCTGCGGCGATGGGCGTGGAAGTTAAACACATGTCCGATCAAGACGGTGCACAAGCCTGTATCAAAGCCATTCAAAAACTCGCAAGCAGCGTCAATATTCCAGCGGGTTTACGTGATTTGAATGTGAAGGAAAAGGATATTGCCGAGCTCGCAGCAAATGCGCTTAAGGACGCCTGCGGTTTTACTAACCCAATCCAGGCCACTCATGCAGATATTATGGAGATTTACCTGGCGGCAATGTAGGTATTACGAAACGTGTTGTAGGCCGGATAAGCGTCATCGCCATCCGGCACTATTTGCTCATAAATACTGATGTAAACGGTGAATGGCGCTGCCGCTTATCCCCCTGCAAAACCTGCTCAGTTATACAATTTAAAATCATCTAACCATTTAATTAAATTAACCTTTCTGACGCACTTCAAGTTTTTTTCTTTCAATTTAAAGGAGTATGGATTTATTCTCACAAATGAGGTTAACACCATGGATTTTATGGAAAAATTAAGCACCCTTTCGGCAAAGTTAAAACAACAAGCAAGTGCGATTCAAACTGAAGAAGCCACGAAAACCGCGTTTATCATGCCATTTATCCATAATGTTTTAGGCTATGATGTTTTTGATCCTACAGAAGTGATTCCAGAATTTATTTGCGATGTAGGGACAAAAAAGGGTGAAAAGATCGATTACGCTATTTGTAAAAATGGCGAAGTACAAATCCTTATTGAATGTAAAAAAATTGGTGACGCACTGAATCTGAACCATGCCTCTCAGCTATTCAGGTACTTTCACGTTACAAATGCACGTATTTCAATTCTAACAAATGGCCAGGTCTATAAATTTTTCACCGATCTTGATTCTCCAAATAAAATGGATGAAAAGCCATTTCTTGAATTCGATTTACTTGATATTGATGAGTACGTTTTACCGGAATTGCGCAAGCTAACTAAATCCGCATTCGATGTTGAGTCAATTATCAACGCAGCAGGAGAGCTAAAATATCTCAGCCAAATAAAGAAATTAATTAGCTCACAATTTACTGCTCCCGACGAAGATTTCGTCAAATTCTTCGCATCACGAGTTTATGATGGAATCATCACGCAAAAAGTCCGGGATTCATTTACAGAATTAACCAGAAAAGCAGCAACCCAATTCCTGAACGACCAGATAAATGAAAGACTGAAATCAGCCATAAGCGGTGTGCAAAATCCACCAGTTACAACAGAAATATCTTCAGGAACAGAACCAGAAGAACAGGGGCCTGGCGACGAAAATGAAATCCAGACCACCCTTGAAGAAATGGAGGGGTATCACATCGTCAAAGCAATTGTGCGCACTGTTGTGGATGCTGGTCGAATAAGCCAAAGGGATACCAAAAGCTATTTTGGTATTTTGCTGGACGACAATAATCGTAAACCTATATGCCGTTTACATTTTAATCGCAGCCAGAAGTATATTGGTATTTTTGACGCAGAGAAAAATGAAACACGCCACCCAATTGCAACACTGGATGATATTTATCAGCACGCCGATTTATTGAAATCAACGGCTTGTTTGTACGATTAATATCAAGGAAGTTTCATAGGCCGAATATGCACCATCCGGAAAAAAAGTAAATGGTGGATGGCGCTGGCGCTTATCCACCTTGCAAAATCATTCCGCTGTTGGAATACTCAAAGATTCCAACAGCGTATTGCCAATAAACTGCTACCCGTCAGAACAGCCCTAACGGCTTATCGGAATAACTCACCAGCAAACATTTAGTTTGTTGGTAATGCTCCAGCATCATTTTATGCGTTTCGCGCCCAATACCAGATTGTTTATAGCCGCCAAACGCAGCATGCGCCGGATAAGCGTGATAACAGTTCGTCCACACGCGCCCCGCCTGGATGCCACGGCCCATTTTGTACGCCAGATTACCGTTACGGCTCCAGACACCCGCGCCCAGGCCGTATTCCGTATCGTTCGCCAGCTCAAGCGCCTCTTCCATGGTCTTGAAGGTGGTGACGGCGAGAACAGGTCCGAAGATCTCTTCCTGGAAGACACGCATGTTGTTTTTACCAAACAGAATGGTCGGCTCGAGGTAATAACCGGCTTTCAAATCGCCTTCCAGCGCTTTACGACGCCCGCCGGTGAGCACATCTGCGCCCTCTTTTTTGCCGATATCAATGTAGTTCAGGATTGTTTCCATCTGCCCTTGCGAAACCTGCGCACCCATTTGTGTACGGGAGTCCAACGGGTTGCCACTGCGGATAGATTCGACGCGGCGAATCGCACGTTCCATAAAACGTTCGTAAATGGATTCCTGCACCAGCGCGCGGCTCGGGCAGGTACACACTTCGCCCTGGTTAAAGGCAAACAGCGCGAAACCTTCCAGCGCCTTGTCGAAGAACGCGTCCTCTTCGTCCATCACATCAGCAAAGAAGATGTTCGGGGATTTACCGCCCAGCTCCAGCGTCACCGGAATAATATTCTGGGTCGCGTACTGCATGATCTGTTGGCCTACTTCAGTGGAGCCGGTGAACGCCACTTTGGCGATGCGTTTTGACGTCGCCAGATATTCACCGATTTCACCACCAGCACCATTCACCACGTTGATGACGCCCGGCGGCAGTAAATCCCCCACCAGTTCCATCAACAACAATACGGAAAGCGGGGTCAGACGCGCCGGTTTCAGCACGATGCAGTTACCTGCCGCCAGCGCCGGAGCCATTTTCCAGCTCGCCATCAGCAGCGGGAAGTTCCACGGAATAATCTGCGCCACCACGCCAAGCGGTTCGTGGAAGTGATACGCCACGGTATCGCCGTCAACTTCACTGATCCCGCCTTCTTGTGCACGAATACAGGATGCAAAATAGCGGAAATGGTCGATAGCTAAAGGTACGTCAGCACCGCTGGTTTCGCGGATTGGCTTGCCGTTATCCCAGGTTTCCGCCGCCGCGAGCAGCTCAATGTTCTGCTCCATACGATCGGCAATTTTAAACAGAATATTGGCGCGTTCCTGAACGGACATTCCGCCCCAACCTGCTTTTGCTTCATGCGCCGCATCCAGCGCTAAATCGATATCGCCTTTACTGGAACTGGCAATCTCACACAGCGGTTGGCCCGTCACAGGCGTCAGGTTTTCGTAGTATTGTCCTTCAACCGGTGGGACCCACTGGCCACCGATAAAGTTGTCGTAACGCGGTTTAAGTTTTAGCGGAAAACCATACTCGCCAGGGATGATTCGGGTATCTGGAGGATTATTTGTCATGTGTATCTCCTTGTCGGTTGCACACACAAGCGTAGTCGCCAGTGGTGATTTCTTCGCCAATGTTTGAAGGCTTTACGACACAGGTCACGGATTAAAAATCGAATGATTCAGAGTATTCAGCCAGCAGGCAGAATGATTTGAGACATACTTAATGATTCCCTTTTTTCCATTTCCCCATTTATTAGACCCTAAAGATTTCGAGGAATGCTGATGCGCCTGTTTATTGGTTTCGATGTAGGCGGTACCCATGTTAAGCACGGTTTATTCACAGAAGAGGGAGAGGTGCTGATTGCCGAAGAATATGACACACACTATGACAAGCAGCTGTTTCTTGATGCCTGGCAAAGTGTGGTTGCAGGCTATCGGCAGCATAATGAAATTGCCGGTATTGCCATCAGTTTCCCCGGATACATAAACCCTCATACCGGAAATGTCCCCAAGGCTGGCGCGCTAGAGTTTCTTGATGGCAGCAATCTACTGGAGATTTTCGGCGCATTAACCGACCTTCCGATTACCGTTGAAAATGATGCCAACTGCGCCGCACTCGGTGAGATGTGGCTGGGCGCGGGGAATGAGTATGAGTCACTGGTCTGCATCACCATTGGCACCGGTATCGGCGGTGGGATTATCGTAAACCGCGAATTAATGCGTGGTTCGCACTTCCGCGCGGGCGAGTTTGGTGTTCTGCCTGTGGGAAAATACGGTGAAGACATGCACCAGCTCGCCTCTGCCAAAGGGCTGATGGAAGCATGCCGCCGCGAAATGAACATCCCCGCCGAAGAGAAAATCCGTGGTCAGGATATTTTTGCCCGCGCCGAAACAGACCTGCATATTCAGGGCGTTATCGACAACTGGGTGAAATATCTGGCGCGCGGAATTTATAGCGTAGTATCGCTGTTCGACCCGCAGGCCATTTTACTCGGCGGTGGCGTCAGCACACAGCCAATGCTGTACCCAATGCTGGAGCGTCATCTCGAAGGATTTAAATTCTGGGATGTGCTGAAAGTCCCGATTCGCCCTTGCAAGCTGGGCAATAAAGCCGGAATGCTTGGCGCGGTGTGGCTGGCGAAGCAGAAATAGCCGGTGTAAATAGGTGGATGTCGCTTACGCTAATCCACCCTCAACTTTTACTCGCCATTCACCCAAATACGCATTTCCCCTTCCCCACGGTTTGCCCAACTAAACCACGGAATAAAGGTCAGCTTCTTCTGCTCGGCTTTCACCGGCGATTTATCGTAGTGATACAACGCCTGTTGGTCGGCTTTCTCGCAAGTCTTCCGCAGGCCATCGGCCTGAATCAGCACTTTATGGGCGAAGATGCCTTTGCCTTCAATCAAACTAAATGTGCTCTCTTTTGGCAGCCAAAGGTTATGCAGTTCCGCGCCGTTATCCGCTTCTTCCAGGCAATACACCAATGGCCCGCGCTGCACCGCCACTTTCCCGGCTACATGGCGCAATAACGGATGACCATACACACGGCGAACCGGCATTGGCAGCGTCAGAGTGAGGTGGTCACCCTCTTGCCATAGACGATGAAGATGCAGATAACCTTTGCGCATTTCCCCTTTGCAGCTTTCACCGTTGAGCAACACTTGCGGGCTTTCGCACCAGTCTGGCAAACGCAACGCGAGAGTGTGTTGCACCGGCAGCGCAGAAGTCACGGCTATCTCGACCTGTTCGTGCCACGGATAATCGCCACTAATTTTCAGGCGTAATGCTTTGTCACCCACCGGCACTTCCATTTCGTTTCCAACATACAGATGTACATACAACGCGTCCGGTTGCGGGGTGTAAATGTAATGGCCGAGCGAGGTCAGCACACGCGCGATATTGGGCGGGCAGCAGGCGCAGCCAAACCAGCGCTGGCGAACCGGTTTCACGTGGTCATAAATATGGTTAAACGCCAGGGTTTTCGGATGCACTTCCAGCGGATTAACGTAGAAAAAGTGTTTACCATCCAGCGCCATGCCACCCAGAACAGTGTTGTACAACGCACGTTCCATCACGTCTGCAAAACGGCTGTCAGCTTCCAATTGCAACATGCGGCGGGCGTACATCATCAGTCCAATAGAAGCACAGCTCTCTGCATAAACCGTGTCATTTGGTAAATCGTAATCCGAGCTGAATGCTTCGCCGCTGCTTTGCGAGCCAATCCCACCAGTAATATACATCTGGCGCTGCACCATGTTGTCCCACAAACGCAAACAGGTCTGGCGCTTCTCTTCGTCTTTATGCAGCCGCGCAAGGTGCGCCACGCCCGCCATCAGGTAAACAAAGCGCACCGCGTGGCCAATGGCCGTTTGCTGTAACGCCAATGGTTCATGCGCCTGACTGTAGGCTTTGTCTTTCACCATCCATGCCGGGCCGTGAATGTTCCAGTGCGAGGTACGCCCACGTTTTTCATATTCAATATCGTAAAAATGCGGCTGTGCTCCACGCTCTTCAACAAAGTAATTCACCAGATCTAAATAGCGCTGATTGTCAGTCACTTCATACAAGCGCATCAGCGCCAGTTCGATTTCAGGATGCCCCGGATAGCCATGGAGTTGGTCCGCGCCCGGACCAAACACACTGTCGATGTGGTCAGCCAGACGACACACCACATCTAACAAGCGGCGTTTTCCCGTCGCCTGGAAGAAAGCCACACCGGCTTCAATCATGTGCCCTGCGCAATAAAGTTCGTGGCATTCGGCGAGATTCGTCCAGCGCTCGGTCGGGGCTTTGACGGTGAAATAAGTATTCAGATAACCGTCTTCACACTGCGCCGCTTCAACCAGTTCGATAACGTCGTCGGCGGTTTTTTCAAGCTCTGCGTCTGGTTTCTGGCACAGTGACCACGCCACCGCTTCCAGCCATTTCGCCACATCGCTGTCCTGGAAAACCATGCCGTAAAACTCGCCATCTTTACGCCCTGCGGCAATCTCAAAATTCTCGATGGCGTGGCTCGGGTCAGCCTCGGTAATGCGATCATTTAACGCGTCCCACTGATAGGGGATCACCACATCGCGCACCAGCCGTTGGTACTGGCCCAAAAACGCATCTGTCACTTTCAGTTTGTGCAGGTCTACTTCCTGTAAAATATCAGGCTGATTCATAACAACTCCTCAGGCGGTCTGGACATGGCGCTGACGTAGGTCAGTGGAAATTTGCGCCATCATGGGGTTATTCAAACGGCAACGGCGAATCGCCAGAGCCAGTAACAGATGGAATGCGGCCGGCAACAAGGTTTCCAGCGCGGTAATGCCTGATAACGACGCCGCTGTTTGGTGTTCTGGGCCTGGCTGATAGGCCACGAATATAAACACCAGACTGATGATTCCGGCACTGGCGGCCCAGGCTAATTTGATAAAGAACAGATTGAACGCGAAGTTCATGCCAGATGAACGCACACCGGTTTTCCATTCGCCGTAATCATCGGCAAATGCCATGATGGAAAAGTGCAACGGCAACGTGAAACCGAGAATCACGCCATTTGCCAGTATCACGAACAACCATAAGGTCTGGAACGCCGCGCCGGTAGGTAAAAGCCACATGCCAACGGCAAGAACGGCCAACACCAGATTGGTGTAGTAATAGAGTTTTACGGTATCGAAACGCTTAGCCAGCGGGTTAACGATCACCGCACCCAGAATCGATGCGAACGTCACCATGGTGAAGAACAGAGAGGCAAAGCCAGCGCTACCTTGCAGTACATAGGTGATGAAATACATGTAGCCGCCACCGCGCAGGTTAAACACGTTGATCAGCAGGAACGACATCACCAGGCTCAGTAACAGTTGGTCATTTTTACGCAGGCCCGCCAGGTGTTCGCGCAGGGTAAATTTGCCCATCAACGCCAACGGCACACGTTCGCGCACCCAGAAGAAGCAGCACAGGAACATTCCCACCGCCACGGTACACAAAATGCCGACACCCATCTGGTAGCCTTTTGCGGCGTTGCCCTGACCGATGATTTCCACAAGCCACGGCAAACCAACGGATACCAAAAAGCCCGCTACGCCACACAGCACAAAGCGCCAGGACTGACAGGAAATCACTTCATCGTGGCGAGTTGTCATGGTGTTGATCAACGCACAGTAAGGCACGTTGATGGCGGTATAGCCGATGGAAAGCAAAAGGTAGGTACCGAATGCCCAAAGGATTTTCATATTGGCGCTGAGGTCTGGCACGGTGAAGGTCAGCACGCCGATAACGCCAATCGGCACCGCAACCCACAATTGCCACGGGCGAAAGCGCCCAAAGCGGCTTTGTGTACGGTCAGCCAGAATCCCCATCAGAGGGTCGGAAATGGCGTCAAAGACACGCAAAGCGATAAACAGCGTGCCGACAATAGCGGGGGTTAATCCAAAAACATCGGTATAGAAAAAGGTGAGGAAATTCATGATAAGACAGGTGATAACTGTTCCGCCCGCATCACCTAATCCGTAACCTATTTTCTCGCGTATCGAGAGCCTGTCATTTAAAGCCGAAGTTGAAATATCAGTATTATTTATAGGGGTAGAGGTCATGATTTACGCCTCGATATTTTATGGGTATTTGGATTTAAAAACTGGGTTTGTTATTTTTGTATTTGCAAATGACCTACATAAATTGGCACTCAATCTAGAGAGCAACAAGGCGAGAGAAAAGTATAAAAAGATGACAATTCCGACCTAAAGATAAAACTGTGAACAAGATCGCCAAACGTCGTGAGTAATCCCACCCAGCGAAGGTTTTTTACTACACTGGTTCGGGAAAACAGATTCAATGGTGATCTAATTGCTTGATTTAAATATATCTTTACCCATATCGGTGCAAAATGGCGGCTTGTTTATTTCGCGAGGTGTCGGTAGACATCCACAGCGTGAGCTCGACTCGTGGGAATTAATTTTTGTTGAAAAAGGGATACTTACGATCCGGGAAAATGACACGCTGTTCAGCGTTAAAGAAGGGGAAAGTTTATTACTCTGGCCCCACAGGAAACACGTCGGAGTAGGAACCTTCCCGTCTGATTTAAAATTCTACTGGCTACACTTCGAACTCAATGCGCAACATAATAAAAAATCAGACTTGCCGGTATCGTTAATATCACTACCTCAACATGGGCAAGTGATTAACCCCCAATATGTTATTTCTTTATTCCGCCAGTTTTTAAGCGAGCAAGAATCCATGATGCGCAGCAGCGCACTGGAGTTAATTTTATTGCTGATCATGCAGCAACTTTCCGTAGCAGTGCTCGACAATACGCATACAGATAACAGTGGCGCAGTCCTTGCTTACAAAGCACAACAATTAATTCGCACTCAATTTCATCTGCCGATTTCCACATCGATGCTTTCAAGCCAGTTGCATTGCAATGCGGACTATCTTGGGCGCGTTTACCGTCAGACTTTCCAGTTAACCATTACCGAGGCGATTCACCGTCAGCGCGTGCACAGTGCAGAGAAAATGTTGATTGGCGACGCCTGCTCATTGAGCGAAGTTGCCGAACGTTGCGGGTTTCAGGATGTGGGCTATTTCCGGAAGGTATTTCGTAAAGCGATGGGATTAACACCCGCCGCATGGAAGCGGCGCTACAGTAAGGTGCATATTAATTCGGATTGAGGGAGCGCGCAGGTATACGGGTACAGTAAAACAGAGGCGAATTATTGTCGGTAAAGAGATATCCCGAGTCATTTTCACGCAAGATATGCACGCGCAGCCCGCGATCTTTAGTATAAAAAAAGTCAGGCAGGAAGGTGAAAAGTTGCTTCATGTCTTCCGGCGGATCGCTGCTATCGTCAGCGACCATAATCGTGTCGCCTTGCTCCTTCCAATATTTGAAGGGGAAATTATTGGTGCGAGATACAGGGGGATTATGACTACGATGGAATGATCCCAAACTTTCAAAACTCCCGAAACCATCCGCGAAGGTATAATGCATAATCGAATTATAATGGTCATCCTTACCAATAAGGATTAACTGACTTTCACAGGAGAAATGATTTTCATCGTAACGAATATACGCGATAGATAGCAATGGGATAATAATCATTGACAAAATGCCTACCCAGATAACACCTAATTTTTTATTGTTCATAGGCACCTCGTTTGAAAAAGTAGGACTTGCAGTGCGCGTCACGGATTTCTATTTTCTTATTACATAGCTGAACGGATGAGCCTTCCTGTAGACGATTTATCGTCATATAAACGACGCTGCCCATGTTACAAACCAGAGGATAACGTTTATTCATGGCGACAAAACTGTTTGTGCTGGTATCTACACCAGGATAAGAAGAGTAAAGTTCACAGCCGTTAACCAAGCCGATGTAGCTATAGTTTTTGTAAAATGAGTCTTCTTTTATCAGGTTTATAACAAGCATGCCCCAGCAAAGTACGGCAAGCAGGCCCGCAAATAAAAAGGACCATTTTGAACTTATAAAGTGCGCAAAACGACCAGGTGTTTTTTTATTCTCAACCATGCTGGCAGGTATGTTTGTGAATACTTCTGGCTGAGTTTCTGATTCAGATAAAAAATCTTCGGGAACGCCAATGCGCAATACGGCTATCGACTTAAACCCCATCTTTGGCATTGTTTTGATGATGTCTTCGGCAAGACCCGCTGATTTGAGCCCTTTCCTGATTGACGCAATATTCTGGTAAAGCGTATTCGTCGTGACCACTGAACCGTGTTTTTCCCACACCTCTTCGAACAAAAACTTCTGCGTTAGCACCTGATTATTATGCTCAAGCAGCTTCAGTAAACATTCGCTCGCAGGCGTGTGGATAACAACAGCTCTTCCGTCATGGCCTTGCACAGGACGAAGGCTGTGTTTATCCGGATCAAAAACAAGAGTGCCATTGATCAGGAAAACACGTCTCATCATTGAGCTCCACTTAACGAAAGAGCGGGCGTTATTGTCTCGCCGACCACAACCTGTAAAATCAAAAAAATCTTAATCATATTTTTTCTTTTTTATAATCAACAAACTACAGATTACATCCTGTACCGCATGCACGCTGACAAGAGTAATAACTCAGGACTCTGAATCAGTATAAATCACATAACATCACTCCTCATTGCATCCGGAGCCTTTATGATGAGATTCATCCTTCGGCAGATGTATTGGTTAAACGATGGACAACGTCAATCTTGATTAAGGTTATTGACTGGAAGGAAGGGAGCAGAGACGCAATAGCATTCAAAGCTTAATTCAGCACAGATAATCCAGTAAAAACAGATCTGTATCGGGTTATCCAGTTGAACTCTCTGTTTAAAACAGAAATTTGGTGTTTTACATTGAGCTATGGCGATATGACCAAAACCAGCATAAATAATTAACACCACGCTTTTTATCAAAACTTTATGCTGAAAATTTCACTCAGGCAACTCGTTACGCTTCACCGACCCCATTTTAAGGGCTAAAAAACGCAGGTCTGACTCGATGTTGAAAGTATTTTCTGCCCACATATAATCGTCCTTATAAAGTTTGTGGCTTATAAGAAATATATATGTTCGGCAATACTATGGCCATTGCTATTACCTATGAGCATGAAAGACATGAGCTACCATTTATATGGCTTTATTATCGGCAAAGAAATTCATTTTGATGTAGAAACTGGGCGGATGTATCGCCTTCCTTCTACCCGAGCTAATAAAAATTTTATTTTCGGCACAATTTCATTTAATGAGACTATGTTGCAGTTATTTTTGTATCTGTTAAAGCATGCCCGTAATAGAGAAGTGACCAAAGAAGAATTGTTCAAGAACGTATGGGAAAATAATGACCTCAGTTCTTCATCACAACGTTTGTGGCAGGTACTCCACAACCTTAATAAGAAACTTAACACGTTGGGCTTACCTGCCGACTTTATTCGTAACATCAAGGGCTGTGGCTACATTATTAACTACCTTGATATCACGCCAGTCTATTACAGAATTAGTGATCTCCTGCCTAATTCTGAGCAAACAAAGGAGAGAGTGAAGTTAGTTAATATTCTGGGAGATTGAGTCGCCTCAGAATCTCTTGCCCTGGGCATAGTATGCCCAGGGCCTTTTTATAAGCACCTGGGCTTCACACCGAAACGGAATATAACGATGAGTGTAAAAAACTATTTTTCAAATTTAAAAGTGAGTAAAAAGCTTTCCTTTGGTTTTACAGTGGTTTTGTTGGTTACTGTTGCTATCGTGATATCGGGCATCGTCGGCTTAAAAAACGTGCAAGATAAAATTAATAAAATGTCGATGAGCACACAATTATTTAACTCACTTTCAGCCGCAAGACTGGGCCGTACCAATTACCAATACACCCATAATGCAAAATACCTTGAGCAAAATAAAAGTGCGCTGGCAAAAATGGATACCATTGTGAGCCAAATGAAGCATCTTAGCTGGTCAACTGAAGGGATGCAGTCACTGGTCGTCACTGAAAAAGCGGTTAAAAACTATATCGCGGCAACTCGCCCTTTTGTTGACGCGTTAAGTCAAAAAGAGAAAGATATTCAACTCCTGAATTCGAAAGATCTCTATAACAAGTCTTTAATTGCCGATCGGCTAAGCCGTGACAATACGCTGAATGACGATCAGCAAACCCAGCTTTCGCAGCTCGCTTTTATGTTCAATGATATCGACTCCGCGCTGAACGATTATAAAGAAAACCCAACAGAGCAGAGTCAAAAAGCCCTCAATGAGCGTCTTGCCAACGCCATGACCAGCGCCGAACAAATGTTAGCGGTGCTTCCGGCGATACAACACGACTGGCTGCAAAAAAGCATGCAGGAAATGCACGGTTTTGCTGCGGAAATGCCGCTTTATCGTACCTCATGGAATACGGTTAACACGGCATCGAACAACTTAACTGCGCGGGCGGTGGAGTTAACGAGTGCGGTCACAAATCAATTTACGCTACAACAAAAAACGGCTGAGAAAGGCGTATTGAATGCCGAGTTGCAGATGGAAATCGTCGCGCTTATCGGGATTATTATCGGCATATTGATGGCCTTCGTGATCACCCGTTCTATTACGCGCCCATTGATTGAAACGCTGCAGGTTGCCGAGCAAATTGCCAAAGGCGACCTCACCAGCACGCTGGAAAGTGTCCGTCGTGATGAGCCGGGTCTGCTGATGCAGGCTGTCGCCACGATGAACAACAATTTGAAAGATATTATTCATAACGTGCGTGATGGCGTCGACAGCGTTGCGCGCTCATCGTCTGAAATTGCCGCCGGTAATATGGATTTATCCGCACGTACCGAGCAGCAATCTGCCGCCGTGGTGGAGACCGCCGCCAGCATGGAAGAGCTGACATCCACCGTCGCCCTGAATGCCGAAAATGCCAAACATGCGCGTCAGTTAGCGGAAGCCGCCTCGCAAAAAGCCAATGAAGGAAGTCAGATTTCTAAGATGGTCATCGACACGATGAAAAACGTGCAGAGCAGCTCGCACCGTATTTCGGAAATCACGACCGTCATCAACAGCATCGCATTCCAGACCAATATTCTGGCGTTGAATGCCGCCGTTGAAGCAGCACGAGCGGGAGATCAAGGGAAAGGTTTTGCCGTAGTAGCCGGTGAAGTGCGTAACCTGGCGCAGCGAAGTGCGCAGTCAGCAAAAGAGATTGAAACCTTAATTCACGAATCAGTTTCTTACGTCGATTCAGGGTTCCGTCTGGTGGAAGGTGCAGGTGTCGCCATGGAAAATATTGAAACGTCCGTTATCCAGGTGAGAGATATCATGAGTGAAATTGCGGCGGCGACCGATGAACAAAGTCGAGGGATTTCGCAGATTGCGCAAGCGATGGCAGAAATGGATACAACGACCCAACAGAATGCGGCATTAGTCGAAGAATCTTCCGCTGCCGCAAGCTCGCTTGAAGATCAGGCGGTGCAGTTGGAGAAAGTGGTGTCGATATTTCGGGTTTCAAAAACCCAAACGGAGGCGGCAGACATTCGCCCTTCTGCCCCTCATCACACTCAGCCAAAACCAGCCAGAAAAACGGCGGCGAACAGTAAAGATAGCTGGGTAGAGTTTTAACGATTTTTTGCTGTGCCAACGACCTGGGAAATGGGCGGTAAACCGCCCTTAATACTCATAAAAATTAGCCATGGAAGGCAACACTCAATATTGCGCACCGCGCGCATCCGTGAAGCCGTACAGCGAGTAACGTTTCTGCAATGGCTGGCCGCCATCACGCGTCAACGGAACCCAGTTGAAGCCTGCCTCGGTGTTCGTCGGTCGCGTGCTCAGCAAATCCAGTGGAATCGAGATATAGAACCCTTTAGTGAAGCTCCCTTCGCCGTAATCGTGAGACGACACGTTGGTCAATGTGGCGTAGGCGCCAGCGGTAATCCCGCTTGAGAAGCGGCGAGAAATATCCAGCGTGCCGCCTTTATCGCCCGCCAGATAGCGCCCGACACTCACTTTCAACAGGAACTCATCGGCAAACCACGGCTGCCAGTAACCCGTCACATTTCCGGTGGTCACGCTGTAGTCGGCCATTCTCATCGGGTCGTTCCAGTCACGCTGTTTAACCCAGTTCAGATCGGCACCCACGGCCCACTGTTGATCCAGCGGACGGTACAGCACTTCGCTCCCCACCCCGGCAAACATCATCTCCAGATAGCCGCCGTAGTTCTGCATGTACCAACCATCGCCCAGTGCGCCAATACGCGTAAGTTGCAGGTTATTCAGGTACAGGTCGCTACTGTCGACATACTCACGAATATGGGTACGCACCTGTGGAATGTGGCTGTCAGGCGGAGGAGCGGTGAAGTTGAACTTGTCGTAGTTGTTGTACACGTTAAGCCACGCCACGCCGCCAATTTTCCAGTTATCGGTCAGTTGGTAATCGACACTGCCGCTCAGCGCAAATTGATACATATAGAACGATTCAGGTCCGCCGAATGACTGGTTTAATATCGGCGACCAGTCGAAGCTCAGAGAAGATTGCTTCTCGGCGTATCCAGCCTGCATATGCGGTGGCTGCTGTGGCTCCAGATGAACGTCAATGTTTTCAGGGGCAGCCGTGCCGAGTGGCACACCGCTAAACGCCTGGTCAAGCGACGCCACATCACTGCGATGGCTGATCATTGGCAGACGTTCGCTGTTTTCAGTCACCACAATCTGACGCGTGCCTTCCGGCAGATTATTCATCACGATGCGGTTAGCGCGCTCGATCCCTTCTTCGCGAACCCGGTAATCGGTTTGCTCACCAGAAACATACACCGTATCCCCTGCTCGCTGGATGGACGGCGATGATAGACCGGCGTTGTCACGCAGCGCATTAAGCTGGGCATCCGCCGTGTGCGGGTCAAAATCTGCGGGTTGCGTGGCTGGCGCATAAACAGGCCGGGAAGGTTTTTGTGCCGGACTGCGTAGCGCCTCAAAATTGGTGACCAGCGTGAAGCCGAAGGTCATCGTGTTACCACGCTCGTAACCCAGATTCAGATCGCCCCAGTCGCCCAGACGGTACAGCATCCCAACGTTAATCGGGCTATCTTGTGCCAGCTTGCCGGCGCGATCGTCACGGTAATTATTCCCGTCGTATTCCACCTTAAAGCGCAGTGGCTGCCACGGCGTCTGGTATTCCACACCACCGAACAGTGCCGCTGGGCCGTGGAAAAATCGCTCCGAATCAACCTTACCGCCACTGCCGCTGTAACCTTCCTCGCGCTGGCAAAAACTCTCGCTGGCTTTGCAGAATGGGTTAGTGATATTGCCGCTGTTGCCAACATAGCCCCAACCCATACCAAGCGTGAAATCAAACGGCCCCGCCGCTTTCGTCGCCACCAGATATTCGCTGTCGAACAAGCCCGTACCGCCGATATCTCTGAAGCCCAACGAGATGTCCGGCGTCCAGCGAGTTTCCTGCCACAGGCGAGCTTTCAGGTCGATAGCTTTATCTTTATAGGTCTGGTCACCACTGAAATCTTCCGCACCGTAACGGCGAGTACGCACGTCGGTATAGCGGATGGTGCTTTCCAGCCACGGCATTAACTGCAGGGTTAACGACCAGAAACGGTATTGGTCATTGTCCCGGTAGTTCACGTTGAATTCGCCAGAAGGGGCCATACGCGCGGTGGGCATCTGCAATAAGCCAACACCACCAAAATCTGACTGCGAAGGGGTGACGTACGGGGTATATAACGGCGTGCCCCAGTCAGCACTGGCCACGTGACTGAAGCCGCCAAGAGACAGCGCAATCATAGAACTGAGTGTAGTGAGCTTCATGGCGCGACAGTCCGTTGTGTAAGCAAGTGGATAATGTCCTGGTTAAGCGACTGATAACCTTGTGGTAATGCGGACGTTTGCAGGTTCAACCAAATCTGGCTGCCGGGCTGTGGCTCATGGTAACGACGATTCCAGTAACCTGTGGGTACAGTTTCCGTGGTGCCGTCTGGCGCAATCACCGTCACGGTGTCCGCATCGATACCGGGCTGTTGCTGGTCAATAGAGACATAAGCAGCGGTCTGTTTGCCTGCAACCCAAGTGACGTCAGTTCGCGAACTGTTCCATAACGTCAGGTCCGATTTCGGAACGGTCGTAATGTACAGACGATAATCGCCCGCAAGCTTCGGTGAATATTCAGATTTCAGACGTACAACATCCGGGTCCAGAGAGAGGCGATAAGCACCGACCGCTTTCCATTCATTGATTCGCTGGCGCAAAACGTTAACGCGCTGAGCCAGAAGATAATCGCCCTGCTGCCGCAACTGATTAGCCAGTGCTGCAAGCTTTGCGACAATCTGCTGCTGGCGTTGCTGCTGTTCGGCATCGCTCGCAGGTGTTGAAATCTTCGCGGTGCGCCAGTCGATATTGGCAGGCAATGCAGAGCTTGTGACCAGTTCACTCAGGTCGTTGGCATTCACATTGGCGGTGGAACATGCAGGCTGACAAATAAGAGTAACCTGCCCCTGGCTGTAACTCAGCGGGGCTACCGCCAACAAGGTGGCGGTAAGCAAGAGTGGTTTCATCATCAGGAATAAGGTTTCAGTAAAGTGAGGGACCACACCGGGCCATGAGGATGCAGGGTTTGTTCGCTGTGAACCACCTGCCCGGTTTGCGCATCGACCCAATAACGTTGGGTATAAGTGGCACCATCAACGTCAGAAGAAACCTGTTCTTCCAGCAGACGATAATTGCGGGTGTTACCGACAATGGTGAAATCTTGCGTGCCTGCCCAATGGAAGCGTGAAGTCACTGAAGCCGCGTGGAAAGCATCACTCTTCCACTGCGTTTGTGCTTTCCACTGTTGCCCTTCCTGAATGATTAACGGATTGGCTAATGGATCGGGAGTGCTGCTTTCAAACGTCAGCAGGTTATCCGGAAAACCGAGGGTTTTAATAATGCGTCCATTTTGCGTGGCGACCATTTTTGAATCGGCGGTAAGCCACTTCTGAATATGGTTTTCATTCCACGCCAGCACGATAAAAGCTAACGGGCCGTCATCCACTTTAAGGGACATAGACGCATAGGGAACGCTGCTAACTTTACTGCTATCGATTTTCGCATCCTGCGAAGAAAAGGTTTGTGTAATAGTCTGTGAAACAATACCAGGGCGATATTGGCTGCAGGCGCTGAGTGTAATAACCGCGCCGGCCAGGCATATTTTTTTATACATATTAAGAGCCGTAAGCTGGCAAAGAAAATGGGGCCCCCAGAAGAACCCCATGAATATTAGAAATGATTAATGCGTAGAAGTGGTGGTGCTGGTACTGGTGCTGCCATTTTTGCTGTCGCGGTTGTTGCTAACAACGAGTGCAGTAATAGCTACTGCACCCACCGCGCCGACACCGATAGCAACCGCAGAACCGGCTGCCACACCCGCAGCGGCAGTTGAAGTACCCGCAGCTGCGCCAACAGCGGCAGATTCAGGCGCAGCCATAGATGCCATAGGTGCTGCCAGTACACACAGCATTAGCGCAGATAACTTAATCAATTTCATTTATAGTCCTCTATTATTGTTTCATTGGTGTATTTTCCCGGTGGAATAAATTCCACACAGAAAAAACTCGAGTGATTGTCCTTAATTTAAAAATAGTGCAAATTTTTTTACTAGCTGGGCTGGTGTAGATTTTTATCTGTATATAAAAATATCGAATGAAAATCATCATTGAACTTACAAAAATGAGCCTCACAATCAGCCCTCAATGTATACACACATATAAAACAAGAGAGTAATTAAAATGTAATCCATAAAAATAATGATTCTAATATTTAAGCGAGTAAGCATTAGAAGCTTTACTATATTACAATATTTCCTCACATTTTCATTAACAGAAGTATTTAAAGCGTTAATTCAATAATAAACTGTAGTGGCAAAATACAAATACAACCAAATTAGATGCATAGCAAAAAGTACTAAAATATTTATACAACCAAAGGTGGTTAAATTGGGAAGGGTTTATTTATTGAGAAACTCATATCTAACGGTATTAGCAATGCCTTCTTCTAAAGATACAGGTGCTCTAAAACCCGTCCTTTCTATTGAGTTAGATTTGAATTGCGATACGGCACAGAATTTTTTAATTCTAATGCTACTTATAGGAAATTCTTTCCCAGTGACCCTTGCCAAGATATCAAAACAGTAGCCCCCAAGCATTCCAATTGAATAAGGAATTCTAACATTATTGATTTTTTTATTTAAAGAACTACAAATAACCCCTGTTAATACATTCATTGTGAAATCTGGTTTATCAATATAATTGAATACATGTCTTCCTGTTTCAAAGCCAGTTCCAAACTTCAAAAATGAGGCAATATTTTCAACATATGCCATTGATTTTCTATTGTTTCCGCTCCCAAGCATAAGGAATTTACCCGATGCAATTTGGCGGAAAAGGTTATAAACATTCCCTCTATTTCCCTCACCGAAAACAACAGTAGGACGAACAGTGACAAGAGTACGTTTAGAATCCTCTTTCTGCCAATGATCAAAAACTTGCTCAGCTTGAAATTTTGATTTTCCATAATCATTAAACGGACATACTTTACCATCCTCGCCCGTGTCTTCTTCTACAAAACCATAAATTGCAACTGATGATGTGAAGATAATATGATTAATATTTAATTTTTCAGCCGTTTCGCAAATGTTTTTTGCACCATTAACATTAACATCATAGTAAAGGCTAACAGGATGCACATTATCCTTATGTTCTGCTGCTAGGTTTATAATCTTATTAACCCCTGATAAGGCTGTAAGCAAAGTATCTGGTTTTGTAACATCTCCATAAATCCAGTTATCTGGGTAGCTATTACTTTTATTTATATCAATGATTTTAAAATCAATAGAACTTGCTGATAGTTGATTTGCTAATCTAGTGCCAATAAAACCAGAACCGCCAATTATAGCTAACATAATACCTCTTATTTTCTATCTTGATTATAAACTAACTTAAGCAATTTTGATGGCATTACACGTGAAGTCGCTCTCAACATAAAATATGTCAACGCAGTATGCTTTTTTTGAATGCCTAGCTCGGCCTTTAATAATGCTAATTTATATTCACTAGCAATATACTTAAGACCTCTTCTCCTGGCTATTGAAGCCGAGTCTGAACGCGCATAAACTAAATTTTTATTTATATTCTCAACTTTATATCCACTAGAAATCACACGAAGCCAAAGGTTATAATCTTCCATAAAATAATGGTGATGATAACCACCAACTTCTTGGATTATTTTCTTATTGAAAATAATAGACATGTGATTAAATGGATTGCGAAACTTACAATATTTTAAAATATCTTCATATGCAAATGGGACTTTGCGCACCCCAGTACTCAATTCTTTACTTCTATTAAACTCTATAATATTGCTTCCCAAAATAGCCAATTCGGGATTCTTAATCAAATATGACATTTGTGATTCGAATCGCTCCGGAAAACAAATATCATCAGTATCCATTCGTGCAATGTAGTTATTTTTACAAAATTTCAACCCATGATTTAAAGCCTTCCCTAGGCCGACATTTTCATCTATTTTGACTTTTATTATATTAAGAAAACACGCCCATTTTTCGACAACAGCTAATAAATCACTACCAATAGGACCATCAATTACAAGAACCACCTCTTCAGCCTTCAACGATTGATTGTATAGACTACAAAAACACTCCTCAAGATTACTTGCTGTCTCATTATTATATAATGACATTAGAATACTAAATTTCATGTAAACACCATATCCCTTTGTGGTTTTCGTTTATATAAGCCAAAAGATATCAAGATGACTGTAAGAAATTATTAATAGATAACTACAACCCGTTGTACTCAAACGATCTGTAATGATTTAGAAAAATAATTCATTATGAAAAAATCCAGTATCATCCTGATGGTCCAGGCAAAAGCTGCACCATAAACCCCAAACTGGGATATTAAAAAATAAAGTAAGACAAAATAAGGTATCACTTCAGACAAATGTATCAGCGCCGTGACTCTTGAATTTCCTGATGCTTGTATACTTGAATAGGGAATTTGAGATAAGGAATTAAAAACAAAGCCAATAACGATAACCCTCAAAATATTTGAAGAATGTAAAACAAATTCATTGCCGAGCCAAACCTTAATTATAACATCTGAGAGAATAATTATTGGCACCGCAATAAAGATCGAAGTAATAAAAATAAGTTTAAATGCCGTTTTTTTATACTCAATAATTTTATCAGGACTTTTTTCATAACTTATAACAGGAAATAAAGCCCTTGATATCGCAGAGGGAAATGCAGAAATTTTCGATATTGCATCAGCTGGAGCTGTATAAAATGCAGATAAACGAGCCCCCATCAAATTCGAAAGCAGTAATTTATCACAATACGAAAGGACTGGACTTATCAAATTACTCAATGTTATCCACCCACCAAACATCATCATTTCTTTAAGAACCTTATTACTGAACTTTATTTTTTTTAGTGGTGTTTTTCTTGCGACAACAAATAAAATAATCATCATAGATAATAATCTTGAGATGATTAAACCAACAAAGGAATGGTAGAGACTGTGATAATACATTGCAAAAAATGCAGGAATGAGAGAAACCATTACTCCCGAAAATGATTTATGTATAGTTAACCAAAGAAAATCCTGTCGCCCCTCAAGATAACCACATAACACCTGAGTAATTAAAAAAATAGGAACAGTAAACGATACAATGCGTAAACTATTAACAGAAACCATATAATGAGACTGAGAAACATTTAGTATACTGATTATCTCAGGAGCAAAATGATACATAGCTAATGCACATATTATACTAAGTATAACGATGATGGCTAATGACGAACCTATAATCTCAGAACACTTCAAATTATTAAGTTTATTGATTGCTATACTTCTAATTACAGCTCTCGTGAGGCCAGCATCAAAGATGCTGGCATAACCAACCATTGCAAAAATCAAGGAGAAAATACCAAATTGCTCAACACCGAGATATCTGGCAATTATCCCCATTGCAGGAAAGGCGGCAATTGCAGGAATAACAAAAGCGATGGTGTTCAGGAAGCTATTTTTTACTAATGACATACTTGCCATACCATTTTATTGAATATATTGCATGTGATGTTAGTTATATTTATTTTCCAAGCACATTGGATTATATTTACATGCCCAAAGATATCCCAATGCAAAGAAAGTTGTTTCAAAATACGGAGGGAAATATGAAAGACCCACAATAAAAATAGGAATAAGAAGATAGAGGACATTCTTTCCACCTGTAATCGTTACCACCAATCCAAACATAATATAAATAAAAGTTCCAACCATCCCGCTCATACCAACCAAAAGAGGAAATTGGCCATGAGCATAAGATCCATTACTAAATGAATACCTATACGCACCAATTTTCTCACCGAAGCCAAACAAGATATGTGCAAAAGAATCCGTTCCGATATTGGTGAATAAAAACTTATAAACTTCAACTTTCGTTAATCCACTGCCATCCGCTTCTAAAAGAGAAATCAACATTGGCGAAATTACCATTAATAATATAATCACCAGCATAACCATAATATATCTATACGTCTTATTGATCATGAAGAAAATCATGACCATATAAAAAAACAACATCGATACAAGAACCGCCCTTGACATCGATAAAACCAAAAACACATGAAGAAATATAATTATAATTATATTAATAAAATTCATGCTCTTGTTAAAAACACACTCAAAAATAATCATTATAACTAATGGAAGTAAATAAATTGCAAAACCATTAGTATCACTAAAAAAAGGACTATTGATCTTCAATAAATAAAAATTTGCAGTTATTACGTCAATTAAACTTCCAGAAATCCCATCCATTCGCAGAAACAATTCTATTGAACAAAAAAGCAATGTTGAAAACTTAATTAGATTAAAAACTTTTTTCCTTTGACAATCTGAAATAGAATAAAACAAAACTGCCGAGAGAAAAAACACTATAAAGGATAATAGGCTTTTATAGAAACCAGTAAGCTCATTTTCGCTGATTAAATATACAGACGTATGCAACAAACCAATAAACAATAGAAATAATAGATCTTTTCTTATATGTTTTATACTATTGAATATGAAAATCAAAATTAAAGAAATAATTGCCCCTACCCCCACCGAAAGCATTCTTATTTCTATTAACCCTCCAATTTGAAAAATAACCCCAAGACATAAGATTGCCAAGGAGCAAAAATTCACCCCCCAACCTTTATCACTAAAATAATCATCATGATTTTTGTTCATGTTTATTTCTATACTCATTCAGATAACTATTTAAACTCACAGCATTAACCATTCAAATTTTGCTTAGGTTTTTTTTAATACCTATATGCATCTTTTCCCCCATATCATACGTTTCAAACTCGTTAATGAATGCGGCACGGCTATTATTGCGCATGTCTAGATTTACACGAGAGCTATCCATCAACTCCTTAATACCATCACAAATTGATTCTACAGAAAAGGACACAACCTTTCCTGCACTATATTTTTTAACCAGGCACCCCATATTAGTACGATCTGTTACAAGAACAGGAACTCCATAGTAAAAAGATTCAACAATACTTAGTGGCATACCTTCTGAACGTGAAGTTAATACGAAAACATCTGAATCTAAAAAAACAGCCTCTTTTCTACCTCCATGAACGGGGCCATGAAAGAAAACATTATTTCCCAAATGTAATTTCTCTATTGTTCTTAGCAATCTAATAATATCGGAATCATCATCTTTGATATAATTAACATCAAGATCTTTGTATTTCCCATAACCATATAAATTAAGTTCTAACTTATCATTTTTTAATAGTGCGACGGCCTTTAATAACTCATCTATGCCTTTGTAGTAAAAATCAATTTTCCCAATATATGTTAATTTAAATTTATCATTAGATTTATTTTTATTAACTTTTACTTTGTTTTTATTAAAACCTGGCGCATTAAAAATATAACCAATTGATTTGTCGCTATATAAGGAGTTTTTTATTTCATTTGGCGAACAGAAAAAAACCCCCGTTGATTGCTTAATAAACGAAGGAAGAATTAGTCTTGTAAAAACTCTCTTTCCAAAACCTTTTTTATTTATAGCCTCTTTTTGTAATGCGCCATGCGAATGTATAAAGTATTTAACATTATTTATTTTAAGCAGCATGGCTAAAAAAACATATTCAATTTTATAGACAGAGTGGAATACTACAGCATCAACCCTCTCTTTCTTAACAAATTTGGAAAAGTCTTTCAATCCCGAAAATCGTATTATGTTAATGTTTTCGTGTTCTTTAAAATCCTTAAACACCATCAAACTCAAATTATCATATTTAGATTGTTGCGACAGCAATCTCATTACGATTGTATTTATGCCACCGCCTTTAACTGTGGTGTCTATATCTGAAACATGCAATATGTTCATCAACTAATTAACTCATTAAATTTATCTATCATATTATATTCTGAACCACAATAATTAACCCTAATATACTCCACCTTTTCTTTGTAAAGACTTCTCCCCGAAAAAAAACAATCAATTTCGTTGCAAAAGTCATTCAAGGTTTTAACCTTCGGACCTGGTGTTACATATTCATAATCCATATTAAACCCTCTTTCATATTTATATTTATCGAGATCATAAGGAACGAATATTATATATGGATCGCTTGTCATTAAATAATCAAAATAAATACTGGAATAATCAGTAACTAGCAAGTCAACGCTATTAAATATATGTGATATGTCATTTATATAACTATCATCAACAATAATTATATTACTACACCTGAATCTCTCGACGGATGACTTCTCTAGGTGGTGTGGCTTAATAAGTATTATATAGTCCCTCTCAACTAAATAATTGTTCAATTTCTCTAGGTTAAAGTCAGCAAACGGGAAGTAATCTGTATCATAACTTCTCCAGGTGGTTGCATAAAGAATAACCTTGACATCCTTCGAAATGGCTCCTAATTTATCTTTTATATTTTCTTTAGTCACAATATGTGGTTGAATCAATCCAGAATATACTACTTTATCATCGCCTATACAGAATGAATTTTTATAAACCTCACCTAAAGAGGGGCTTGGAACCATAAAGTAAGTATAAAAAGTTCTATAAACTGTTTTATATAAAAATGATTTGTACGCACTAACCTCGTAATCAAGAACTCCTATATTCTTCAGTGGTATCCCATGCCAAACATTTATAACCTTACGAAATATATTACAGAATGGAAATTTATATACAGGAGATGTTGATGTCACCCAAAACTTTGCAGTACAAATGGTATAGCAATCTTTAATATTTGTTGATGTTATAAAGTAATCACCATAAGTATCAATTAAACAATTTCGCAACTTCTCATCATTTATGACAAATTTATAATTTACCTTACCATTCATTATTCCATGTAAAAATATATTTTTTGCAATAAAGGAAAATTTTGTATTTTTATATGAATTAAATATTACAACATTTTTTTTAGGAAGCCCAAAAGATATTAAATATAACAAAAAACGAACAACCGTCATACTGCATTCCTTTATTATTGCTTAACTATACAAAATAGTATTTATCCAGTGAGATATTTCATAAAAATGAAATTTTTCAATTTCGTTTTTTGATGATAACAAGCTAATATCCATATTACCCTGATGCACATCCTCAATTGTAATTACAACGTCTCCTGATATACCACTATCTACTAATAACACCTTATGTTTTTGTGTTGTAACTATAATTATGTCATTAAAATTCACAGCATCAAATATTCTTTGAGTAAGCCCTGATTGCCCAGGATTAGAGAGTTCTAGCACATATTTATTATCATTATATAAAGATAAAAGCTGATTATAGGATATTTTTTTATCAGTAACAAATGGGAGTCTTCTTAATATTCTAACTTGTGTGTAGAGCGAAAATAATGTTTGTACATGCTTTCTTAATTTAAAGCGCACTGCAATTAGCATGAATAATCGTTGAAAACTAAAAGAACCAACATATATAACACGTTCTCTTTTATCTTCTGTTTTCTTTGGTTTGAAGATGGGTTTCACCCAGAAGTTTGGAAGATATATTGTATTGTTTTTACTTTCTTTTTCAAAATAAAAAACCTTACCACATTCTGTATACAACTTCTCTATCCCCGGATAAAAACCATGACTATCCCATTGATAGAGACGAATATCTAAACTGAAACGCTCTTTAATTAGCTTTATGTTTTCTGGCCTAAAACCAAAACCTTTGATAATTATAGTTTGATCATACCTTTCATTTTTTGATAGTTTTGATTGAACTACATCAATCAAATTGCTACGTTTTAGTGCATAAAAATACCTTAGCCTAAATAAAATACTAGACCGAGTCACCTTAGCAAGGTTAGTTAATATGAAGTAAATATATCTATGCACACCATACAAATTAAAAACATCTTTCTCTTTGTAAGATATTAATTTTACATAGTGATTTCTGCTCAATTCCTTTTCTATTATCTTTTCATATCCATTAAATTCTGGACAGATCAAAAGTATTCTCTTCATCAGAAAGTAGTTTCTCCTTATTTTATAAAAAGCCATCTATGCTTTTTAACTACAAAGAAAAGTAATATTAAACAAATAATTTAATATAAATCATGGAGAGTTCGTAAAAAATAATATCTCTCTAGCTTATATTTCTTACCACTTCAATGATTTCAGTCGTAGAAATAGATGGCGTCCTTGGCAAATATACTACTTCACATGCAGGTTTAACCCAATCAAATTTTCCTAACCAGTCATCACCCATTACTAGAATATTGGCATTATATCTTTCAATATATTCAAGCTTTAACTCCAGAGACTCTTCTAAAAAAACCTCACTTACAAACTTAAGTGAGGAGACTATTTTTTGTCGATCATTTTCATGATATATCGGCAACCTATTTTTTTTACTAAAATTAAGCTTGTCAGAGGAAATGCCAACTATCAGTTGATCACCTAATTTTGCCGCCCGTTCTAATATATTTATATGTCCAACATGGAATACATCAAAAGTTCCAAATGTGATTATTTTCTTCATTTACATTACCACCAGTTATAATGATGAATTATCATCTATATTATTAATCCTGAGCGTATTTGTACGTATTATACTCATAGTAATTGCTAGCTCTTTTCTCCACGCCATTAAATATAACTCCATTAATAGATAAATTATTTTGAGAAAAACGCTTAGCTGACATCTCCATTTCTTTTAACGTGTTTTTTTGAAAACGTGCGACTAGCATAATGCTTCCTGTATATTTTGCCGCGATACAAGCATCGCTTACAGCTAGAACTGGTGGCGTATCGACAATAACAAAGTCATAATTATCATTGGCCCATTCCATTAACTTCTTAAAGTTTTCATTCATTAACAACTCTGAAGGGTTTGGGGGTATTTTCCCTCGAGAGATAAAATCCAAATTTTCAACTTCTGTCTTCTGAGTCACTTCATCAATAGTCTTACTACCAATCAATGCATCTGAAAGGCCATTCATTTCTTTACAACCCATAACATGATGAACTTGTCCTTTACGCAAGTCCGCATCAATTAGCAAAACCTTTCTAGCTGACTGAGCCATCACTGCTGCCAAGTTACAACTCACAAAGGTTTTACCCGCTTCGGGTGTAGCACCAGAAATGAGTAAAATATTATTTTCAGCTTGCATCATGGCAAAATGTAGGTTGGTTCGTAGGCTGCGAATAGCTTCAACGGATAGATCGGTTGGGTTTTCTTTGGCTAGTAAATTTACTGATCGTATATTCTTACGCTTACTCTTTAGCAAGTTATGGTTTTTATCATTTAACCATTTAGAAACTGGAATAGTAGCATATACGTTCAAACCCAGCTGCTCAATCTGGTCACTGCTTTCAATACCACGATGTAGCAACCTTTTGAATAAACAATATGTTACTGAAATAAACACACCTAAAATAACCCCTATTATTACAATTAAGGTTTTTTTAGGCTCTATTGGTTTTTTCTGCGCTACAGCGGTATCAATAATACGCACATTTCCCACAGTGCTAGCTTTATTTATGTTTAGCTCCTGCTGTTTATTTAGCAGTAACATATAGACCTCTTGCCCTGACTGTACATCCCTTGTAAGGCTTAAAATCTCCTGCTGGGTTTTTGGCATATTACCAATACGAGCATTTAACTTGTCACGCTCTTTTAGTAATAAAGCTTTCTTTTCTAGTAATGTGCGATATGCCGGATGGTCTCGCGTATATAGTTTAGAAATCTCAGCTTCTTTAAAAGTTAATTCATTAATTTGTGTTTCAAGAGCTACGGTGTTGTCTAGTACCGACTTTGCTTCCAAAGATAAATCAACCGACTCATTCTTCTGCCGGAACTGGTTTAAACGGCTTTCGGCCTCATCCAGTTTAGCTCGCACTAGTGGTAATTGCTCTTTCAGAAAGTCGAGGCTTTTTGCCGCCTCTTCCGATTTGCGGCCTACGTTCTGTTGAAGGTAATTGTTGCTGATACTGTTTAATATTTGTGTTGCTTGTTTTGCACTTTCTCCTTTGAAGGACAATTGCAACATTCCACTGTCTTTGCTCATATCGACTACAGAGAAATTTTCTAAAAGCTTGTTAATCGCTGTCAGCTTCTCCTGTTTAGTCACTACAAAGGTTGTATCTACTGGGGCTGCAATCTCGCTTACCAGCAGCTTAATTTCACCTTTATCTAATAGAATGCCCGTATGCCCTTGTAAGACTGTATCGTCTAAATTTACCTGGTAGTGTGTAGGTGAAAGTACGGTAAGAGTAAAGGAGACATCCTTTAGCTCATCGGGTACTTCTAAACGGGAAATAGCAATCTTACCATCATGCTGGCCCAACAAGCGTGCAATCCCTTTACCAATGAGCGGAAAGTGTTTTTCGCGTACAACCGTATCTAATGCCAGCTCATCGACTGTCTGACCTAAAACCATACGAGACTTTAACAAGCCAATTTCAGTCTGAGATTCGGGCTTACTGTCGGGCATAATATCGGAAAGCTTGCTCAATACACTGCTGCCCGCACTTTGTTCCACCTGCACAAGCGCACTAGCGCTGTAAATCGGCGTTGCCAATAAAGCATAAGCAATACTCACCAAAGTGAACAACATGGTGATAATTACAATTTTCCATTTGTTATCGAGCAATGTACCAAGGAGCTCACTCAGATCTATCTGATCGCTGCTTTTACTATTCTTATTCATCGTTGAAATTTGTTCTGACATTTAACGGCATCTCTTTACGGTGTCTATTTCTTTAACGCCAGGACCCAACGCGCGGTGCTTTGGGCTAGTTGTGTATAAACCAGTTGGTACATTTCACGGCTTTTCTTATACGGGTCGCCGATCTCCAGCTGATTTTGCCAGTGGCCAAATAACATGGTTTTGCCACTCACTTCTGGATAGCTTTTCTTAATACGCTCGAGGTGGGATTTTTCCATCACCAGAATCAGGTCGTATTGCATTGCAAGGCTTGATGAAAAAGCCTGCGCGCAATGTCCATCAAGCGATATTCCATGCTCGGCGGCGACTTCAGCGGCCATGGCATTCGCCCCTTCCCCTACCAATGCCCCCAGCCCCGCGGAATCAATTTTTTTACCTGGCAGGGCCTGGCGCATTAAACGCTCCCCGGTCGGGGAGCGGCAAATATTGCCAATGCAAACCACTAAAATAGAATCAAACATCGTTACCAGACCTTGATCAAATGAGTGGATTCTGTAAGGTCGTTAACCCCAGAAATGGTTGGTACTAGCTGGCTTATTACGCGGTTCCAACGAGTAATAGGTGCGGTAGTGACATACACAATGTCATAAGGCTGTAGTTTGAATTCAGTTCCCATCACCAGCGCGGTAGCATCAGAAACATTCAACTGGTAGACGTTGGCAATTTTGCCGCTGGCGTCTTTCCCACGGTTTGAACGGATAACGAAAATCCCGGTCGCGTCAGAGCTCATTTGATCGATACCTTCCGCATTGCCCAGCGCTTCGGTCAGGGTCATACCGCTGCGGTCCATTTTCAGGGTGGTCTGTTTCTTCACTTCACCCATCACGAACACTTTCAGGTCATCGTTGCGCGGAACATACAGAATGTCGCCGTTGTACAGCAGGCGGTTTTGTTGCAGGTCGCCGTTTTTCATCAGCGCCTGGAGAGAGATTCGCTCTTCTTTACCATTGTGGGTCAGCACCGCGTTGTTCCAGTCAGCACTTTCACCCAGGCCGCCGGCCTGGTTTATCGCATCCATAATGGTTAATGGCACGTTGGTAATGGCCTGTTGGCCAGAACGCACGACTTCACCCGTCACATACGCTTTTTGCGAGCGGAATGCGGCAACGCTGATGTCAATCTGAGGGGATTCAATGTAAGCCGCCAGTTTGTCGGTCAGCTCTTCGCGCAGTTGGGCCAGTGTACGGCCAACCACTTTTACCTTGCCCGCATACGGGTAGAAAATCGTGCCGTCGGATTGCACCCAGTTACCGGTGTCGGAAGCGCTACGATATTGGCCGGCGGGAGTGGTCAGTTCCGGGTGATCCCACACGGTGACCATCAGCACATCGCCCACACCAATGCGGTATTGGTAGTTCTGAACTTCATCTTCCAGCTTCGGGTTGGTACGCGCCACAACCGGAGCAGAGCTCAGAGAATCGATCAGTTTTGGGGTAACGGTATAGACGTTAACTTTGTCGTTGATGTTAGCGCTGGTGTCGTCTTTATTGACGATGGTCTTGCCGGAAGTGGTGAGATTGCTGCCTGGAACGATAGTACAGCCACTCAGTAAAGCAGCTGAAATCAATAACGGAACAGCTGCTAATTTTACAGTCATCATTATGGTCACTTGATTTATTTAATAGTGTAAAACCCAGCAGCGCTGGGTTTTTATACAAAGAGAAATCGGGGGGTTAGCGGTTGCTCGCAGGCAAGTCACCGTTAACTGTAATTTTATGAGGCGAGTTGTGTTTCTTTCTTAAATCCGGGTTGCGTTTTTGCAGCCTGTTGTTGGTGACAAAATAGCCACTAAACAAAACGAGGAACGCAACCAGTGAGAGCCACTCCGGTGTGCCAAACTGGGAAAGTACAATCCCGATGCCGGCAAATGTTGCGGTTAGCAGGGTCATAACCCCTACCGTCTGGCGGCCCGTTAACCCACTACGCATTAAAATATGGTGCAAATGGTCGCGGTCAGGATGGAAAGGACTTTGCCCACGGCGGATGCGACGCACCATGATTGTCACCATGTCCATGAGCGGCAGCGCTATCAACCACAATGCGCTTACTGGAGCCATCACCGCGTCGTCACCCTGGGTGCCGAGAATAATGAGCCACAGCATAGTGAAGCCAATCACCATGCTGCCCGCATCACCCATGAATACTTTCAAACGCTTACTGACAATCCAACCCATGTTGAACATCAAATAAGGGATCAGGGCAACAATCATCAGCAGGCACCACATGGCTCGCGTATGTGCCCCTGCCAGCATGAAAGCCACCATCAATGCGGCAAATGTCGCGCTCGCGACGGAACCAAGTAACCCATCCACGCCATCAACCATATTGAAAGCATTGATGGCAGCCCAGGTGGCGAACAGTGTTACCAGGTAACCGATTGGACCGAGCAGTAACTCGTATTGACCCAGAACCTTGCCGAATGTCTGGAGGTAGAAGCCGTCAACCATGATGATGACCGCGGACAGCGCCTGGATGAAAACACGCGGCACAACCGGCAGGTCGAAGCGGTCATCCGCAATGCCGACAAACAGCAGTAAAGAGATGCTCAGCAAGTAGGGAAGAAAATGCGCTTCAGTGTGTGGCAGAACTTCGGGCCAGAACAGGTAGAACATCACTATTGCGCAGTAGAAAG
Organism: Buttiauxella selenatireducens; assembly: GCF_031432975.1. GTDB lineage: Bacteria > Pseudomonadota > Gammaproteobacteria > Enterobacterales > Enterobacteriaceae > Buttiauxella > Buttiauxella selenatireducens. The sequence goes on along the minus strand of NZ_CP133838.1, from coordinate 208,404 downwards.
AGATCCCGCCGACCAGGGGGATTTCCCCTTTGTGTTGCTTACGCCCACCGGGCTTGTCGACCAGACCGCATTTTAAGGCAACCAGGCGAGCGAGGAGGAGGAATGTCATCGCTGTAGAAAACATGATGATAATTTCTTTACTCATGGTTATACCTTATTTCTTTTTAGCCACGCTACCGCCCATGGCGAATGCGAAAATATCCACATACCACTCGTGAAATTCATAAAATGTGCACATAAGTCACCATGTCAATACATACAATTAACATGGGATAATTCTGAGGCGAAAGTATTCTATTACGTCTAATTTTTCAGGTCAAAAATCACACCCACCGGGTCTTATTAGCAGTGAATATATTAATTGGCGTTATAATCCCTTATTGTTATTAAATTTTATCATTAAAAACAATATGTTATGACATTGATGGTCATATGGTTAATAAATTAGATAATGATTACTTAATCATCATTAAATCATTTAAAAAAGATTTAATTAAACAAAACTGATTCTTTAAGAAGTACTTTCGCGCGTAATCATTAGTCATGTTTATTATAATTAAATAACCTTCAAGTTTTCACATAAAAATAATCACACTTAAAACACGTTAATAACATAAAATATTTCGCAAAAAATGAAACATCACGCAAGATAGAGCGCTATTAATAGAAATATAAATAGTAATAATTGATTTCATTATCAGAATGACAAAAATTAACCACCCATAAATATGGACAAACATGAATCATAAAATCACCTTTACCTATTCATGACATGAATAGATACCATCGGATTAATCCGATCTTGCATGAGCTAAAAATTGAAAATGTGATTTTGGAAATTTAGAAAACACAGACTCTGAACCAGAGCGCAATGAATGGTTAACTGTTTGATATAAAACATATTTACTCTCAATAAAGCATGATAATAACTTTGGTTTATTATTTGTGTAACTATTTAACCAACTGGTTTAATTCCATTTTCATAAAATATTACATTGAGCCTGTTCAATTTCTGCAAAAAACACATGATGTAAAAATATATTTCTGACATTTTTTCCTGAAATCCTGAAGATTTTACCTTAGGAATGAAGCGGCTGAAGGCCTGTATATGAAGGCGCTGAAGACCCTGCGCCCTCCATGGGCATACATATACTGACAAACTGCATTAAAAGACTGACAAATTTTTATTAAATTGAAAATAAAACCATTTGGATGATGGAAATCCCGCAGTTATGTGCTACTCGAGATCGTCCATTTAAGGTGCGAAAATTCCTAAAAATAATAAGAGTTTTTAAGAATGCTCAGGAATTTTATTATTAATTAGCCGCATTTTAGTTTTTTTAAAATTTTTTTTGACTAAGGGAATAGGCACTCAATTTACGCGCGTGTATGCTCATTTTATCTCGTTCAATTTTAAACGAAAAAACCATAACATTCAGCATATTATGACATAACCGCATAACATCATGATAATTTAAACCTTATAATTTCCTCGGGTTACTTTCTGCACAGGATAGAACAGATCAGAAGAAATACGCGTAATCCCCTCTATTGCCCGGCTAATGCCCATAAATAATCATTTCAGCACCATGACAATCACAAGAATTGCCAAATAAAACTTCACTTATTCCATGGATAGCATGCGTATTTACTGAGTTAATTATGGGTATTTATGGACATTCCAGCCCCAGAGCGCCCATCTGCATAAAAGGTGACTTTCTATTGATTATGGGGTGTTCCATGAGCCTGGCAGCCTTCCCTTCCTCGTGCTGACGGCTTCTTGACAACGTGGTGTGGTGAACAGTGTTGCTGATTAGCTTTACCTGGAAGGATGATTCAGGTGCAGGAGGAGATGATGTGGCGACTTGCAGAGGGGTTGGCGGAACGACTGGCGAAGACAGCAAGGGATGGGAAATCAGGCAGAAACGAAAAAAAGAGGGCAACGTTTACATTGCCCTCCAGATAACTACTTCTTCTTGTTCAGCATCGACTTTAAATCCGCAAACGGATTATAGGTCGCCTCGCCGACATCTTTTTGCGCGTCCTCACCCGCCACTACGGTCGTGCCATATTGGTCAGCCTCGGTGTACTTCGAGTGCTCGTGGTCATGGCAATACAGGCACAACAGCTCCCAGTTACTGCCATCTTCCGGGTTATTGGTGTGGTCGTGGTCGATATGGTGAACCGTCAGCTCACGCAGGTTTGAATACACAAACTCACGCGAACAACGCCCGCATACCCACGGGTAGATTTTTAACGCTTTTTCACGGTAGCCGCTTTCCAGCCGCGTGTAGTTTTTCGGGATCAGAGCCATGATTGATGTTTACCTGATAAAAAGAGTGGACTAAAGCTAGTTTCAAACTAAACCCCCTCTTTATCAATCCCCAAACGTTTCATCCGCGAAAGCAACGTCGTGCGCTTGAGTCCGAGCCGCTGCGCCGCACCACGCGGGCCGGCGACCACCCCGTTGGTTTCTTTCAGCACACGCAAAATTCTCTGCGCTTCATCTTCCCCTTCACGAATTTCCTCACTCACCATTGCTGGCAGCGCTTTTTCTTCCGCCCGGTGATAGTCCATTTCTGGCAAAGAAAGATGCAGCACATTGCCACGAGTAAGCAGCACCGCTCGTTCAATCACATTTTCCAGCTCACGTACGTTACCCGGCCAGTCCATACGGCTTAGCGCGCGCAAGGTTTCCGCCGGAATACTGTCAATGTTGCGGTTCATGCGATGGGCGATTTTAAAGGTGAAGGATTTCACCAGCAGCGGAATGTCTTCCGGGCGCTCTCGCAGCGGTGGCAGCATGATGGGGAACACGTTCAGGCGATAATAGAGGTCGCTACGAAATTCACGCTCGGCCACCATCTCTTTAAGATTGCGGTTGGTCGCCGCAATTAAGCGCACATCCACCTGCTGCACTTTGTTGCTGCCGAGCCGCTCAAATTCTTGCTCTTGTAGCACGCGCAACAGTTTAGGTTGCAGCTCCAGTGGCATATCGCCGACTTCATCAAGAAACATCGAGCTTTTGTCCGCAAGCTCAAACCGCCCGATACGCTGGGTATTGGCGCCAGTAAACGCACCGCGTTCATGGCCGAACAGGTCACTTTCCAGCAATCCTGCTGGCATCGCGGCACAGTTTATTTTCACCATCCGGCGGCTATTACGTTCGCTCAGGTTATGAATCGCCCGTGCAATCAATTCTTTACCGGTACCAGTTTCACCGAGGATCAGCACCGTACTGTCGCTTTTTGCCACCATATCGACTTGCTTGAGCACGTTCGACATCACATCGCTGCGGCCAATAATCTCGCCAAAATCACTGGCGACATTGTTGATTTGCTCGGTGAGGTAGAGGTTTTCGTCGACGAGATTCTCTTTTAAGCGATTGATTTCCTGATACGCCAGCGCGTTATCCACCGCGATAGCGATACGCTCAGCAATCTGGCGCAGCAACTTGAGATTTTGCGGAGTAAAGACTCCCGCCTCGCATTGCGCCAGTTTCAACACGCCCAGCATGTTGTTGCCAAACGTAAGCGGCAGCAGGCACAACGTCTGGATTTGGTTGCCCCACATTTCAAACAGCATGCGCTCGTACGGCGCAAGTTGGTCACCATGATGGAGATTGAGCAACAGCATTTCGCCGCTTTTGAAGACACGCTCGGAAAGCGTTCCCATCAGGGCGACATCACTCTGATCGTGGATGGGCGATTGCTCGTCCACAAAGTGGGTGGAATAGATGGTCAGTCTTTCTTTGCGGTTGCTACGCAGGACAATACTGATGGAGTCGATGGAAAAATAGTGGTGAATTTCACGGGCCACTTCGCTTATCAGTTCATCGAGATCGAGCTTAGAAAGTACTGCATTCGTCACTGCCACGAGTATTCGGAAGTCGTCACGTTCGCGGCAAAGCTGTTGATAACCAAGGTTTGAGTCGATGCGGCTTTGAATTTGCTCGGCCACCAGCCCGACAATTTGCGCCAGCGTATGCAGGCGATTGAGCTCTTTGTCCGTCCAGATGGCATCGTGATTGCGAATAAACTCGCAGCCGCCAAGGATTTTCCCCTCTGCCGCCATTGGCAACAGGCAGTAGCGACCAAAAGGCGCATACAGCTCAAGGTTCATCACCTGCGGCCAGGTGTCGTTGAACTCTTCCTGGGAACACAACAGCGCTTCCGGGCGTGAAAGCACCCGCCGCACTGGCCCATTTGCCAGCACCATTTCATCTTCGTAATGCAGTTCTTTGCCGTGTTGATCCCTGCCATAAAAGGCCACACGCTGATGTAATGGATGGTAAAGCAGAATATTCACTCTGTCCGCGAGCGCGCTCTGTTTTGCCATTTGTGTCAGGCAGTGAGCAAGTGCCGGAAGATCAGGTTGCTGCAACAGGGTACGCGTTATATCAAACAGCCCCTGCTGCCCGAGATCACTCATCGGTGTGTATGGCATGTTGCTTATCCAGAAAGATGATGGCTAAAGGACCCGTTTTTCTCCCTCTCCCAGCGGGAGAGGGTTGGGGTGTGGGGGCCCCCGATGACATTTGTCATATGATTAGCGGTTAAGTGTAGCGCGAGCGCGGTAAATCGTTCCTGGCTCAGGTCAACAAATCCGTGGTAGCGGCTCAGAGTGGGGTAAATCTAACGACCGTTTTACACCATACAGCCCAGCGACCCGTACACCTTTACGTTCGACAACATCACCAATAATCGCGGCATTCTTGCCTAAAGGATGCGACTGCAACGCGGCAAGCACCGCATCGGCCGCGTCACGCTGTACCGCAATCACCAACTTACCTTCGTTGGCAAAATTCAGCGCATCGAGGCCCAGTAATTCGCACACGCCACGCACCGCCGGATTCATTGGCAGTTGGCTTTCCATCACTTCCATTCCGCAGCCGCTCGATGCCGCAAACTCATGTAATACCGCATTCACTCCGCCGCGAGTGGCATCACGCAACGCTTTGACGCCTGCAATCTTCAGCAATGGCGCGATTAACGGAGCCAGTACCGCGCAGTCACTTTCCAGCGCGCCTTCCAGCCCCAGCGATTCCCGCAGGTTAAGGATGGTCGCGCCGTGGTCACCCAGCGTTCCGCTGACGATCAGTACATCACCTGCGCCAATGCGCTGCGCGCCCCAGCTCAGCCCCGCCGGAATTGCGCCTATACCGGCGGTATTGATAAACAGTTTATCCGCCGCTCCACGCTGCACCACTTTGGTATCGCCGGTCACAACCGCAATCCCCGCCGCTTTTGCGGTCGCCGCCATGCTGGTGACGACGCGTTCTAATGTTTCAAGCGGCAATCCTTCTTCAAGGATAAACCCGCAGGACAACCAGCGCGGTGTCGCGCCGCTAACCGCAACGTCGTTCGCCGTGCCACAAATGGCGAGCTTGCCAATATCGCCGCCCGGGAAAAATAGCGGGTCGATGACGTAGCTATCGGTCGAAAACGCTAAGCGGTCGCCGTGGGCGGTAAGTTCAGCCAGCGGCAATCGCGCCTGATCTTCTTGCTCTGCAAGCCAGGGATTATCAAACGCTTGCACAAACAAGTCAGCTACCAACATTTGCATTGCCTGGCCGCCACTGCCGTGGGCTAATTCAATCGTTTTCATGCTTCGCTCTCCTGACCGCGATATTGATACCAGGCGGCACATGCCCCTTCGGACGAGACCATCAATGCGCCAAAAGCATTTTGCGGATTGCAGGTTTTGCCAAACATCGGGCACTGATGCGGTTTGCAACGCCCGGTAAGCACATCGCCGCAGCGAGCTAACGGGTCGTCATAGACTTGTTGCGGCGCGGGTTTGAAATGGTCTTCGGCATCAAACTGACGGTAGCCTTCGGTAAGCTGAACGCCGGAATCGCTGATGGTGCCAAGCCCGCGCCATTCGGCATCACCGCGCACGGTAAACACTTCGGCAATCGCCTGCTGGGCAAGATTATTACCGGCATCCGGCACCACGCGTTTGTACTGGTTTTCCACGGCACTGTGCTGATGGATTTTTTGTTCCACCAGCATCACTACGCCCTGTAATAAATCCAGCGGTTCAAAACCTGCCACCACCAGCGGGCGTTGATGCTCGGCGGCGATAAAATTATACGCTTCGGTGCCAATCACCATGCTGACATGGCCGGGCGCCAGGAAAGCATCAATGCCGTTGTCGGGCTGTTCAAGCAAGCTGCGCAGCGTTGGGATCAGCGTAATGTGCTGGCAGAAGAAGTAGAAATTGTTGATGCCCTGCGCTTTGGCTTGTTGCAGCGTAATGGCGGTTGTCGGCATTGTGGTTTCAAAACCGAGGCCGAAGAACACCACTTTGCGGCTCGGGTTCTGGCTCGCTAACGCCAGCGCGTCCATAGGCGAGTAAACCACTCGCACATCCGCACCACGTGCTTTCGCCTGCATCAACGAGCCATTTTTCCCCGGTACGCGCATCGCATCGCCAAAGGTGCAAAAAATCACTTCGGGATGGCTGGCGATTTCAATACAGGTATCAATGCGCCCCATCGGTAATACGCAAACCGGGCAGCCAGGGCCGTGGATAAACTCGATATTTTCCGGCAGTAATTGGTCGAGGCCAAACTTAAAGATGGCATGGGTATGGCCGCCGCACACTTCCATAATCCGCAGCGGGTGCTGTGCGGTGTAAGTCAGCTTCTGCGCTCGTTCACGCAGCACATCTATCAGCTGCATCACTTTTTCCGGCGCGCGGTATTCATCAACAAAGTGCATCATCTGCGCTCTTCCCCAAACAGCAAGCCGCCGACATCGGGTTCCACTTCAAACATGTTTTGCAACGCGTCTAAAGTGTCTCGGGCTTCGGCCTCATCAATAATCGCCATCGCAAAACCGACGTGAACCAGGACCCATTGGCCGATTTGCGCATCGCCGACCAGCATCAGGTTAACGTCACGCTTGATACCGCACACATCCACTTTGGCGCTGCCGTCTGCCAGGCGCTCAACGATTTGACCGGGAATGCCTATGCACATCGCTGCGTCTCCAGCCAGTTCAACCATTCATCCATGCCTTCGCCGCTCGTTGCGGAAACCAACAGGATTTCGATATTCGGGTTCACCTGGCGTGCGTAATCAAGGCACTTATCGACATCGAACTGCAAATACGGCAGCAGGTCGATTTTATTCAGCAGCATCAGCGAGGAGGCGGCAAACATATGTGGGTACTTCAGCGGCTTGTCTTCACCTTCCGTCACGGAAAGCACGGCAACTTTATGGCGTTCGCCAAGGTCAAAACTCGCCGGGCACACCAGGTTGCCGACGTTTTCGATAAACAGAATGCCGTTGCGCTCAAGCGGCAGGCGCTGCATGGCATCACGGATCATCTGCGCATCGAGGTGGCAGCCTTTACCGGTGTTCACCTGAATTGCGGGCGTTCCCGTGGCACGAATGCGCGCGGCATCGTTCACGGTTTGCTGGTCACCTTCAATGACCGCGCAAGGTACTTTACCGTGCAAGCGCTTTAAGCTTTCGGTCAGCAAGGTGGTTTTGCCGGAACCTGGGCTTGAAACCAGGTTCAGCGCCAGCTGTTGCTGTCTGGCGAATTGTTCGCGGTTATAAACGGCGAGCTGGTTGTTTTTATCCAGCACGTTGAGTTCGATTTCTAACATGCGGCGCTGAGTCATACCCGGCGCATGGGTGCCAGCGGCACCGTGGCCATAATGCAGGTCGCCCTGCTCATCAGCGGTTGGGGCAAATTTAACGCCTGTGATTGGCGTTAAAGCCCGCGCGGCAGGCGCGAAAGGTGCGCTGCGAAAACCGGAGTGCGGATTGCGCTCGTCGCCTTCTATATACAAGTTGCCTTCAGCGCAACCACAAGTACTACACATGATTTGTCTCCTCCACTTCCAGACGCTTAATCTGCACGCCATCATCTGCAACGATGCGTAAATTGCTGCCCTCGCACAACGGACAACGCCGAACCAACTGCGTTAACAAGGTGATGTGCTGCTGGCAGTCGTAGCACCAGCATTCCGCTTCTTGTTGATGGATATGAAGCTGGCAGCCTTCAGCGAGGGTGTCGCGGCACACTAATTCGAAACAAAACTCCAGCGCGCTTTGCTCAACGCATGAGAAAGCGCCGACTTCCAGCCAGACGGCGGTGACGCGTGTTGCGCCATGTTGGCGGGCTTGAGCTTCAATGAGTTCCAGTGCGCGTTGGCAGAGGGTGATTTCGTGCATGTTGCCTCCGGGGTATCTGGTGGAGTTAATGCAAGGATGGTGCCAAAACTGCCCTCACCCTAACCCTCTCCCCCAGGAGAGGGAATTGTCCGGTTACTCCTTCTCCCTGGGGAGAAGGTCGGGATGAGGGGGTGAGGGCGTTCAATGCTAAATGTCACTCCCCGTCAAACATGACGAAATGACATGTCATTCCTGTGGCTATTTGCAAACCACCAGCACAAAAACCAATAATTTCAACCAAATACAACATTGGCACGAAACGTGCTCTGTAGCTGCAACAGCAAAAACAGAGTGAATTAATAATGAACATTTGGGAACTGAGTGAAAAAGCCGAATACATTGCTGACAAGCACCAACGCTTGCTCACGCAGTGGCAGCAATACTGCAATAGCTTGATTCAGGGGATCACCCTTTCTAAAGCCAAACTGCATCATGCAGTCGGGTGCAATCCTGACGATTCACTGCGCTTCTTCTTATTTGACCACTTCGTCATTCACGTCAGCCTGGCAGAAGGCTTCAACAGCCACACTATCGAGTACTACGTTGAGAAGCGTAATGGCGACGATAGAGTATTGATTGCAAAAGCAATCCTTGATGACGAAGGCCGCATAGACAACAGCATCAGCAACCGTAACCGCGAGAATGTTCTCGAGCATTACCTCGAAAAAATTCGTCCGGTCTACGAAAACCTGTATAGCGCGGTTCACAGCGACACCCCTGTGTCGATGGGACAACTGCAGCAAAGCGCTCAGGCCTGATGGCTCTGCGGAGTGTCGAAAAGTGTCGAAACGACAACCATCGGCACAGTTTCGTCAAAAATGATGATATGCCTTTAAGGAACAACTGGTGAATCGCTTTATAATCGCCGACTCCAAACTCTGCATGGGTTGCCATACCTGTGAGGCGGCTTGCTCCGAAACGCACCGTCTGCACGGCCTGCAATCCATGCCACGCCTGAAAGTCATGCGTGATGCTAATGATTCCGCCCCGCAAATGTGCCATCACTGTGAAGATGCGCCGTGTGCAGGCGTGTGTCCGGTTAACGCTATCACCCGTATCGACGGGGCGGTACAGCTCAACGAAAGCCTGTGTGTGAGCTGCAAACTGTGCGGCATTGCCTGCCCATTTGGCTCGATTGAATTCTCCGGCAGCCGCCCAATTCATATCCCTGCGAATGCCAATAGCCCGAAAGCGCCACCTGCGCCTCCGGCTCCTGCACGTATCAGTTCCCTGCTCGACTGGGTGCCAGGCGTTCGCGCTATCGCCGTGAAGTGCGATCTGTGCAGCTTTGATGAGGCTGGCCCGGCGTGTGTCCGCACCTGTCCAACCAAAGCACTGCGTGTGGTTGATAACAACGACATTGCCAAATCAAGCAAACGCAAACGTGAACTGACCCTGAGCACAACGCTTGGCGATCTCACCTTGTTTACCCAGCCTGAGGTAAAAAAATGAGTGCATTTATCCTGATTCATTGGGCGCTAATGGGTTTTGTGCTAAGCGCAGCGCTTGCAGGAATCACCGCTTTTAATAAACCGGTAAGCGGTTTTATTGCCGGGCTTGGCGGTGCCATCAGCTCTGTCCTGGTCCTGATTGCGGGCTTCGATGCGTTAACGGGCTTTGGCGGCCTGGCGCAAATCTGGCACCAGAATATCCAGCTCAATGCGTTTAACGGCGTGTGGCTGGTTACCCTCGGTCTGCCTGGTCTGTTTATCTCGCTGTTTAATATCGACTGGCACCGTCATCAGGCGGTAAAAGCCAACGGTTTGCTGGTCAATCTGGTGATGGCGGCGGCAGTAGCGGCGCTGGTTGCCGATAACCTCGGCATGCTGGTTGTGTTAGCTGAGATCGTCGCGCTGTGCGGCTACTTCCTGACAGGCTGCCAAAAGTCCGGTCAGTTGTGGTTTGCTCTGGGCCGCCTTGGCACCGTACTGCTGGCCCTGGCGTGCTGGATGCTGTGGAAACAGTACGGCACGCTGAGCTATGCCGAATTGCATCTGTTAACCAATGGCGCACCGGTTAGCTCCGTGGTTTGGCTGCTCGGTCTGATTGGCTTTGGTTTGCTGGCGGGCATTATTCCGCTCCATGGTTGGGTGCCACAGGCTCATGCCAACGCATCTGCTCCAGCCGCCGCGCTGTTCTCCGCCGTGGTGCTGAAAATTGGCCTGTACGGCATCATGAGTTTCTCCCTTATCAGCAACGCCATGCCGTTGTGGTGGGGCATTCTGGTCGTGGTTTTGGGGATGATTACGGCGTTTATCGGCGGCCTGTACGCGCTGATGGAGCACAACATCAACCGCCTGCTGGCTTACCACTCCCTTGAGAATATCGGCATTATTTTGCTCGGCCTGGGCTGTGGCCTGATGGGGCTTGCGCTGAACGAATCCACGCTGATTGCGCTGGGCATGATTGGCGGCTTGTATCACCTGTTCAACCATAGCGTATTCAAAACCACGCTGTTCCTTGGCGCAGGCGCGGTGTGGTTCCGTACCGGTCATCGCGACATCGAAAAGCTGGGTGGAATTGGCAAGCGTATGCCGCTGATTTCTATCGCCATGCTGGTCGGCCTGATGGCGATGGCTGCCCTGCCGCCGCTGAACGGCTTTGCGGGCGAATGGGTGATTTACCAGTCGTTCTTCCATCTCGGCACCTTGCCGCTGTTTATCGCACGCTTCTTAGGCCCATTGCTGGCCGTAGGTTTGGCGATTACCGGTGCGCTGGCGGTGATGTGTATGGCGAAAGTGTATGGCGTCACCTTCCTCGGCGCGCCTCGCACGACCGAGGCTGAAAACGCGACTTCCGCACCGTTCCTGATGAGCCTGTCTGTCGCAGCACTTGCCGCCTGTTGTGTGATTGCCGGTGTCGCCGCGCCGTGGCTGATACCGCTGTTGCAAAACGCGATCCCACTGCCGCTGCAAACCGCCAACACCACCGTTTCACAACCGATGATCACCCTGCTGCTGATTGCTTCCCCACTGCTGCCATTCATTTTGATGGTGATTTTCCGTGGCGACCGTCTGCCAAACCGCACGCGCGGCACGGCCTGGGTTTGTGGCTACGACCACGAACAAGCGATGGTGATTACCGCAGGGGGTTTTGCTCAGCCAGTGAAAGCGGCCTTCGCGCCACTGCTGAAACTGCGCAAAACCCTCAACCCGGTGAAGTGGGTGCCTGGCTGGCAGTGTGATGGCCTTGCCGGTACGTTCCGTCGCCTGGCGATGATCGAACTGGCCGTGTTGCTGGTTGCGGTTTGCGCTTAAGGAGCCTGAGATGAATACCCTTTTCTTTTCGTTGATTCAGGCGTTGGTGTTGTTTGCCGTTGCGCCGTTGTTGTCCGGTATCACCCGCGTCACCCGCGCCCGCATGCACAACCGCCGCGGGCCAGGCGTGATGCAGGAATATCGTGACCTGTTCAAATTGCTGAGCCGCCAGAGTGTGGCGCCAGCCGCGTCCGGTTGGGTGTTCCGCCTGATGCCGTTTGTGATGGTTGGCGTGATGCTGACCATTGCCACCGCACTGCCGGTGGTGACGCTTTATTCACCGCTGCCGTCGCTGGGCGATTTGATCACGCTGATTTACCTGTTCGCTATCGCCCGTTTCTTCTTCGCGATTGCAGGCCTCGATACCGGTAGCCCGTTTACTGGCATCGGTGCCAGCCGTGAAGCGATGCTGGGTGTGCTGGTTGAGCCGATCCTGATTCTGGGCCTGTGGGTTGCGGCACAAGTGGCGGGCAGCACGCACATCAGCAATATCGCCTCCACTATCTACCACTGGCCGACGGCACAGAGCTTAACGCTGATTCTGGCGCTCGCCGCCTGTGCTTTCGCCACGTTTATCGAAATGGGCAAACTGCCGTTCGACCTCGCAGAAGCCGAGCAAGAATTGCAGGAAGGCCCGTTGACTGAATACAGCGGCGCCGGTTTTGCGGTGCTGAAATGGGGGATTTCCCTCAAGCAATTGGTTGTGCTGCAAATGTTCGTCGGCGTGTTCCTGCCGTGGGGCCAGATGAGCGAATTTAGCTGGGGCGGCCTTGTCATCGCGCTGGTTCTGGCGGCAGTCAAACTGGTCGCTGGCGTGCTGATTATCGCGCTGTTTGAGAACAGCATGGCGCGCCTGCGGATGCTGGAAACCTCGCGCATTACCTGGGCCGGTTTTGGCTTTGCCTTTTTAGCCTTCGTCTCCTTGCTGGCGGCGTGATTTAAGAGAATTTATCTATGTCTGAAGAAAAGATTGGTCAACATTATATCGCCGCGCTGCATAAGCAATTTCCTCATGCAGTCATTGACGAAGCCTGGCAGACCAAAGACCAAATCACCGTCAACGTGAAGCTCAACATGCTGCCAGAAGTGGTGGAGTGGCTTTACTACCAGCAAGGCGGCTGGTTATCCGTATTGTTCGGTAACGATGAACGCCAACTGTGCGGCAGCTACGCGGTTTATTACGTGCTTTCCATGGAAACCGGCGTGAAATGCTGGATCACCGTGCGCGTAGAAGTGGATGCCGATAAACCAGAGTTCCCGTCCGTCACGCCGCGTGTGCCAGCCGCCGTTTGGGGTGAGCGCGAAGTGCGTGATATGTACGGCCTGCAACCTGTTGGCCTGCCGGATGAACGCCGTTTAGTGCTGCCAGATGACTGGCCAGATGACCTGTATCCGCTGCGTAAAGACAGCATGGATTACCGCCAGCGCCCTGCGCCAACCAGCGATCAAGAGACTTACGAGTTCATCAACGAGCTGGGCAGCAAGAAGAACAACGTGGTGCCGATTGGCCCATTGCACGTCACATCTGACGAACCCGGCCACTTCCGCCTGTTCGTTGATGGCGAAAACATTATCGACGCCGATTACCGCCTGTTCTACGTCCACCGTGGCATGGAAAAACTGGCTGAAACCCGCATGGGCTACAACGAAGTCACCTTCTTGTCTGACCGCGTATGTGGCATTTGTGGCTTTGCCCACAGCACCGCGTACACCACGTCTGTTGAGAACGCGATGGGTATCGTGGTGCCAGAGCGCGCCCAGATGATCCGCGCGATTTTGCTGGAAGTGGAGCGTCTGCACAGCCACTTGCTGAACCTCGGCCTGGCTTGCCACTTTGTCGGCTTCGACTCTGGCTTTATGCAGTTCTTCCGCGTGCGTGAGATGTCCATGAAGATGGCGGAAATCCTCACCGGAGCGCGTAAAACTTACGGCCTGAACCTGATCGGCGGGATTCGTCGCGATCTGTTGAAAGACGACATGATCCAGACGCGCCAGCTGGCGCAACAGATGCGTCGCGAAGTGAAAGATCTGGTGGATATTCTGATGAGCACGCCGAATATCGAACAGCGTACCGTCGGCATTGGCCGCCTCGACCCGCAAATCGCCCGTGATTTCAGTAACGTCGGCCCAATGGTTCGCGCCAGCGGCCACGCTCGCGACACTCGCGCCGATCACCCGTTTGTCGGTTACGGCTTGCTGCCAATGGAAGTTCACAGCGAAACCGGTTGTGACGTGCTTTCACGCCTGAAAGTCCGTATCAACGAGGTTTATACCGCGTTGAACATGATTGATTTCGGTCTGGACAACTTGCCTGGCGGCCCGCTCGCCGTTGACGGCTTCACCTACATTCCAAACCGTTTCGCGCTCGGCTTCTCTGAAGCGCCTCGTGGCGATGATATTCACTGGTCGATGACTGGCGATAACCAGAAGCTGTACCGCTGGCGCTGCCGTGCGGCGACGTACGCCAACTGGCCAACGTTGCGTTACATGCTGCGTGGCAACACCGTTTCCGATGCGCCACTGATCATCGGCAGCCTGGACCCTTGCTACTCCTGTACCGACCGCATGACGGTGGTTGATGTACGTAAGCGCAAAACCAAAGTGGTGCCGTACAAAGAGTTAGAGCGCTACAGCATTGAACGCACCAATTCGCCGCTGAAATAAGTTGAGATGCCTTTGGTTAGTACCACCCTCACCCTAACCCTCTCCCTGAAGGAGAGGGGACTGATCGAGTTAAAGGTGAACTTCGGTTTTCCCCCTCTCCTGGGGGAGAGGGCCGGGGTGAGGGAAACCCAAAAAACCAGGGCAAAACACTGGAGTCATCATGTTTAACTTCATCAAGAAAGCCATAAAAGGCGGCGTGGCCACCGAGTCATACCCGCTACAACCGATAGCCGTGGACCCTAATTTCCGTGGCAAACCGGAACACAACCCGCAGCAATGCATCGGTTGTGCGGCGTGTGTGAACGCCTGCCCGTCTAACGCATTAACGGTGGAAACCGATCTTGTTGCCGGGCAACTGGCGTGGACCTTCAACCTCGGGCGCTGCATTTTCTGTGCGCGTTGTGAAGAAGTCTGCCCAACGGCGGCCATCAAACTTTCTCAGGAATACGAACTGGCGGTGTGGAACAAAGCCGACTTCCTGCAACAAGCGCGTTTTGACCTGTGCAACTGCCGCCAGTGTCACAAGCCTTTTGCGGTGCAAAAAGAGATTGATTACGCCATTGCGCTACTCGAACACAACGGCGACAAACTTGCCGAATCGCACCGCGCATCGTTTGAAACTTGCCCGGAATGCAAACGCCAGCAAAGCCTGGTGTCTTCCGACCAAATCGACCTTAGCCGCCAGATAAGAGAGGCCAGCTAATGAGCATTTTACTCGGCCCACGCGACGATAAAGGCATGCCCGTCCCCATGACGGTGGATGAGTCTATCGCCAGCATGAAAGCGTCACTGCTGAAAAAGATTAAACGCTCTGCATACGTTTATCGCGTTGACTGCGGTGGCTGTAACGGTTGCGAAATCGAAATTTTCGCCACACTTTCGCCACTTTTCGATGCAGAACGCTTTGGTATTAAGGTGGTTCCGTCACCTCGTCATGCGGACATTTTGCTGTTTACCGGCGCGGTGACTCGCGCAATGCGTTCCCCTGCGCTACGCGCCTGGGAATCCGCGCCGGACCCAAAAATCTGTATCTCTTACGGCGCATGCGGTAACAGCGGCGGCATCTTCCACGACCTGTATTGCGTCTGGGGCGGCACCGACAAAATCGTCCCGGTCGACGTGTATATTCCGGGCTGCCCACCGACACCTGCGGCAACACTGTACGGTTTTGCCATGGCGCTGGGTTTGCTGGAGCAGAAAATCCACGCCCGTGAAGCGAGTGAGATGGACGCTCAACCGGCGCAAATTCTGCACCCGGATATGGTTCAGCCGTTACGTGTACGTATCGACCGCGCTGCCCGTCACCTGGCGGGTTATCGCTATGGACGCCAGATTGCTGACAGCTACATGGAAAATCTCACCGCCGGTGGCGGCAGTGTTCAGCAGTGGCTGGCACACGAGAACGATCCACGACTGACCGAGATCGTCACTCATCTGGAAGAACTGGTGAAACAGGAGCGCGTGTAATGAGCGAGTCGGTGGTCTTTTGCCAGCTTAGCCGTAAGTTTGTCGATGAAAACGACAACACCCCGAGTGATGCGCAACAGGTGGTTTATTACAGCCTCGCAATCGGCCACCATCTCGGCGTTATCGACTGCCTGAAAGAGAATCTGGTTTGCTCATTTGAACCTTACAAAGCGTGGATTGCCACGCTTGAAGAGGGCAGCGAAGCGCGGCGCAAAATGGAAGGTGTGCCGCGTTATGGCGAAATTGTTATCGACCAAAGCCATGTGGTTTTGTTAGCGAAAGCCTTTGATGCCGCAAAACCGACGCAAACCGCACAGCAGCAAATCTGGAGCCAGGAATTGCTCGACATGCTGCAAGCCATCCAACAAGAACCCGCCATTTATTTGATGGTACGGAGGCGTTATGACTAACAAGAGCGTTTTACTGTGTGTCGGTAACAGCATGATGGGCGACGACGGCGCAGGCCCGTTGCTGGCCGAAAAGTGCCAGGCTGCGCCACAAGGCGACTGGGTAGTTATCGACGGCGGCACCGCACCGGAAAACGATGTAGTGGCGATTCGCGAATTGCGCCCTGAAAGATTGCTGTTGGTCGACGCCACGGATATGGGCCTCGCCCCTGGTGAAATCCGTGTTATCGATCCGGACGATATCGCTGAAATGTTTATGATGACCACCCACAACATGCCACTCAATTATCTGATTGATCAGTTGAAAGAGGATGTTGGTGAGGTGATTTTCTTGGGCATTCAGCCCGATATCGTCGGCTTTTACTACCCAATGACCGACGCGATTAAAGCGGCGGTGGAGACTGTGTATCAGCGTCTGGCAGGCTGGGAAGGTAAAGGCGGTTTCGCAGATCTGGAAGCGTCGGAGTTCGAGTAAGTTTTGGTGATTTAAACACCTTATCCCTAACCCTCTCCCCCTGGAGAGGGGATTTTCCCCCTCTGTCATTTGCCCAAATGACATCGTCAAATGTGTCGATGTCACTGTCACCCCAGCCCGGATCAATGCGTAACGCCTTGAATCACGCTAGTTTCAAAGTTGGCACACTTTATGTATGTCTATCGCCGACTTATAAAAACACTCTCCCCAGGAGCTTATGATGAACCGCTTCATCATTGCAGATTCGAGCAAATGTATCGGCTGTCGCACATGCGAAGTGGCCTGTGTCGTGTCCCATCAGGAAGCGCAGGATTGCGCGGCATTAACTCCGCAAACTTTCCTGCCACGTATTCACGTGATTAAAGGCGTGAATGTTTCTACCGCGACGATGTGCCGCCAGTGCGAAGACGCACCGTGTGCCAACGTCTGCCCTAACGGTGCTATCAGCCGCGAACATGGGTTTGTGAATGTGATGCAAGAACGTTGCATCGGCTGCAAAACCTGTGTGGTTGCCTGCCCGTATGGCGCGATGGAAGTGGTCGTTCGCCCCGTCGTGCGCAACAGCGGCGCGGGTCTTAACGTGATGGCCGAAAAAGCCGAAGCGAATAAGTGCGATCTTTGCCACACCCGCGCAGAAGGCCCGGCCTGTATGGAAGCCTGCCCAACCAACGCCATTATCTGCGTTGACCGCAACAAGCTTGAACAAATGAGTGCCGAAAAACGCCGCCGTGCTGCTTTCGATGCCACTTCATCCCTGATTTTCTAATTTCGAATCATTCACTTTTAACAGGTCTGTTACTGATGAAAAAAATTACCAGCGTCTGCCCTTACTGTGGCGCAGGCTGCAAACTGAAACTGGTTGTTGAGAAGAACAAAATTATCCGCGCTGAAGCGGCTGATGGCGTGACTAACCAAAATGAACTCTGCCTGAAAGGCTATTACGGCTGGGATTTTCTCAACGATACCAAACTGCTCACACCGCGTTTAACGCAGCCAATGATTCGTTACGAAAAAGGCGGGAAACTCCAGCCCGTCAGTTGGGATGAAGCCATCAGCTATACCGCTAAACGTCTGAAAGCGATTAAAGAGCAGCATGGCCCGCGCTCGATTATGACGACCGGTTCGTCACGCGGAACGGGTAACGAAACTAATTATGTGATGCAGAAGTTTGCACGCGGCGTGTTGCATACCAACAACGTCGACTGCTGTGCGCGTGTTTGCCACGGGCCGTCGGTTGCTGGTTTGCAGGTGACGCTGGGAAATGGCGCGATGAGCAACTCCATCGGCGATATTGAACACTCTAAATGCCTGTTGGTGTTTGGCTACAACTGCGCTGATTCGCACCCAATCGTGGCGCGTCGCGTAATTAAAGCGAAAGAAAATGGCGCGAAAATCATTGTTTGCGATCCGCGTCGCATCGAAACCGCACGTATCGCCGACCAACATTTGCAGCTGAAAAACGGCTGCAACATGGCGCTGGTGAATGCCTTTGGTTACGTGCTGCTCGAAGAGAATCTCTACGATAAAGAGTATGTGGCGAAATACACTGACGGTTTGGATGCCTACCGTGAGGTCGTCAAAGGTTACGCGCCAGAAGACGTTGAGCACCTGACCGGTGTTCCGGCACACATGGTTCGCCAGGCGATGCGCACGTTTGCTGCCGCGCCTTCCGCCACCATCATGTGGGGCATGGGCGTCACGCAGTTTGGCCAGGCGGTTGACGTGGTAAAAGGCTTATCAAGCCTTGCGCTGTTGACGGGAAATCTCGGTCGCGAAAACGTCGGCGTTGGCCCGGTTCGTGGGCAAAACAACGTGCAGGGCGCGTGTGATATGGGCGTGCTGCCAAACCAGTTCCCTGGCTATCAGGATGTGGTTGACCCGGAAGTACGCGCCAAATTCGCCAAAGCCTGGGGCATTAACGTCGACGATATGGACGACAAAGTGGGCGTGCGTATCACCGAAGTGCCGCATATGGCTATCGAAGGCGAAATGAAAGCCTACTACATCATGGGCGAAGACCCGTTGCAGACCGAAGCCGACCTTGGCCTGGTGCGCAAAGGCTTTGAAGCGCTCGATTTTGTGGTGGTGCAAGACATCTTCATGACCAAAACCGCCGAAGTGGCCGACGTTATTTTGCCAGCCACTTCATGGGGCGAACATGGCGGCGTGTTTACCTGTGCCGACCGTGGTTTCCAGCGTTTTGAGAAAGCGATTGATGCGAAATACAACGTCAAACGTGACTGGGAAATTATCAGCCTGCTCGCCACCGAAATGGGCTACCCAATGCACTACGACAACAATCAGCAAATCTGGGATGAGCTGCGCGAACTCTGCCCGCTGTTCTATGGCGTGACCTACGAGAAAATGGGCGAGATGGGCCATGTGCAGTGGCCGTGTCCGACGCTTGATCACTCTGGCACGCCGTATCTCTACAAAGACAGCAAGTTCGATACGCCAAACGGTAAAGGGCAGCTTTTTGCCGCCGAGTGGCGCGCACCGGCCGAAGTGCCGGACGCGGATTATCCGCTGGTGCTGTGTACCGTTCGTGAGGTCGGACATTACTCCTGCCGCTCGATGACGGGCAACTGTGCGGCGCTGCAAACACTCGCCGATGAGCCTGGATTTGTGCAAATCAACCCGACGGATGCCGAGTTGCTCAATATCAAAGACAAGCAACTGGTGTGGGTCAGTTCGCGTCGCGGCAAAGTCATCAGCCGTGCCGAAGTGAATGAGCGCATCAATCTTGGTTCGGTGTACATGACTTACCAATGGTGGATTGGTGCGTGTAATGAACTGACTCAGGACAACCTTGACCCAATTTCCAAAACACCGGAAACCAAGTATTGCGCGGTAAATATCAGCCAGATTGCTGACCAGCAATGGGCCGAGAACTATGCGCAGACCACCTATAGCGATATGAAAGCGCGGTTGCGTAGTGCGGTAGAAGTTTAAGAACCACCGCCCTCACCCCAACCCTCTCCCCCAGGAGAGGGAGGAAATCGCACCAACCTCAAATCCCCCCTCTCCCCTTGGGAGAGGGCCGGGGTGAGGGGAAAAACAGGAACAAAAGTGAATCTTAACGGCGTGATGCTACGCATTCGCGGCAAAGTCCAGGGCGTGGGTTTTCGGCCTTTCGTCTGGCAACTGGCGCAACAACTCAAACTCACAGGCGACGTCTGTAATGACGGCGCGGGAGTATTAGTACGCCTGACGTCTGCCGCTGATGCGTTCATGACTCAGCTTCACGCCCATTGCCCACCGCTGGCGCGTATCGATAGCGTTGAACAATCCGCCATGCAGTGGGAAACCCTGCCGCAGGATTTCACTATTCGCCACAGCGACCATAGTTCGATGGACACGCAAATTGTCCCTGATGCCGCAACGTGTCCGGATTGCCTGCGCGAACTTAACGATCCAAACGATCGCCGTTATCGCTATCCGTTTATCAATTGCACCCACTGCGGCCCACGTTTCACGATTATTAACGCCATGCCGTATGACCGGCCAAACACGGTCATGGCGGCGTTCCCGCTGTGTCCGGCGTGCGAGAAAGAGTATCGCAACCCGTTGGACAGGCGCTTTCATGCGCAGCCCGTCGCCTGCCCGGATTGCGGCCCACACATTGTCTGGCAATGTGGTGAAGTGTCTTTAGAACGCGAAGATGCCCTTCAGGCTGCCGTAATGGCGTTAAAAGCCGGAAAGATCGTGGCGATAAAAGGGCTCGGCGGGTTCCATCTGGCGGTTGATGCGCGCAACAACAACGCTGTTGCCAACTTACGGGACCGTAAACATCGCCCGACAAAACCGCTGGCGGTGATGCTCCCAGACTCAGACGGATTGCCTGCGGATGTCGTCGCACAGCTCAATACTCCAGCAGCACCGATTGTCTTAATGGCGAAGTCGGATTTACCCGACTTAAGCGAGTTTATCGCTCCGCATCTGCACGAAGTCGGCGTCATGCTGCCCGCCAACCCGCTGCAACACCTTTTGATGCAGGGCTTCGGCGCACCGCTGGTGATGACCTCCGGTAATGTAAATGGCAAACCGCCAGCCATTACCAATCAACAAGCGCGCGAAGAATTAGCCAACATTGCTGACGGCTGGCTGCTGCACAATCGCGACATCGTGCAGCGTATGGATGACTCCGTGGTGCGTGCCAACGGTGAAATGCTGCGTCGTGCCCGCGGATTTGTGCCGGACGCACTCCCGTTACCGCCTGGTTTTGCCGCACTGCCGCCGATTCTGGCGCTGGGCGCAGATTTGAAAAACACCTTCTGTTTGCTGCGCGGAAACCAGGCGGTGCTCAGCCAACATCTGGGCGATCTCTCTGAAGATGGCGTGGAGCAGCAATGGCATAAAGCGCGCACGCTGATGTGTGAAGCTTATGATTTTACGCCAGAACATATCGTGATAGATGCCCATCCAGGCTACCACAGCGCCCGTATTGGGCGTGAAATGGGGCTGCCCATCAGCACGGTTTTACATCACCACGCTCATGCTGTGGCTTGCCTTGCCGAACACCTTTGGCCACGGGACGGGGGCGATGTCATTGCGCTCACGCTGGATGGTATTGGTTATGGCGAGAACGACCAGCTATGGGGTGGCGAATGTCTGCGTGTGAATTATCAGGAATGTGAACACTTAGGGGGTTTACCCGCAGTGTCTCTGCCTGGGGGAGATCTCGCGGCTCGCCAGCCGTGGCGCAACTTGCTCGCCCATTGCCTGACTTTTTTGCCGGACTGGCAACAATACCCAGAAACCGCAATTGTGCGCGAACAAAACTGGCCGCTACTGGCAACGGCGATTGCCCGTGGAATTAACACCCCGCTCGCCTCCTCCGCAGGCCGTCTATTCGATGCTGCTGCTGCCGCGCTTAACTGCGCGCCGCTGCAACAAAGCTATGAAGGGGAAGTCGCTTGTCGCTTTGAAGCACTGGCGTCACTTAGCGGTGCCTGTCTCCATCCTGTCACCCTGCCGCTTGTTGAAGGCAAACTTGATATGGCGACGTTCTGGCAGCAATGGATGAACTGGCACGACTGTGCGCCTGCTCGCGCGTGGGCATTCCATGATGCGCTGGCAAAAGGCTTTGCTGATTTGGCTCGCAGCCACGCGCGCCGGTTGTCGATTAATACCCTCGTGTTCAGCGGTGGCGTACTGCATAACACACTGATGCGCGAACGGTTTGCGCATCATCTCGCAGATTTCAATCTGCTCTTCCCGACACTGTTACCCGCCGGTGACGGTGCTCTTGCATTGGGTCAGGCCCTGGTTGCCGCCGCCCGCTTATCCCTTCCTTCACAAGGATAAAATGATGTTCTTGCGTATTCTTCGTGACAACCCGCGCGCAGCCGTTTTGTTGGCAGTGTTAGTTGCCGCCAACCTTGCGTCCTGGGCCTGGGCGCTGGTTTCGTTTCACCACCGCACCGCCTTGATGGCCGCAAGTCTGCTGGCCTGGTGCTATGGATTGCGGCATGCAGTCGATGCCGATCACATCGCGGCAATTGATAACGTGACGCGCAAAATGATGCAGCAAGGGAAACGCCCATTTGGCATTGGCGCCTGGTTTTCGCTCGGCCATTCCAGCATTGTGGTGTTGGCCTCTGTTGCGATTGCCGCCACTGCCGCTGCATTCCAGAACGATATGGACTGGTTTCATGACGTCGGCGGTGTAATTGGTACCGCAGTGTCGGCCTGTTTCTTGTTGGCAATGGCGCTGGTCAACCTGGTAATTTTACGCGGCGTTTGGCGTAATTTCCGTCAGCTAAAACGTGGCGAACCGCTTTCTGCCGAGGCGACCGATTTCACCGGTGGCGGCGTGATGAGCTGGCTGTTCCGCTCCACCTTCAAGCTGATTAACAAAAGCTGGCACATGTATCTGGTCGGCTTTTTGTTCGGCTTAGGCTTTGATACTGCAACAGAAATTGGCGTGCTGGGTATTTCAGCCGCCAGCGCATCCAGCGGTATGTCGATGTGGTCAATTCTGGTGTTCCCGGCGCTGTTTGCCAGCGGGATGGCGCTGATTGATACGCTCGACAATATGATTATGGTTGGCGCTTACGGATGGGCGTTTAACAAGCCGCAACGCAAGCTCTATTACAATATGACGATCACCGGCACTTCTGTAGTCGTCGCCCTGTTTATCGGCGGCATGGAAGCATTAGGATTGCTGGCAGATAAGTTCGACCTGCATAACGGCTTGTGGAAATGGGTTGATGCGTTGAATGAAAACCTCGGCAATGCGGGCTTTATCGTGGTGGGGCTGTTTATTGCCTGCTGGATTGTGTCGATGCTGAATTATCGCTGGAAAGGGTATGACTCTCTGGTAGTTCATTAACGCATAAAGCCTTCTCCATACGGAGAAGGCTTTCACATTTTTACTTCGCTTCAGCCCACGCGCGTTCAATTTCTTCGGCAAGGATCTTCACACCCGCCTCGATTTTATCCGGCTCCGGCACATAGTTCATGCGCATACATTGATGCGTGTGCGGCCACGGTTTATCCAGACCAGGGAAGAAATAATCCCCCGGCACCATCAAAACGCCACGTTTTTTCAGGCGCTGATAGAGCAATTCGGTAGAGATTGGCAGGTCTTTGAACCACAACCACAGGAAAATGGCCCCCTCGGGTTTGTGGATCAGGCAGCGTTCAGGCGATAAATAGCGGCGAATTATCGCTATCGTGTCCTGAACTCGCTGGTAATAGAACGGTTTGATCACCGTCTCAGACAAACGCAGCAAATCGTTGCGTTTAATCATCTCGCACGCCATCGCTGGGCCAACGCCACCCGGTGCCAGGCTGATGATGCCATTCATATTGCTTATAGCTGAGATGATTTTGTCATCGGCAATAATGATTCCGCACCGGCTACCCGGTAAACCCAGTTTGGACAGGCTCATACACAAGATGATGTTTGGATTCCACAGCGGGCGAGCTTCGCTGAAAATAATCCCCGGGAATGGAACGCCATAAGCGTTATCAATCACCAGTGGAATACCGTGCTGGTTGGCCAGCGCATCGAGTTTAATCAGCTCTTCATCGGTAATCACGTTGCCCGTCGGGTTGGTCGGGCGCGAGACGCAAATCATCCCGGTATCAGGGCCGATGCGCAGATGTTCAAAGTCTACGTGATATTTGAACTGGCCTTCCGGCAGCAGTTCAATGTTGGGACGCGTCGAGACAAACAGGTCTTCTTCGAGGCCAGAATCCGCATAGCCGATGTATTCCGGCGCCAATGGGAACAACACCTTTTTAGTGCTGCCATCGGCATAACGACCCGCAAACAAATTAAATAAGTAGAAAAATGCACTCTGACTGCCATTTGTCAGTGCAATATTCTGTGGTGTGATATCCCAACCTAATTCGGTGCGCAGCATATCCGCAAGCGCGTCGAGTAACTCACTTTTCCCCTGCGGGCCATCGTAATTGCATAGCGCGTCGGTCATTTTCCCGTTTGCCAGCATGTCCGCCAGCAGATCCTGGAAATAGTCATTCATCGCAGGAATTTGCGCAGGATTACCGCCACCGAGCATGATCGCTCCAGGTGTGCGCAGGCCGTCGTTGAGGTCCTCCATCAGGCGTGTAATGCCTGCATGGCGGGTAAATTTGTCGCCGAAAAGTGAAAACGTCATAACGTAGATCTGTCTTTGACCATCAAAAGAGGCTAACCATAACGCCGTAAAAGACGCGGTGCAAACGCATTAAGGATAGCCTCTTATCGGCAATATGCTGCGTATTGCGGCCAGGGCAGCACAGAATATTGCCTTGGCCCTCACCCTAACCCTCTCCCCCAGGAGAGGGAATTGTCCGGTTTTCCCCTTCTCCTGGGGGAGAAGGAATATGATCGAGCTATTTTGACCTTCCCCTTCTCCTGGGGGGAGAGGGAATATGATCGAGCTGTTTTGGCCTTCCCCTTCTCCTGGGGGAGAAGGAATATGATCGAGCTGTTTTGACCTTCCCCTTCTCCTGGGGGAGAGGGAATATGATCGAGCTGTTTTGACCTTCCCCTTCTCCTGGGGGAGAGGGAATATGATCGAGCTGTTTTGATCTTCCCCTTCTCCTGGGGGAGAGGGAATATGATCGAGCGGTTTTGACCTTCCCCTTCTCCTGGGGGAGAAGGTCGGGATGAGGACGCTCAGTGATTCCCTGCCCAAACAACCATCACTTTGTCCTCTGCTGACTCGCGACTGAATCCATAGTCCTCTTTCATATTCAGCGTGTTTTGTTTACCCGCGCCAATGGCCGGATGCCGGGCACGAAACTGGCTGATTTTCTGCCAATGCGAGAGAGTTGCCAGATTTTGCCCCCAGTTCATATCGGAACGCGTGCCTTGCAGCGGGTCGGAACCGGTTGGGCCAAACGGACGCTCCGTCTCATCCCCGTAGAAAATCTGCACTGCGCCCGGTGCCAACAACAGCAGTTCCGCAGCACGTTGGCCCCCTTCACGGAACAATCGGGTATCGTGCGAAGAAAGGTAGCTAAGAACATTAAAATCCTGCAACTTAGTCGCCATTTGCTGCCAGGTGAGATCCATGTCCGCAAGGCAACTCACCGCTTTTGCTGCTTGATCCTGATAATCAAA
Source organism: Buttiauxella selenatireducens (assembly GCF_031432975.1). Classification (GTDB taxonomy): domain Bacteria; phylum Pseudomonadota; class Gammaproteobacteria; order Enterobacterales; family Enterobacteriaceae; genus Buttiauxella; species Buttiauxella selenatireducens. Next base: position 183,365 of record NZ_CP133838.1, on the reverse strand, counting down.
ATTGATCATCGCGTCAAAGCCGCTGTTGTAGTAATCACTTTTCATCACGCCGTGGCCCCAGGATTCTCCGGTCATCCAGAACGGCGCATCATCCAGCTTCTTGTCTGGATTAGCCTTTTTCCATTCGGTCAGTGCGCTGACAGACTGCTCTTTCAACTGCTGCCAACCTGCTTTTTCAACGTGTTTTGCCGTATCTACACGGAAACCATCAATACCGTAATCGCGCACCCACTGGCTAAGCCAGTGAGTCAGGTAATCACGCACGGTATAACCCGCAATTTCTTTGGCGTGGGTGTCGGGCTTATGACGATAAAAGATCGGTAAACCAGCGGGTTGGGTGGATTCCGTTTTTAAGTCTGGCAAGAAGGCGAGCGACATCGTTAAGTCATCAAAACCCGGGTTGTCGTAGTTGCCAATATCGGTGCGGACCCAGTTTTTCCCCCACCAGTTTTGCCAGGCCGTGCTGTCACCGAAATTGATGTAATCATTGAATGAATGCCAGCTTTGACCAGGACCTGGCTTCCAGTCAGTCCAGTGTTTGCCAAGCGTTTTTGTCAGTTCATCTCCCTTGAGATACAACGCACCGAACTGGTATTCCTGCATATCAGCAAGCGTTGCGTAGCCGGTGTGGTTCATGACGATATCGAACAAAATACGGATACCACGCTTGTGGGCTTCATCCACCAGTGTGCGCAACTCATCCTCAGTGCCCATATTGGCGTCGAGTTTTGTCCAGTCCATGGTGTAGTAACCGTGGTAGGCGTAATGCGGGAAGTCCCCTTTCGTGCCACCGCCCACCCAACCGTGGATTTGTTCCAGCGGCGAGCTAATCCACAATGCGTTAACGCCCAATTGCTGGAGATAATCGAGCTTGCCGGTTAATCCGGCCAGATCTCCGCCGTGAAACGTGCCAATTTCCTGCTGGCCATCTTTGTGGCGGCCATAGCTGTTGTCGTTTTTCGGATTACCATTTTCAAAACGGTCAGTCAGCACAAAATAGACCGTGGCGTTATGCCAGCTAAACGGTGCGGACGGTTGAGTGCTGGCAGATTCCAGCAGCAACAGACCGTTGCTGTTCGCCGCAGGCATCAGAGTAATCTGGCCTTGTTTGACCGTAGCCGTCGTCCCGCTATAGAAATCGCGTACTTCGCTGCCTTCAGCGAAAGTTTTACTGACATCCACGGTTAACGCTTTGCCATCCCATTTTGGGCATTGCCGGGTCACATCGACCGGAGCGGCTTGTGGCTCGCTGTTAACACTCAGGTGCAGCGTGGGAGTACCGCTGCGGGTGTCGACTTGTACCCGATATTGTCCTTCACGAAATAAGCGCCAGACGGGTGCTTCTCCCTCGCAAGGCTTTAACGAAAGTGCCTGATTAAGCTTGATGGATTCTGCGGGCTGCCAACAGGTCTGGTCGAATTTAAGACTTAACGGGAGTGTCCCTTTCGCAAGCGTTGCCTCACTGACAAACACGCCAGGAGTTTGCTCTTTGAAAGCCGGAATTCCAGGGGCTGTCCACGCAGCTTGCACAAGCCCTGGAAGCAGAAGAATCAAGAGAGGTAATTTATTCATAGGGTTAAGCCCGCGATTATCTTTTATCCAGTGTGGCACTGTTTTTAATCGTAGAGTTCATCCCAAAAATGGATAGTTGGGGAGGAGATAACAGGGTGAGTGATGGCGGTATCAATACATTAAAATATGCGATAAACATCGCAAAATATGACGCTTTTTGCCGTTATAAGAAGTTCGCACGTGACATCATTTCAGAATCGGATTATTTCTTTTGGTGCTCGGGAGGTCTATTTTTGTTAGTATCTGCGTTCACTTTGTTCGAAATCCTTCACGAATAAGGCACTAGAAACGTAACGATCCGACCAGGAGATCTAATGATATCAACCCCAATCCGACGATTTGGGGCTGCGATACTTATGTTACTGACCTTCAGTTTTTCAACTGGGGTATTAGCAAGTAAACATGAGCCAAAATCGCATAAAGCCCAATTAACTGCGAAAAAAAGCACGAATACACAAAGTAAGAAACTGGCAAGTAGTAAGAAAGAGTATTCTCGCAATAGTGAAATTGCATCGCTCCCTGATTTGCGAAAATACCCTTCCGGAACACCTAGAAAAAAAGCGTTTCTCCGGACGGTCATGCCATATATTACTAGTCAAAATGCAGCGATCACTGCTGAGCGTAACTGGTTGGTTTCTAAGCAGTATGAGAAACGCTGGTCACCTTCAGAGCGTGCGCGCCTGAAAGACATTACCAAACGCTATAAAATTGCGTGGAACGGTAATACCCGAAGCGTGCCGTGGAATACGTTGATGGAAAAAGTCGACATCATTCCTACCAATATGGTGGCAACGATGGCCGCAGCCGAAAGTGGCTGGGGTACGTCTAAACTCGCGCGTAGCAATAATAACTTGTTTGGTATGAAGTGCAGTAAGCGCCATTGCAACAGCGAGCCTGGCAAAGTTAAAGGCTATTTGCATTACGATTCAGTTAAAGAAGGCGTTAACTCTTACGTAACAAATTTGAATACGCACCCGGCCTATAAATCTTTCCGTAAATCGCGCGCTCAATTGCGTAAAGCGGATCAAGAAGTAACGGCCAGCAACATGATTCATAAGCTGAAAGGGTATTCCACAAGGGGTAATAGCTATAACAACTACCTATTTGCGATGTACCAGACCAATCAGCGTTTTATGACACCGAACTAATTAATTAAAATAAATTGTTAATAATAAGTAATAATTCACGCCTTCATATCGAAGGCGTTTTTTTTATATCTACACTAATATTTCGCTGTAGCGCTCGCGGTGTTCTTTCGGGGTCGCGTCATACTCTTTCTTGAATACAGAATAGAAATATTGCAGCGAGGGATAACCGCACATCTGCGATATTTCATTGATCGACAAAGAGGTAGAGACCAGCAGGCTACGCGCTTTTTCAAGCTTTTCGGCGTGAATCATCGCGTGAATAGTCTCCCCCACTTCCTCTTTAAAACGCTTCTCCAGGTTGGAACGTGAGATCCCAACCGCATCCAGCACCTGTTCAACTTTTATCCCTTTGCAGGCGTGATTGCGGATGTAATGCATTGCCTGAATCACAGCCGGGTCGTGCAAAGAGCGGTAATCCGTTGAACGACGTTCGACGACGCGCACTGGCGGAACCAAAACCCGTTGCAAGGCGAGCGGCTCGTTATCCAGCAGGCGATGCAATAATTTGGCGGCCTGATACCCCATTTGCCGGGTACCCTGCGCCACTGATGAAAGTGCCACTCGCGACAAATAGCGCGTCAGTTCTTCGTTATCAATGCCAATCACACATAACTTTTCCGGCACCGGAATGTGCAAATGCTCGCAGACTTGCAGCAGATGGCGCGCACGCGCATCTGTCACCGCAATAATCCCGGTCTGTGGAGGCAGCGTTTGCACCCAATCAGCCAAACGATTTTGCGCGTGCTGCCAGTTTTCTGGCGCGGTTTCTATCCCCTGATAAACCACACCACGATATTTTTCTTTCGCCACCAGTTGGTTAAAAGCATATTCGCGCTCCATCGCCCAACGCTTTCCGCTGGAATTAGGTAAACCATAGAAAGCGAAACGCTGAACGCCCTTCTCCTTGAGATGCAAAAACGCACTTTCCACTAACGCGCGGTTATCCGTCGCAATGTAATGCACTGGCGGATAGTGTTCAGGTAAGTGGTAAGAACCCCCGACGCCGACAATGGGCACGTCGGCCCCCTCTAATAAACGCTGGATTTCTGCATCATCGAAATCGGCAATCACGCCATCGCCTAACCACTCCTTGATGTTATCGATACGAGCGCGGAAATCTTCTTCGATAAAAATGTCCCACTCAGTTTGAGATGCCTGCAAATATTCGCCAACCCCTTCCACTACCTGGCGGTCGTAGGCTTTATTGGCATTGAATAACAACGTAATGCGATGACGCTTCTCAAACATACTTGTTTCCCTGATAACAAAACCTTAGATGCCATACACTATACCCAATGGATTTCAAGTTGCAGGAAGGCGGCAAGAGAATGAGACCCGACGAGCTTACTAAAGTAAGTGATTCGGGCGATTGAACGTAGCCAACACACCTGCAACTTGAAAGACGACGGGTATTCTTACGCTCTGCGTTTGGTAGCCGAATCCATCCAAACCGCCAGCAACAAAATCGCACCTTTGACGATGTACTGCCAGAACGTGGGAACGTCCATCATGCTCATTCCGTTATCCAGAGATGCCATGATAAATGCGCCCATCACGGCGCCCGCAACACTCCCTACACCGCCCGCAAGACTCGTACCGCCAATCACACATGCCGCGATGGCATCAAGTTCAGCAATGTTCCCGGCTGACGGGGAGCCTGCCCCCAAACGTGAGCTTAGAATCAACCCGGCAATCGCAACCATAAGCCCATTGATGGCAAAGACCGCCAATTTGGTGCGCTCAACATTAATACCAGACAGTCGCGCCGCTTCGATATTGCCGCCAATCGCATAAATACGCCGACCAAATGCGGTGCGGGTCGCCATGAACATTCCCGCCAACAGCAGTAACGTCAGCAGCAGTACCGGTGTTGGCACACCGCGATAATCATTGAGTAACCAGATTGCACCTAACACGATCACCGCAGTCACTGCCTGGCGCCCGACAACGCCTGTTGATGCAGGTGTTGCCAGTCCTAGCGCCTGACGGCGGATACGCATTCGCCATTGCCAGGCGACAAAAATGACGAGCCCTAATGTACCGATACCAAAGCCAATACCGTCCGGGAGATAACTTTGTCCGATTTGCGACATATCGGCGCTGGTTGGCGAAACGGTGGTGCCGTTAGTAATACCAATCAGTACGCCACGAAACGCCAGCATTCCGGCGAGTGTGACGATAAATGAAGGGACTTTGCGATAAGCCACCCACCACCCATTCCATGCCCCCAGAACCAGGCCCAGAGCCAGTGTCACAACAATAGTCAGCGGCAATGGCCACCCTAGCCAGACATCGAAAATCGCTGCCACACCGCCCAACAAGCCCATCATCGAGCCAACGGAAAGGTCAATTTCTGCCGAGATAATGACGAACACCATCCCTACTGCCAGGATCCCCGTGATCGCCGTCTGGCGTAGCAGGTTAGATACGTTCCTGGCACTGAGGTAAGCGCCTTCGGTAGTCCAGGTGAAGAAGAGCATGATCACCAAAATCGCGGCAATCATGACAAAAACCTGGAGGTTAAGCGCCCGCAACCCCGCTAATGGTGAAGCCGTAGGTGCCGTGAGTTTCAGTTCAGACGGATTGGTTTTCGACATGCTTTTCACTCCTCAGTGCGGCTTCCATGACTTGCTCCTGGGTCAAATTGTTATTTACCAGGTCAGCTTTGATGCGCCCTTCATGCATCACCAGCACTCGGTCGCTCAGACCCAGTACTTCTGGTAATTCTGATGAGATAACGATGACCGCAATGCCTTGTTGCACCAGTTGGTTGATAAGTTTGTAGATTTCATATTTCGCGCCGATATCAATACCACGCGTGGGTTCATCCAAAATCAGGATGCGAGGATTGAGCAACAGGCAACGCGCCAGAATCGCTTTTTGCTGATTGCCCCCGCTCAGGCGGCCAATAGATAACTCGGGCGATGACGTTTTCACTTTGAGCCGCTGAATAGATTGCAGGATGCAGTTAAGTTCTGCGGCATCATCAAGATGAGTTAACGTCCCAGAAAACTGGCTTAACGCGGCAAGTGTGATGTTGTGCCCTACGGCCATAATCGGCACGATGCCATCTTTTTTTCGGTCTTCAGGCACCATCGCAATACCATGCGCAATGGCTTGCTGGCAGCTACCAATAGTGACCTGTTTGTTATCGATGAAAATACGCCCTTCAGATTTACCCGGCCAGACGCCAAATAAGCACTGCACCGCTTCGGTACGCCCCGCACCAACGAGTCCGGCAATGCCCAGAATTTCGCCTTTATGCAGTGAAAACGAAATGTCGTTCACCCGTTTAATTTGCCGGTTTACCGGGTGCCAGGCGGTAAGATGCTCAACACGCAGAATTTCATCGCCAGTCTGGTGCGGCTCATTGGGGTAAAGCGCCGTAAGCTCGCGCCCAACCATCATGGTGATAATGTCTTCTTCACGAAGCAGTGCCGCATCGCGGGTGCCGATGTGTTGACCGTCGCGGATGACGCAGATGGTGTCGGAAATCGCTTTAACTTCATTGAGTTTATGGGAGATATAAACACAGGCGATGCCATGCGCTTGCAGGTCACGAATAATCCCCAACAGCACTGCCGTTTCTTGCTCGGTTAACGAGGCGGTGGGTTCATCCAGAATGAGTAAACGCACCTGTTTATTCAATGCTTTGGCAATTTCTACCAGCTGTTGTTGACCCAGCCCAAGCGACCCCACGCGCGTATCCGGAGAAATATTTAAGCTCACCTGCGCGAGCAATTTTTGGCAACGGAGCGTCATGCTGTCGTAGTCCAACACTCCGCGACGTGATATTTCTGCGCCGAGGAAAATATTCTCAAGCACTGTCAAATGCTTAACCAGCGCCAGCTCCTGGTGAATTATCGCAATACCTTTGCGCTCAGTATCACGGATATGGCTCGCCTGGAGTTTTTCTCCGGCAAACCAAATTTCACCTTCGTAGCTGCCGAATGGATAAATGCCGCACAGTACTTTCATCAGCGTAGATTTGCCGGAGCCGTTCTCGCCACAAAGCGACATCACTTCACCGGAATCCACTGACAGACTGACACTATCAACCGCCTTCACGACGCCGAAGGTTTTGGTGATATTTTTCATTTCCAGTAAACAAGGCATAGCCACTCCTTTACCTGTTTTAAGGGTGGGTATCGCCCGTGACAAAGCACGGGCGCAGGGGCTATAGCTCGTTCTTTTTGTGGAAACCGTCAGCCACAACGGTGCTGTCGATATTGGCTTTGTCGACTTCGATTGGCGTCAGCAGGCGTGAGGGGACATCTTTAACGCCGTTATTGAGAGTGGCATCGGAAGCGGGTTGCTTGCCTTCGCCTAATTCCACGGCAATTTCAGCGGCTGTATTCGCAAGCTTGGTGATGGGCTTATAAACCGTCATGGTTTGCGTACCGGCAATGATACGTTTCACACCGGCTAAATCCGCGTCCTGGCCGGAAATCGCCACTTTGCCCGCCAGCCCCTGGGCACTTAACGCCTGGATAGCCCCACCTGCCGTTGCATCGTTTGACGCAACGACGGCATCAATTTTATTGTTATTCGCCGTCAGCGCATTCTCCATAATTTTCAATGCGTTCTCAGGCAACCATCCATCTGCCCATTGGTCGCCGACGACTTTTATTTTCCCGCTATCAATATAGGGTTTTAATACTTTCATCTGCCCTTCGCGGAATAACTTGGCATTATTATCAACTGGCGATCCACCCATCAAAAAATAATTTCCAGAAGGGACTTTATTAACAATGCTTTGTGCCTGAAGTTCACCGACTTTTTCATTATCAAAGGAAATATAATAATCAATGTCTGCATTATTAATCATGCGATCATAAGCTAATACTTTTATCCCCTCTCTTTTGGCTTCGGCGATGACGTTACTCAACACCTGGCCGTTGTAAGGAATAATGACCAACACATCTACGCCACGGTTGATCATGTTTTCTATTTGCGACATTTGCGTTTCTTCGTTGCCATTAGCCGACTGAACAAAGACTTTCGCCCCCAACGATTCGGCTTTTTTAACAAAAATATCGCGGTCTTTCTGCCAGCGCTCGAGGCGTAAATCATCGATGGCCATGCCGATCTTAACTTCTTTTGCGATGCTGCAGGTGCTGGTTAGAACGAGTGAGGCACACAACGTTAGTAAGAGGTTCTTAATCTTCATTCTCATTTTTTATACCTGTATAGGGTTGGAATAAATCGGATTAAAAATTATTAACATCTGTTGACCGACTGGAATTGTTGTCTGTGAATGCGAATCCAGCAATTATAGATTTTTATCTTCTCATTATGTTTTTTGGTTTAATTGTTAATTTATGATGGCGATCGGGTTTTAATTTAACAAAACCACCCCTTGCATTATTTACTGGAATAACCCTCGAAATGTTTCATTCATTATTTTAAGCTTTTTTTGCGAGACAGCGCACATTTGAGCATTCTCTTAATCGCAGTGTGAAATAACGTAATTGAGCAAGTTCCAGGGAAAATACAGGATGGTTACAGAATCGCTTACTTGCCGTCCCCATGATTACGGAGTCAATTATGCAAACCTATTTCGACCAGCTTGAACGTGTACGTTTTGAAGGCCCTAAAACCGCTAACCCGCTGGCATTTCGCCACTACAATCCAGATGAAATCGTGCTGGGTAAACGTATGGAAGAACACCTGCGCTTTGCTGCTTGTTACTGGCATAACTTCTGCTGGAATGGTGCTGATATGTTTGGCGCTGGTTCTTTCGAACGTCCGTGGCAGCGCGCAGGTGACGCATTAGGTCTTGCAAAACTAAAAGCGGATGTAGCCTTCGAATTCTTCCACAAACTGAATGTTCCGTATTACTGCTTCCATGATGTGGACGTCTCACCAGAAGGGGCATCACTGAAAGAGTACTTGAACAATTTCGCAGAAATGACCGAAGTGCTGGCGCAAAAACAGCAGGAAAGCGGCGTGAAATTGCTGTGGGGTACGGCCAACTGCTTTACCAATCCTCGTTATGGTGCAGGCGCGGCTACCAGCCCAGACCCGGAAGTCTTCTCCTGGGCCGCAACGCAAGTCGTTACCGCGATGAATGCGACTCATCAATTGGGCGGCGAAAACTATGTGCTGTGGGGCGGGCGTGAAGGCTACGAATCACTGCTCAATACCGATTTACGTCAGGAGCGTGAGCAAATTGGCCGCTTCTTACAAATGGTGGTTGAGCATAAACACAAAATTGGTTTCCGTGGCACATTGCTCATCGAACCTAAACCACAAGAGCCAACCAAACATCAATACGATTACGATGTTGCGACGGTCTACGGCTTCCTGAAACAGTTCGGTCTGGAAAAAGAGATCAAAGTTAATATTGAAGCGAACCATGCAACTCTTGCAGGCCACTCTTTCCATCATGAAATCGCCAGCGCAATTGCGTTGGGCATCTTCGGCTCCGTCGATGCTAACCGTGGCGACCCGCAACTGGGTTGGGATACAGACCAGTTCCCGAACAGCGTGGAAGAAAACTCACTGGTGATGTACGAAATTCTGAAAGCAGGTGGTTTCACCACGGGTGGCCTGAACTTTGACGCCAAAGTACGTCGTCAGAGCACCGATAAGTACGACCTGTTCTATGGTCATATTGGCGCGATGGATGTCATGGCGCTGTCGCTGAAAATTGCCGCTCGCATGATTGAAGATGGCGAACTGGATAAGCGCGTTGCGAAGCGTTATGCCGGTTGGAATGGTGAACTTGGTCAGCAAATTCTGAAAGGCCAAATGTCACTTTCACAGATTGCACAGTACGCTGAACAGCATAACCTGAATCCACAGCATCAGAGCGGTCGCCAGGAATTGCTGGAAAACCTGGTCAATCACTACCTGTTCGACAAGTAAGTTTACTGTTCGATTATTCACGACTTCCCGCGCTACGGTTTACGTAGCGCGGTCATAAGGAATGGCCACTATGTACATCGGAATCGATCTCGGAACATCGGGTGTTAAAGCGATTTTGCTTGGCGAGCAAGGCGAGGTTTTGGCTTCACAGACTGAAACGCTGACGGTATCACGTCCGCATCCGTTATGGTCGGAGCAAGATCCGGATCACTGGTGGCAAGCAACAGACCGGGCCATGAAAGCCCTCGGCGAGCAGCACTCTCTTAAAGATGTGAAAGCGCTGGGGATTGCTGGGCAAATGCACGGTGCAACACTGCTCGATAACCAGCAGAACGTACTGCGCCCGGCGATTTTATGGAACGACGGACGCTGCGGAGAAGAGTGCGCCTTGCTGGAAGCAAGCGTACCCAACTCACGCGAAATAACGGGCAACCTCATGATGCCGGGATTCACCGCACCCAAGCTGCTTTGGGTGAAACGCCATGAGCCTGATGTTTTTGCGAAAATAGATAAAGTCCTGTTACCGAAGGATTATCTGCGGCTGCGTATGACCGGCGTTTTTGCCAGCGATATGTCTGATGCCGCAGGTACTATGTGGCTGGATGTCGCGAAGCGAGACTGGAGCGACAGCATGCTCGATGCATGTCAGTTGAGCCGCAAGCACATGCCAGATTTATTCGAAGGCTGTGAAATTACCGGCACGTTGAAAGCTGACGTCGCTCAGGCGTGGAATATGCCTGCTGTGCAAGTCGTTGCTGGCGGGGGCGATAATGCTGCGGGTGCCGTCGGTGTCGGCATGATGGATATTGGGCAAGCGATGTTATCGCTCGGCACTTCAGGCGTTTATTTCGCGGTCAGTGATGGTTTTCGCAGTAAACCAGAAAGTGCCGTTCACAGCTTCTGCCATGCTTTACCCCATCGCTGGCATCTTATGTCGGTGATGCTCAGCGCCGCATCGTGTCTCGATTGGGCTGCTCAATTAACGGGTCTGGGTAACGTTCCGGCATTGCTGGCTGCCGCTGAAAGCGCGAATCAAGATGCAGGAGATATCTGGTTCCTGCCGTATCTGTCAGGCGAGCGCACTCCGCACAACAATCCACAGGCAAAAGGGGTTTTCTTCGGCCTGACTCATCAGCATGGGCCAGCAGAACTGGCTCGCGCCGTGCTTGAGGGCGTGGGTTATGCATTAGCCGATGGGATGGATGTCGTGCATTCCTGCGGAGTCACGCCGCAAAGTGTCACACTGATTGGCGGCGGCGCGCGTAGCCCGTACTGGCGGCAAATGCTGGCAGATATCAGTGGGCAAACGCTGGATTATCGTACGGGAGGGGATGTCGGCCCTGCACTTGGTGCGGCTCGCCTGGCGCAAATCGCGATGTCGCCGGATAAACCGCTGCAAGCGTTGTTACCGCAGTTATCGCTTGAGCAACAGCATAAACCAGACATGGCGCGGCATGAGCACTATAAAACGCGTCGTAAAGTGTTTAACCAGATTTATCAGCAGTTGTTGCCACTGATGTCGTGAGGGTTGTTTGGCTTAGAATCGCTCGCTCTGCCGCTTCGCCAGAGCGAGCGACCTGTCAGGACAATAAAGTGAAGGCAATCATCCCGACAACCGCACCAGTGGTGCCGAGAATAGTTTCCATCATGGTCCAGGTTTTCAGGGTTTGCCCTTCGGTGGCGCCGGTAAATTTACCGAAAAGCCAGAAACCGGCGTCATTGACGTGACTCACAACGATAGAACCGCCTGCGATACAAATCGACAATGCTGCCATTTGCGCACCGCTATAGTTGAGCTGTTCAATAACAGGCATCACCAGGCCAACTGCGGTCAAACAGGCAACGGTTGCAGAACCCTGAATGATACGCACCGCGGCCGCCAGCACGAAGCAGGTCAACGCAATCGGCAACCCCAGGCCTGTCAGCGCTTCGCCCAATGCCGGGCCTACGCCTGAATCCACCAGCACTTGTTTGAATACGCCACCCGCACCGATAACCAGCAGGATGATGCCCGCCGGTTGCAGCGCGTGGCCACAGATTTCCATAACCTTCTCTTTCGCCATACCCTGGCGGTACGCCAGACCGTAAATCGCCACCAGGCAGGCAACCAGAATCGCGGTGAACGGGTGGCCGATAAACTCAAGCCATTCGTACAGCGTGGAGCCCTGCTCGACGAAACGCGCAGCGATGGTTTTCATACCGACCAACACCAGCGGCAGCAGGATCAGCGAAAGACTGAAACCGAACGATGGTAGTTTGCCTTCGCCCAGGTGCGGCTCGGTGATGTCGTCAGGAATGTGCAGCTCGACGTATTTGCTGATGAAGTTACCAAATAGCGGCCCCGCAATGATCATGCTCGGGATCGCAGCACACAGGCCCAGCAGGATCATCCAGCCAAAATCGGCGTGCATCTGAGAGGCCAGCAGCATTGGCGCAGGCCCAGGCAGCAGAAATGCCGCCGCCGCTGCAACGCCGGCAAACAGAGGAATAACCAGTTTAACGAGGTTAGTGCCGGTGTGGCGCGCCATAGAAAAGGCCACGCTAATAAGCAGCACAATCGCGACTTCGAAGAACAGCGGCAGCGCACAAATCAGGCCCGCCAGGCCAATCGCATAGTGAGCGCGACTGTGGCCGAAAGACTTCAGCATTTTGACCGCAATCTGGTCTACCGCGCCGGTTTCATGAAGGATCTTACCAAACATCGCGCCGAGCGCGACCACGATAGCCAGAAAGCCAAGCGTTCCGCCCATCCCTTTTTCCATGGTTGCCGCGATTTTATCGAGCGGCATCCCGGAAAATATCCCTGCACCAATGGAAACCACCATCAAAGCAACGAAGGCGTGCATCCGCGCCTTCATCACTAAAAATAACAGCAGTAAAACTGAACCTACTGCTGTTAAAACAAGCGTTAATGTACTCACTACACCCGGCCTTTATTAATCACATCAATAGTGCTGGCCACGACACCTTCAAGAGGTTGGTCGATATCCACCACCATCACATCAGTTTCATCAGACTGAGGTTCTTGCAACGTTTCAAACTGAGTCACCAGCATCTGCGTTTTGAAGAAGTGACCTTTACGCGCTTTCAGGCGGTTTTCAATCACCTCGAAATCGCCTTTCATGTAGATGAAGGAGAGATTTGGATTACCGTCGCGTAATTGGTCGCGATAGACTTTTTTCAGCGCAGAGCAAACTATCAGGGAGACTTTGTTGGTGCGCTGCATGGCGAAAGCCGCATCGTTTAATGCTTGCAGCCACGGCTTGCGATCTTCATCGTTGAGTGGCTCACCAGACGCCATTTTCATGATGTTGCAACGTGGATGCAGGAAGTCACCGTCAAGGAATGCCGCGTTGAGTTGGTGTGCAACTTCACTAGCAACAGCAGATTTACCGCTGCCAGAGACGCCCATCAGGACGTAAATGTGGTGGTCATGGTTGGTAGTACTCATAGCGTAGCTCCGACTGGCGCAGTAGATTGTTACGGGTAACTGTTATCGGTAACATTGTCAGGAGAGCATTCGCAATTAGCAATAACCATTCACTTAAAAAGTGAATAAGTGTGAACTAAATCAAAAAATATAGCGTAAATAATCTGAGTTGCAGCCGATGTGCCTGCAACTTGACGACGCGGCGTTAAATTGAGCCACCAGGCGACAACGTAAAGCCTAAATCTAACATCTGCGGCGTGACCGTTTCGCCACGAATTCTCGCCAGCAATCGCTCAGCGCCAATGCGCCCCATACGTTCACGCGGCGTTAACACGCTGGCAAGACGCGGTTCCATGACCTGGCCAATATCGTGACCGTGGAAACCAGCAATCGCCATATCTTTTGGAATACTCAGACCCTGGCGTTGGCATTCAAATGCCGCACCGATGGCTAAGTCATCGTTAGTACAGAAGATACTGTCGAGCTGCGGATATTCACGACGCGCCTGACGGAACAATTCGATACCGGTGGAATAAGAAGAAGATTGTTCGACCATCACACTGTATGGCACAAGGCCCGCGTCATGCATCGCTTGCTCGTACCCTTTTTTCTTGATGACGGTACGCTCATCCAGACGAGCGCCAAGATAAGCGACGTGGTGGTGACCGCGAGCAATAATCGCCGCTGTCATCTGGCGTGCCGCTTCGAAGTTATCAAACCCTACGGCGATATCGAGACAAGGGGAAATGCTGTCCATCAATTCCACGACCGGAATACCCGCCACTTCGATCATTTTCAAAGTGCGTGGAGTATGCGTGCGTTCGGTGAGGATCAGCCCGTCGATATTCCAGGAAAGCATCGACTCCAGACGCTCTTCTTCTAACTCCGGTTTATAACCGTAGTGCGCGAGCATGGTCTGATAGCCGTAAGCATCAATAACGTTTTCAATACCTCGCAGCACTTCAGCAAAAACCTGGTTGGTCAGCGAGGGTAATAACACGCCGATTGCGCGGCTTGTTGAGTTTGAAAGGATGTCAGGTGCGCGGTTTGGAATGTAGCCAAGTTCATCAAGGGCTGCGGCAATTTTCACCTGTAACGCGGCTGAAACCTGATCAGGGTTACGTAAAAAGCGACTGACCGTCATTTTGGTTATTCCAACGCGGTCTGCAACGTCCTGTAATACCGGTCTTTTCTTTTTCATTGTCCTGCTGTGCGGGTTGGCTATCGACAACGAAGTTTAGCACGGACAAGGCACATCCTTCCCCTTAAAAGGAGAAGGATGTGACGGGTAACGATTAGACTGGCGGCAAATCAAACAACAGAACTTCACTGGCTTCGTTGGCATGAATAGAAATCGCTTGTTCATCCCACACAGCAATGGCATCGCTGGTTTTCGCCTGAGTGCCATTGATAGACACATCGCCTTTCACGACCTGAATCCAGATGCGGCGGTCTGCCGGAATCTGATAAACAGACTGTTCGTCTTTTGCCAGAGCCCAACGGGACAATTCCATATCCTGGTTCACTTTCAACGAACCGTCACGTGCATCCGGCGAAAGCACCAGTTGGCGGCCCTGCGGCGCATCAAAACGGCGCTGATCGTAACGCGGCGTGATGCCTGTTTTTTCCGGCATGATCCAGATTTGGTACAAACGCAGACGCTCGGTTTTACTTGGGTTGTACTCGGAATGAGTAATCCCGGTACCGGCGCTCATAATCTGGAATTCGCCCGCTGGAACTTTTTCTTCGTTACCCATGCTGTCCCGATGCGCCACCGCACCTTCCAGCACATAGGTCAGGATTTCCATGTCTTTGTGTGGGTGAGTACCAAAACCTTCACCCGCTTCCACCACGTCTTCGTTAATCACACGTAACGCCGAGAAACCCATGAAATTGGCATCGTAATAGTTGGCAAATGAGAAGGTATGCCAGCTGTCTAACCAACCATGATTCGCGTGACCACGTTCTTCAGCTTTTCTTAAGTAGATCATCTTCATTTCTCCGCAATTCGTTTGATGGGCTAAGTGTGGACCCGAATCGGAAATGATCATAGTGGGTGAAAATTGACGCCTCTGTTCAAAAAAAGTGAACGAGTACGAGGCGTCTGATGAGGGCTACGCGAGGGTCACGACAGAAGGAGAAGGCTGTTCAAAGCCGCGTTCGAGGATCTCAAGGTTGGTCAGTGCTTCAATTTCTCTGACGTAATTAGGCTTCCCATGAACAATGGTTTCATACAGCGCGTCGTACACACGCCCGTAGTCACCCTGCTCCGGTTTTATCTCTTCGCGCACGGTTTCGCCCGCGTCATTGACGTATTCCAGCACACCGACGCTGCTGTCTGCCGCAAAACCTGGTTCGCCCGGCATGATATACGCCTTCAGGCTGGTTTCTTGTTGGTCGATACCGTATTTCACGTACGAGCCTTTGGTGCCATGAACCTGGAATTTCGGGTAATCGATTTTCACCAGATGGCTCGTTTTAACGATGGCTTTCATGTCGCCATAGAAAAGCTGCGCTTCAAAGGTATCGTCTGGATTGGCTTTGTTGCGCACGCTACGAATGTCATAGGCGACTTTATCCGGGCGACCGAATAGAGAGATGATTTGGTCCATGGTGTGCACGCCAAGGCCATAAAACGCACCGTCCGCAGGCTGGCCTGGGTTGGTTGGGGCTTCCGGACGATACATATCAAAGTGGCTTTCGATTTCGACAATCTCACCCAACTTGCCGCTTTCGATGGCTTTTTTCATCGTCAGGAAGCAGGAGTCAAAACGGCGATTCTGATACGGCGTAACGGTCAGCCCTTTGGATTTAGCCAGTTCATACAGCTGTTTAGCTTCGGCAAGTGTCGGGGTAAAGGGTTTTTCCACCAACACGTTTTTACCCGCTTCCAGCGCACGTTTTGCGTATTCGAAATGGCTATCCTGATGTGTACAAACCACCACCAGCTTGACCTGCGGGTCGTTCAAAATGTCATCGAGCTGGCTGGTGAAATGAATGTGGCTGTATTGAGGTTGCTGCTCGATTTCCGGTTTTTCGTGACGTCGGAAAATGTGCGCGACGTGGATTTTATCTTTCCGAACCAGAACGTAAGGAAGATGGTAGCGGGTGGTACTTTTGCCAAAACCTATAAAAGCGCAGTGTAGGGTCATTGCTTCATCCTTTTGACTTTGAATTGCAATTACCCTACTCGATTCAGTGGCGGATGGCGACGACCTAGATTCCCATTTTAGCCACAGCGTTTTACGGTCGGCCGTCGACGTCGCAGCCAGTTTGTTCTCGGCCAGCGCGCAGAAACCGGAGCGTACTTAAAGTACGTGAGGATTTCGAGCACTGCCCGAGGGCAAAATGGCAAGTAAGCCAGGCTGAAAAGCACACAAAAAAAAGCCAGCGCTAGGCTGGCTAAGTAATACTGGAAGCAATGTGAGCAATGTCGTGCTTTCAGGTTGTCTCCGTAGGGGTCTCCCCTGAACGCATGGCAATAATAATCATTATCATTCGCACTTGTCTACTTTTTTTTAGAAAAAGAGAGCGGTTGACGAAAAATAAAAAATCAATAATGTTGAAAGGGTTACCTAACCATTTGAGGAGAAAAGGAATGAGCGAGATCGTGATACGCCACGCTGAATTAAGAGATCTGGATGCATTACGTCAGATTAACGCCCAGCCAGAGGTTTATCACAACACGCTACAAATTCCTCATCCTGCTCTTGAAATGTGGGAAGAACGAATGAAACATCCCCCTGCAGGGCGCAAACAGCTTGTGGCCTGTATTGACGATGTTGTAGTAGGACATCTGGCGTTGTCTGTCGAACAAAACCCACGTCGTAGCCACGTCGCCACTTTCGGCATGAGTGTCTGTGGCAAACAACGGAATCGTGGCATTGCCAGCGCATTGCTTAGTTCTATGGTGGATTTATGCGACAACTGGCTGCGCATCGATCGTATTGAATTAACCGTGTTTGTTGATAATGCCCCCGCGCTCGCGGTTTACCACAAATTCGGTTTTGAGATTGAAGGCACCGGCAAAAACTATGCGCTACGCGATGGGCAGTATGTGGATGCCTATTTTATGGCGCGGTTTAAGCCGACTGCGAAGTAACTGCATCAGGGGAGATCACCTCCCCTGATGGTTATTTATTTTTTACCAGTACCGCCTGACTGCTGTAGTTTTTCGGGAAATACTGCTGCAAGTCTTTAATTTTCGGTAAATCGTTAATCACAATGTACGGGTAATCAGGATTATCGTTTAAGAAGTTTTGATGGTAAGCCTCCGCCGGATAGAAATGCCCGTTACTTTCTACTTTCGTCACGACAGGTTTGTCGTAACTGTGGCTGCCATTCAGTTGGGCGATATACGCTTTTGCCACTTCGGCCTGCTCTGAATTCAACGGAAATACGGCAGAACGGTACTGAGTGCCCGTATCCGGGCCTTGCCTGTTTAACTCGGTTGGGTTGTGCCCCACCGAAAAGAAGATATGCAGCAGTTCACCATAAGTGACCTGCGTCGGGTCGTAGGTCACCTGCACGGTTTCCGCGTGTCCGGTATCGCCGCCGCTCACTTGTTCATAACTCGCGGTCTTAGCATCACCACCGGCATAACCCGACACCGCATTAGTCACACCTTTAACGTGCTGGAAGACCCCCTGGATTCCCCAGAAGCAGCCGCCAGAAAATAGCGCGGTTTCACTGTGCGCCGTGCCTGGCACTTCGTCACGAACAGGTGCCGGGATAACCACTGCGGACTCCGCCCCACCCCACGACCAGGCGTTGGTCTGAAAGACAAAGGCAGATGCCACGATCAAGCCTGCAATCAGGCTGTAATGACGAACGCTTTTTCGAGTCGTTTTCATAGGAAGCTCACTTATCGTTGATGTCTGGCTCAAGTCGCTTTCGGGGTGAATGTCATCGCAAGGCCATTCATGCAGTAACGCAGGCCTGTGGGTTTCGGTCCATCGTCGAACACATGCCCGAGATGTCCGCCGCAGCGGCGGCAGTGCACTTCGTCGCGCACCATGCCAAACGAAGTATCCCGGCTAGTGAGTGCAGCATTAGGTAGCGGCTGCCAGAAACTCGGCCAGCCGGTATGGCTGTTGAATTTCGTCTCTGACGAAAATAGCGGGAGCTTGCAGCCCGCGCAGGCAAATTCCCCTGGACGATGTTCGTCATTCAACGGACTGGAATATGGAGGTTCAGTCCCAGCTTCACGCAAAATATAGTATTGCGCGTCGCTCAACCGCTGATGCCATTGTTCGTCGCTCAGGGTGACTTCGAATTTTTCGGCTTGTGCCTGAGCAATCGCTTTGCGGGGAAACAGTGATGGCAGTAGCCCCATTAGCGCCACGCCAGAAACTATGCCGCTACCCAGCAGGAAATTACGTCTGTTGATCATTATTGTTTTACCTCTGCCCGCTTTTGGTAAAACCAGACTACAAAACAACAGATCACCGAATCCTCTCGGAAAGTTAACTTTTTTGTTACAACCAGGAAGGGCATAGAGCGCCCTCACCCCGACCCTCTCCCACAGGAGAGGGAGAAAACCGGCCAGGGTGAGGGGAAAACCAGTCAGTCCCCTCTCCCTTGAGGGAGAGGGTTAGGGTGAGGGGGAAAACTCAATAGCCTGCGGTCAGATCATCCACAGAACGAGGGTCGGAAGCACCATACAGCGTGCCATCAGGCCCCACCATAATGCTCTGCGTACTGCCCATCGCTTCTTTCACTTCGACTTTCTGCCCTTTTTCTTTCAGCAGTTTGAGCGTATCCGGGCTAAAGCCTTTTTCGACTCTCAATTCATCAGGCAACCATTGATGATGGAAGCGCGGCGCGTTGGTCGCTTCGGCGACGTTCATTCCATAATCGATCGTGTTCATCACCATTTGCAGCACAGTTGTAATGATTCGACTGCCGCCAGGGCTACCCGTTACCAGCCAGGTTTTCCCGTCTTTCACCACAATAGTTGGCGACATTGACGACAGTGGGCGTTTATGTGGCCCAACGGCGTTGGCATCCCCCCCCACCAGCCCGTAAACGTTCGGCACGCCAGGTTTAGCGGAGAAGTCGTCCATTTGGTTGTTCATCAGGATGCCGGTATTTCCCGCCACGATGCCAGTACCGAACACGGTATTCAGGGTGTAAGTCACCGCCACGGCATTCCCGTCTTTATCCACCACCGAGAAATGCGTGGTCTGGTTACTTTCATACGGCGCGAGTTTACCCGGCTTAATGTCACTCGACGGGCGAGCTTTATTAATGTCTATCTGTTCAGCCAGCGATTTAGCATAGGCTTTGTTGGTCAGCGCCTGCCACGGCACTTTGACAAAGTCAGGGTCGCCGAGATATTCCGAGCGATCGGCATAGGCATATTTTTCCGCTTCAGCCGTTAGCTGCATGGCATCGGCACTGCCAAAACCATATTTACCGAGATCGAAGTTTTCCAGAATATTGAGAATTTCCACAATGTGGATACCGCCTGAAGACGGTGGTGGCATGGAGAAAATCTCGTAACCCCGGTAATCACCGCTAATTGGCGTACGCTCAACCGCTTTGTAATTCTGTAGATCAACCTTGCTAATCAGGCCGCCGTTTTTTGCCATTTCTTCGGCAATCTGGTCAGCAATCGCCCCTTTATAGAATGCATCAGGGCCGTTTTCAGCAATCATTTCGAGGCTTTTGGCGAGGTTGGTCTGCACCAGTTTGTCGCCCTTTTGCAGGGGTTCACCGTCTGCTTTCCAGAAAATAGCTTTGCTGTTGGGGTGATTAGGGAGAACTTCCGCGCCGTAAACCTTCAGATCTTCGGCCAGCGCATCGTTCACGGTAAAACCGTCCTGCGCAAGCTTGATCGCCGGTTGGATAACCTTGTTCAGCGGCAGCGTGCCATATTTTTCCAGCGCCATGGAGAAGCCCGCCACGGTGCCAGGCGTGCCAGACGCAAGGTGAGAAGTCAGGGATTTTTTGCTGTCAGCGTTGCCTTGAGCATCAAGGAACATATCGCGCGAGGCTTTTTCTGGCGCCATTTCGCGGAAATCAATGGCCGTCGTTTTACCGTCTTTAGTTCGCAACATCATGAAACCGCCACCGCCGATATTCCCCGCCTGCGGATGGGTTACCGCCAGCGCAAAACCGACCGCAACGGCCGCATCGACGGCATTCCCACCCTGTTTCAGAATATCGACACCGACTTGCGTAGCCAGCGAGTCTTGTGAGGCAACCATTCCATTTTGTGCTTGCACCGGATGATGGACATCCGCTTCCACACCGTAGGATACGGGCGCAGGTGCCGCACCAACGGATAAGCACAGGCCGATTACCAGCGCCGGAATCGCCATCCAGCGTATTGTTTTCCACTGCTTCATCGTTATTTTCTCCATGATTTTCAGGGGTCAATCCCCTAAATAGCCTGGTTCATAAATCCGAAATAATCTTCGTAACCATGGAAAACGATTAAACTTAGTAGATCCCCCAAATGGAGGAAGTGACGATCATGAAAAAAATAATACTACTGGCGGCATTGCTGCCATTGACCTGTTTGGCACAGCCGATTAATACCCTGAATAATCCAAATCAGCCGGATTATCGGAATCCAAGTCAGCAACGGATGCAGCAGCAAATGCAAACACAGCAGACTCAGCAAAAAGGGATGTTAAATCAGCAGTTACAAACTCAAACGCGTGTGCAGCAACAGCATCTTGAAGCGCAGATAAATAACAATTCGCAGCAGGAAGTTTTTAAGGTAAAAAAAAATTTCCCTAATGAGCTCGATGTTGGGACTCAGCAGGTTTTGCCTAATAACAATGGTGGAATGTTAAGTGGTGGTGGTGGTAGTGGTAGCACAAGCGGCAGTCAGGATCACATGCTGCAACCGAAAACCAATGGCAGCATGTTGAACCCGCACGCTAATTCGGTGCCGCTTCAGCCGAGTATTCCGTTGAAAACGATTGGGCCGTGACAATATTCCCCTCACCCTAACCCTCTCCCCACAGGGGCGAGGGGACTGATTGAGCTCACTGCCTTTTCCCCCTCTACCCATAGGGCGAGGGGACTGACTGAGCTCACTGCCTTTTCCCCCTCTCCCCATAGGGCGAGGGGACTGCCTTTTCCCCCTCTCCTGTGGGAGAGGGTTGGGGTGAGGGCAAGCGGATTACAGATTAAAACCGGGGCCGATTTGGTCGATACGGTCGGTACAGATGGTATCCACTCCCCAGCGCAGCAGCGTTGTTGCTCGTTGGGGAACATTCACGGTATAAACCAGAATATGTAATCCCGCCGCTTTGAGCTCTTGCACGCGCGCTTCATCCAGCAATTTATGATTCAAGTGAATGGAAACACAGCCCAGGCGGGTCGTCAGTTCACGCCAGTCATCACGCCAGTCATCGAGCAATAATCCACGCGGTAATTGTGGAGCGGCAAGCTGTGCCGCTTCCAGCGCTTCGATAGAAAACGACGATAACAACGGCGATGTTTGCCCCTGCCATAATTCAAGGGCTGCCAGCGCGATAACCTTCCCTGTTTCTGCGTCGGTGCCGGTGGTCGGTTTGATTTCTATGTTTGCCATCATCGCGTGTTGTTTACAACGCGCCGCGACTTGCGAAAGCAGGGGTAATGGCTCGCCTGCAAACTCACCGCTAAACCAACTTCCGGCGTCGACGTTCAGCAATTTATCCCACGGTAAATCGCCCGCGACTCCCCAGCCGTTACTGGTGCGCTCCAGAGTGTCGTCATGCAGCAGGAAAATTTGCCCATCTTGTGAAAGCTTGGCGTCGAACTCAATCATGGTGTGGCCGTAACGCGCACCGATATCAATCGCCGCCAGAGTATTTTCCGGTGCCAGTTTGCCACCGCCGCGATGCGCAGCGATTTTTGGGTAAGGCCAGTGACTCATAAACGTTGTCCATTTTCTTTATCAAAGAAATGCAGATGATTTTCAGGCAGATGCAGCCACAATGTGCTGCCAGGTTGGGGACGATTTTGATGCGCCAGGCGCACCACCATTTTTTGCTCACCCCAACGCCCATGCACCAGATTATCTGCACCCAGCATCTCTAGCGTGTCCACCATAAACGGCACACCGCCTGCGGCTTGTGAGCTTAGCGCAATATGTTCCGGGCGGATACCCAGCGTCACCGCCCGGCCCTGATACGAATTTTGCGTGTCTCCCAAAGGTAATGCCATCCCGCCTGCAAGCTCAAAACGCGTGCCGTCAGCGCTGATACTCCCTTCAAGCAAGTTCATGGCTGGCGAGCCGATAAAACTCGCCACAAAACGAGTGGCCGGACGTTCGTAAACTTCTACAGGTGTACCGATTTGCTCAGCGACACCTTTGTTCATCACCATCACACGCTGCGCCAGCGTCATTGCTTCTACCTGATCGTGGGTGACGTACAAGCTGGTCGTTTTCAGGCGGCGATGTAATTGCTGTAATTCGAGGCGCATTTGTACGCGCAGCTTGGCATCGAGGTTTGATAACGGTTCATCGAACAAGAATACCGCCGGGTCACGCACGATAGCGCGCCCCATTGCCACACGCTGGCGTTGGCCACCGGAAAGCTCGCGTGGGCGACGTTTGAGTAAACCATCGAGCTCCAGAATACGTGCCGCTTCCACCACTTTCTGCTGAATATGCGCTTTCCCCATACCGCGGATTTTCAGCCCCCACGCCATGTTTTCTTCCACGCTCATGTGCGGATAAAGTGCGTAGTTCTGGAACACCATCGCGATGCCGCGCTCTTTCGGTTCCATTTCAGTGACACGCTGCCTGTCAATCCAGATATCACCACTGGTGACGCGTTCAAGCCCGGCCACCATACGCAGCAATGTAGATTTACCGCAGCCAGAAGGCCCGACCATCACGATAAACTCGCCGTCTGCAACATCCAGCGTCAGCGGCTGAATGACCTGAGTTTTATTGTCCCAACTCTTGCTTACTGCCTGTAATTTTAATCCTGCCATGGGTTATTTCTCACTTCTCACTGTCAACCAGGCCACGCACGAACGCGCGTTGCATGGCTAAAACGATAATTACCGGGGGAATCAACGTCAGTAACATGGCCGCCATCACCTGGTTCCACTGAGTCGTGCCCTCACCGGAAGACATCATGCCTTTGATACCTGCCACGGCGGTGCCGAGGTTGACGTCGCTGATAATCAGCAACGGCCACAGATACTGGTTCCAGCCGTAGATAAAGGTGATGACAAACAGCGCCGCCAGATTGGTTTTCGACAGCGGCAGCACGATGTCGCGGAAAAAGCGCATGGGTGATGCGCCGTCGATACGTGCGGCTTCCATCAATTCGTCGGGAAGCGTCATGAAGAACTGGCGGAACAAGAAGGTCGCGGTTGCCGATGCCATTAACGGCAACGTCAGGCCGGTGTAGCTGTCGAGCATGTGGAGATTCGCGATAACTTCAACCGTCGGGAAAATACGTACCTCAACCGGCAGCATCAGGGTGATAAATATCATCCAGAAGAACAGGTTACGCAGCGGAAAACGAAACCAGACAATGGCAAAGGCAGACAGCATGGAGACAGTGATTTTGCCAACGGTAATCACCAGCGCCATCACAAAGCTATTGAGCAACATCAGACCAAACGGCGCGCTGTTCGCCCCCACGCCGTGCGTCCAGATATGGGCCATATTTTCCAGCAAATGCGTGCCTGGGATCAGCGTCATTGGCGTCTGAAATACCGCTTTGTTATCCAGCGTAGCCGCGACAAACGCGACATACAGCGGGAACAAAATCACGATGATGCCCAGAATGAGCATGGTGTGGCTGAAGATTGTCAGCCCACGGCGATTCTCAATCATTGGTAGCGCACCTTACGTTCCACAAACCGGAACTGAATGACCGTCAGGATGATGACCAGGAACATCAGCACCACGGATTGCGCCGCTGATGCCGAGAGATCGAGCCCGGCAAAACCTTCGCGATAAATTTTGTAGATAAGCGTGGTGGTCGCCTGCACCGGCCCACCGCCTGTTGCGGCGTCGATAACCGGAAAGGTATCGAAAAAGGCGTAGACCAGATTGACCACCAGCAGGAAGAAACTCACCGGCGCAATGAGCGGCAGCGACAGCTTGAAGAAACGGCGCACAGGCCCGGCTCCGTCGATAGACGCGGCTTCGATTAATGAACGCGGAATGGACTGTAAGGCGGCGAAGAAGAACAGGAAGTTGTAGCTGATTTGCTTCCACACCGAGGCGAATACGACAAGAAACATCGCCTGGCCGCTGTTTTGCGCATGGTTCCAGTGATAGCCAAACTGTTCCAGTACGTGGGTTATCAACCCGCGACCAGGGTTAAACAGAAAGATCCACAGCACGGCGGCAATCGCCGGTGCCACCGCATAAGGCAGCAGCATTAACGTTTGATAAATACGGCTACCGCGCACGACATAATCCGTGAGGGCGGCGAAAAAGAGCGACACCAGCAGGCCGCTACCCGCCACTAATCCACTGAAAATTAAGGTGGTGTAGAAAGAGTCGAGGTAGTAGCTGTCGTGGAAAAGCTGTTTGAAGTTATCCAGACCCACAAAGGTGCTCGAAAGACCAAATGGATCGACATTTTGCAGCGAATACCACAGTGCTTCGCCCGCAGGCCAAATGAAGAAGATAATGGTGATAATCAGTTGCGGAAGTACTAGCGCATAGGGGAGCCAGCCGGAACGGAATACGGGTCGAGAAGATGACATAGTGTTGCTCTTAATGTGTGGCATTGGTCGCCCTCACCCCGGCCCTCTCCCCCAGGAGAGGGAGAAAAGAAAATCCCCTCTCCCTCACCTGAAGGAGAAACCGGACAGTCCCCTCTCCCTCACCTGCAGGAGAAATCAGACAGTCCCCTCTCCCTCAGGGAGAGGGTTAGGGTGAGGGTTGTGTACTAAGACTTAGTCGACTGCTCAAAGCGACGCAGCAACTGATTGCCACGCTCAACCGCTGAATCCAGCGCCTGCTGTGGGGTCTTTTTACCCGTCCACACCGATTCCAGCTCCTCATCCACAATGGTACGAATCTGCGGCATGTTGCCCAGACGCAAACCTTTGGTGAATGGCAACGGTGGCTTGTTCAGCATCTGGCGCGTTGCAATATCCGCACCCGGATTTTTCTCATAGAAACCTTGCTCGCGCGTCAGGTCATACGCCGCTTTAGTGATTGGCAGATAACCGGTTTTCTGGTGCCATTCCGCAGCGATTTCTGGCTGGGTAAGGAACTGCATAAACTCAGCAACGCCTTTGTAGGTCGCGGCATCTTTGCCCTGCATCACCCACAGACTTGCCCCACCAATGATGGCGTTTTGCGGTGCATTCGGGATGGAGGAATCGTAAGGCATCATGCCCACGCCGTAGTTGAACTTAGCGTACTGGCGGATATCAGCCAGCGAGCCAGAAGAGGCGGTCGTGATTGCACAATCCCCGTTGTAGAACTTCTCGGTGGATTCGTCTTTGCGACCAAAGTAGCTGAAATCACCTTTCTTATTCAGCTCTTCCAGCAGGGCGATGTGTTTCACCTGCTCAGGTTTGTTGAACTCCAGAACCGCATCGGTGCCATCAAAACCGTTGTTTTTCGTGGCAACCGGCAGGCCGTTCCAGGCGCTGAAGTTTTCAATCTGAATCCAACCCTGCCAGCCGCTTGCGTAGCCGCATTTCATGCCCGCCGCTTTAAGTTTGGCGGTGTACTCAGCCAAATCCTGCCAGGTTTTTGGTGGCTGATCCGGGTTCAGTCCAGCTTTCTTAAAGGCGTCCTTGTTGTAATACAGAACCGGTGTGGAGCTGTTAAACGGCTGGGAGAGCAAATGCCCGGTTTTTGAATCGGTGTAGTAACCGGAAACCGTCGGGACAAACTGGGATTCGTCGAATTTAATGCCTGCATCACTGAAGACTTCATACACCGGCTTGATCGCTTTCGAGGCCATCATCGTCGCCGTACCCACTTCATAAACTTGCAGAATTGCCGGGGCGTTACCCGAGCGGAAAGCCGCAATCCCTGCAGCCAGGTTTTGTTCGTAGTTGCCCTTATAAACCGGGACAATTTTGTAGTCAGGATGTGTCTGGTTAAAGCGTTGTGCTAAAGAATCCACTTCTTTACCCAGTTCACCTTCCATCGAATGCCAGAAAGGAATCGAAGTGGCGGCGATGGCGTTGCTGCTAAGTATGCATCCCAGCGCAAGGTAAAGTGCTGTACGTCGTAACGATGCAGTCATGTCTTATCTCTCTAGTTATGGGGCATTTAAGCTGCGCGAAAATACGCGTTTTTGTTCGCACCAAAACATGACATGCGCGTATGACAGAAAAATAACTGTTGGGTTACGGAATTGTTACGCAGACATGAAGGGAAATTGACAATGGAGAGGGAATAAAACGGTGTTGCACTGACCGCCTTCATGATGAAGGCGGTATTTTATTTATTAACAATCAAAGTGAAGCGCGTTTGTAGGATGTGTAATTGGCTTTCCAGTATGTTTTTTCGATGCTGTTGAGCAATTCCTCTTCACTCATCATCGGTGCCACACCTTCTTGCTGCGCCATGCGAGCGACCTCAAGCGCAATGGCCATGGAAATCTCTTCAATACTTTCGACTGGAGGCAGTAACCCGCCCTTTCCGGTGTTGGCCAGTGGTGAATGCGCCGCCAGCGTCTTACTGGCCACGGACAGCATGCCATCGGTGACCCGAGAGGCTTTTACTGCCAGTATCCCAAGCCCTAATCCTGGGAAAATATAGGCATTGTTACACTGCGCAATTTCGTGCTCTTGCCCCAGACAGGAAACTGGTGCAAACGGGCTGCCCGTCGCAACCAGCGCTTGTCCCTGCGTCCACTCGAGAAGATCTTTGGGCTGAGCTTCAGCACGGGAAGTCGGGTTGGAGAGCGGCATAATGATGGGACGTGGGCAATGCTGATGCATTTCCTTGACGATCTCTTCGCTAAATAAGCCAGGCTGCCCGGATACGCCAATCATCACCGTCGGATGGGCATTACGCACCACATCCTTCAATGAGATATTTGCCGTCTCTACATCCCAGTGGCTAATCGCGTCTCTTGCCGTAACCAGTTTCTGTTGGAAATCGAGAAGATTAGGCATCTCGTCGGTCAGCAGACCAAAACGGTCAACCATAAAGATATTATTGCGCGCCTGACTTTCAGACAGACCATCCTCCATCATCAGCGTGATAATTTTCTCAGCAATACCACACCCTGCCGAACCACCGCCCAGGAAGACCACACGTTGATCGCGCAGCCGTCCTCCCGCCGTTTTAACCGCAGCAATAAGCGTTCCGGCAGTCACCGCTGCGGTTCCCTGAATATCATCATTAAAGCAGCACAACGTGTCGCGGTAGCGGTTGAGCAATTTGGTGGCATTTTTCTGGGCAAAATCTTCAAATTGCAGCAGTACATTTGGCCAACGGTTCTTCACCGCTTCAACAAACATGTCCATGAACTCAATGTACTGATCGTCGGTGATGCGCGGGTGGCGCCATCCCATATACAGCGGATCGTCCAGATGGCGGGTATTGTTGGTGCCAACATCCAGCATGATCGGTAATGTCGAAGCAGGATGAATGCCGCCACACGCGGTGTATAAAGAGAGTTTGCCGATTGGAATGCCCATTCCTCCCACGCCCTGGTCGCCCAGACCCAGGATGCGTTCACCATCGGTGACGACAATGACGCGAATGTCGTTACGGGAGAAACTTTGTAGCATTTCATCAATATTATGGCGGTTTGGCCAGGAGATGAATAATCCTCTTCCACGGCGATAAATATCAGAGAAATGCTCGCAGGCCTCTCCTACCGTTGGCGTGTAGATAATCGGCAGGGTGTCTTTCATATGCGTGCGCAGCAGATTATAAAATAGCGTCTCGTTAGTATCTTGAATATTTCTCAAATAGATATGACGAGAAATATCTTTCTTAAACTGGCAAAATTGATCCCAGGCACGTTCGGTCTGTTCCTGAATAGTTTCAACTTTATGGGGCAGTAAACCATGAAGATTAAAAGCCTGACGTTCGTTATCGGTAAAAGCAAGGCCTTTATTTAATAATGGATTCTCGAGCAACAGGGAACCATTATAGGGTGTATAGAGTGTTTCTTTAACTAACATTTACCTGCTCCTGAATATTTATTTTTAAATGTAAATTAAATTTCTACCTGGCGATAATTAAGAAATCAAATAAATCATTATTCCTTCGGTGAAAACACCGATGGCGGTACCAATCAAAATTGATGACGAGGCTGTTTCAATATAAGCATCACTACGCAGCGCGAACATTCCCGCGGCGATAGCGGAAGGAGTGGCACCGATGATAATCACCTGCTGCATTAAGGTATGACTCAAGCCAAAAGCCAGGCCAGCCACGGCCATCAACCCAGGCTGAATGAGATTTTTAAGACTAATATTCGTAAATGTCTGAACATTGAGTGCTGGGCGCTCGCCATAAAATAAAAGGCCCAGAGCGAACAGAGAAAGACCGCCTGCAATTTTACCTACCATTTCGATTGGTGCGCTAAGCAGATGCGGCAATTGCACGCCAGCCAGGCTCAGTAACACGCCAGAGATGGGGATCCAGACAATCGGGTTTTTTATCGCTTTGATAAGATTTTGCAGAACAAGCTGAACCGGGTGGATATCGTCGAGGCTATTTTCACCCTTTTTATCCCCCATACGAATCAGGATAATCGTAAGCGGTATCATAAATACGCTGGTGATTAAGTTCCCTATCAGTACACCTAAAAAGCCTTCTGGCCCGATTAATACGGCCAGCACCGGGGCACCAAAATACGCCATATCAGGGAAAGCACAGACCAGCGACTGAACCGCACTGGTCTTGATATCATGACGGAAAACGAACCGTGAGATGAGCAGCGTGATGAACCAGGTCCCCATCAAACCAATCATCAGAACCGCCATAAATGAAAAGTTCTGTATTTTTTCAGGGTCAGTATTTAATGCGCCGATAAAAAGATGAAACGGCAGAGCAAAACGGATAACTACCGTAGCTAAAACTGAGGCATCCTCGCGGCGAGTGTAGCCTAACTTCCCACTTAACCATCCGAGCAGCATGATAAATACCAATGGGAACAGAGATTGTAATAGTAGTGATGGCATGGAATCTCCAGAGTGCATAATGAAACAAGCAGGGCACAATCTATTTGTTCGGGTAATTTAACGATCCCCTTTTGATAGTAGGGTGATTGAAATCACACTTGCTCTTGTTTAAATACTTTCATGGCAGCTACTTTACTTACAAATATAAATGTCGCATTGTGCTTGCGCGATTGCCACCCTCATTCAGTAACTTTACTTACAAAAATAAGAATTAAATTATTTAAATAGAACATTCCACCAGCATCACAAAACCATCAAAATAAAAATATCCGGGGCTATTTAATTACCCTACCGTATGTTAGTTTCTCAGCGAAATCGTTGCATAGTGATTTAATTGTTACGTCACTTTTATTTTTTATTACTCTATTATTTTGCCCTCCCCCTACATTACTTATTAATATAAAATCAGGTAACAAAAATGGAAAATAACCCACTAAATCATCCCATTGAAAAACCCGCCTCAGGTGGGCCATCGCTGCGACTTCTGGGTAATATGGAAGTCGGCTCCGTACCAATATTGTTGTTCGTTGTTATTGCCGCCATTGTTGCCGTTTCAGGTGCCTCCGGGTTGCTTCCCAAAAATATGATTGGCGGCCTGGCTATCATCATGACCCTGGGTTTTTCTTTTGCAAAAATAGGCCGCATGATCCCCGTTATTAAAGACATTGGCGGCCCGGCAATATTGTGTCTGATGGTGCCTTCCGTGTTGGTCTATTACGGTCTGTTTGAAGAACAAACAATGGCTACCGTGCACCTGCTGATGAAAGAAGCGAACCTGCTTTATTTTGTTATTGCGTGTTTAGTGGTGGGTAGCATTTTAGGTATGAACCGGACAATCCTCATCCAGGGCATGATCCGCATGTTTGTGCCACTTGTCGTGGGAACCGGTACGGCGGTGTTAACCGGTCTGCTGGTCGGTTCAATGTTCGGCTACAGCATCTACCATACATTCTTCTTTATCATCGTACCTATTATCGGTGGGGGCATTGGTGAAGGGATTCTGCCACTTTCACTCGCTTATTCCGCAATACTGGGGCAAACCCCGGATGTGTATGTCGCGCAACTGGCACCTGCCGCAGTGGTAGGTAATATCTTCGCGATTATTTGCGCAGGTGTTCTGGCACGTATCGGCAGCCGTCGTCCGTCGCTAACCGGTAATGGGATGTTGATCCGCAGCCGCGAAGACAACAGTTTGTTTGCGCAGACTCAAGGCTCTCAGCAAACTGATTTTCATCTGATGGGTGCCGGGTTATTGATGATTTGCGCCTTTTTCATCGTCGGCGGCTTGTTTGAGAAACTGGTACACATTCCAGGGCCGGTGTTGATGATCCTGGCTGCTGTCTTCTGTAAATATGCAAAATTGATCCCGTCAGCGATGGAGATGGGTGCACATAGCTGCTACAAATTTGTCTCGGCAGCGTTAGTTTGGCCGTTGATGATTGGGCTTGGAATGCTGTATGTGCCGCTGGAAAGCGTCGTCTCTGTCTTTTCCGTTGGCTATGTCGTGGTGTGCGGTTCGGTGGTCATCACCATGTCATTGAGCGGCTTTTTCATTGCCTCTCGCCTGAATATGTACCCGATTGAAGCGGCTATCGTTACGTGCTGTCACAGTGGTTTGGGCGGTACAGGAGATGTGGCGATATTGTCGGCGTCAAATCGTATGTCGCTGATGCCTTTCGCGCAAATTGCGACCCGTATTGGCGGGGCATCGACCGTCATCGCCGCAACATTGCTGCTGGGATGGATCATGTAATCCCCCCTTATTGACCCTGCCCATCAGGCACAAAAAAACGGTGAAGGCATCAACATGCTTTCACCGTTTTATCATCCATGACCCGATACTTTTAGCTGATGTCACGACGCTTTTTGGACAGACCGACGCTTAGCCTCCTCAAGGGAAATCCGCAGATGTTCGCTGTTTTCAGCCAGCACATCCCGCGCATTCCAGACGTCCAGCCCGGTCAATAACATCAGAATCGCCGTTCGACAGTCATGATTGCAGCTTCCCAGCGTCTCCTTCGCTTGTGCGCGAGAACAGTGCGTCGCTTCCATCACAATGGCTATCTGCCGCTCCGCCCAACGGGTGCTGGATGCGTTAATATCGACCCGCAAATTGCCATAAACTCGGCCAGTGCGAATCGCCAACCCCGTCGAGAGCATCGTGAGGATCTGCCGCTGAGCCAGCCGCGCCTTGGGATTAGCAAATCCCACCACCACTTCCGGTCCGGTATCGGGTGCAATGACGATATCCGCCAGTTGTGCCACTTCACTCCCGGCATCCTGGGTGATAACCGCCACTGGCGCGTCAAGCGACCTCGCGTAACGGAGCGCACCCCATACCCATGGCGTTTTACCGCTGACTGACAGGCCAAGCAGCATGTCATTTTGGTTAAAATGAATGGCCTGCAAGTCGTTGATACCACGGTCGTAATCGCCTGCGGCAGCCTCCAGCTCCTGTAACATTGCTTCTGGGCCACCCGCAATCAACCCAATAAGCCCATGATGTGTATCAGGGGCAAACTCACATGCCACCTGCATCGCCGCGCGCCCTGAGGCACCTGCACCGACGATAACGACACGCCCACCCCGGCTGAAAGTCGCCACCGCACGATCGACTAAACGGGTGACCGTCGGCAAACAGGTGGCTATCGCATTGGTGATTTCGCGGTCGTCTTTAAGGATTGCCGCCAGCATATCCTCTGTTGTGAGTTTATCGATATTTTCCGTACCGCTATTACGTCGTCCCATCATTGAACCGGTTGGCTTACTGCTCATAAAAAACCTCCATTTAAAGCGTCCGCACATACTATAGGGATATTTATCTGCCAGTCCTGCGAGTAGGGTCACGCTTCCCCGCCTCTGAAGGCCGTTTTGCTTGATTGGCACGGCTTTATGTACCCATCCCCATCTGCGATAATCTGCACTTCACCGTTACTCTTCTGGACCGACATGACCGTTTTATCACCCTCCCGTAAGCGCCCGATGAAACTCAGCACAACGGTGACGCTTATGATTTGCAGTGTGCTTGGCACTGTATTGTTGTTGGTGTTCTCTCTGTGGTTTTCACAAATCAGCAATGCGACACGTGACGGTCTGAAAGATACGGCATTGGCCGTCGCGCGAACGCTCGCCGATACACCGGAAGTCAAACGCGGTCTGACATTGCCACCCAGTTGCAATATCGTTCAACCTCTGGCGCTTGCTGCAATGAAGCGCAACCATTTGCTTTTCGCCGTCGTGACCGACATGAACGGGATTCGCCACTCGCATCCCAATAGCCAACTCATTGGGCTGCATTACATCGGTAATGACATTAACCCCACGCTGAAAGGCAAAGAAAATGTCGCGATAAACAACGGCGCACTGGGGCCTGCATTGCGCGTCTATACACCCGTCTATAATGACCAGCGCCAGCAGATAGGTGTCGTCGCCGTCGGTGTTCCACTGAGCAAAGTGGACGAACAACTCGCGCGTAGCCGCAGGAACGTCTTATTCACCGTTCTGTTCAGTGCACTGGTGTGTACGCTCGGCACGCTGAGTCTGGTGCGCGTATTGAAACGTGCACTGCTGGGACATGAGCCCCATGATCTTTCCGCCAAGCTCAAGCAACGCCAGGCGATGCTGCATTCGTTAAAAGAAGGGGTAATGGCCGTGGATGAACACGGTCAGGTGACGCTGGTTAACCCGGCAGCCAGAAAAATGCTGCAATCCTCTCCCGACGATGAGGTTGATGAAGGGCCGCTGCTGGCAGCGCTTCAGGAAGTGTTAGAGCATGACAAACCCATTTATGACCGCGAGCTTACCTGCAACGGATTGCTGCTTATCAGCAATACCGTTCCCATTCATCATCAAGGAACCATCGTCGGTGCGATAAGTACCTTCCGCGACAAAACGGAAGTCAGTCAGTTACTTCAACGTCTTGATGGCATGGTGAATTATGTTGATGCCTTACGCACCACGTCCCATGAATTCATGAACAAACTGCACGTTATCCTCGGCCTGTTGAACATGAAGAGTTACGACAAGCTTGAAGAATACGTGCTGCAAACTGCCCATAATTACCAGACGGATATCGGCGCAATTCAGCATCAAATCAAAGCCCCAGTCGTGGCGGGTTTTCTTCTGGGAAAAATACATCGCGCCAAAGAACTGGGCTTCACCCTGACGCTGGCAGAAGAGAGCCTGGTGCCTGATAGCGTGAATGAGAAACAGGTAACGGCGCTGGTGACGGCGCTCGGTAATCTGATTGAAAATGCACTGGATGCGATGAGCGAACAGCCAGAAGGCGAAGTCACTGTGCTGCTGCATTACCAGAACGGTTGGCTAAGTGGCGAAGTGAGCGATGACGGCCCGGGGATTGCGCAGGCCAACATTGAGGCTGTCTTCGCGAAAGGTTTTTCAACTAAAGGTGAAAACCGTGGCGTCGGGCTGTTCCTTACCCGCCAACAATTAAACACATTGGGCGGCAGTATTTCTGTCGAATCTGAACCCGGAGTGTATACCCAATTTTTTGTTCATCTTCCCTGGGACAGTAATAGGATTCCAACATGATAAATGTATTAATTGTTGATGATGATGCCATGGTGGCCGAGCTTAACCGCATGTATGTGGCCAGAGTTCCCGGTTTCCGCTGCTGTGGCACAGCCTCAACGCTGCCCCAGGCAAAAGAAATGCTCAGCGACCCTGCACTTGAGATCGATCTGGTGCTGCTGGATGTTTATATGCAACAGCACAGCGGGCTGGATCTCCTGCCGGTGATCCGTGCCTCTGGCCGCGCCATCGATGTGATAATGATTACTTCCGCAGCCGATGCCACCACAGTGCAAACATCCCTGCGTTATGGCGTGGTGGACTACCTGATTAAACCGTTCCAGTTCCCTCGTTTTGAAGAGGCTCTGAACGCGTGGCGGGAGAAGCGCAAGCTGATGACCAACCAGCCGTACTATGAGCAGGTGGAAGTCGATCGCTTGCTGCATGGGGCGAGCCCGGAAAGCACCGACGACCGGCGCTTGCCAAAAGGGCTGACGGCACAAACCTTACGCACAATTTGTCAGTGGATTGATAACCATCCGGGCTCAGAGTTTTCCACCGATGAGCTCGCGGCAGCCGTCACTATCTCCCGCGTATCTTGCCGCAAGTATCTGATTTGGCTGGCACAAATTAACATTCTTTATACCAGCATTCATTATGGTGCCACTGGCCGTCCGGTGTACCGCTATCGACTGGTTGCCGAACAGTACAACTTGCTTAAGCAGTACAGCCAGTAAGCCGGTAGCTGTCATCAAGTAACGAAAAGCGGAAATTACGCTGCGAAGAGAGGATAACGTCGCGATTTTTGGTCACAAAAATCGCCTCGATATCCTCATGATGGCGTAGTGCCGCACAGCCTTTCACCACGCCCAAGCCGTAAATCAGCGTTGTCCAGATATCACCATCAAGAGAGTTGGCGGAAATAATCGTCACGCTGTCCAGTTCGTTATCCAGCGGATAACCGCTGCGCGGGTCGAGGATATGGTGCCAGCGCTTGCCATCCTGCTCGAAGTAACGCTCGTAAACGCCGGAGGTGACGACCGACTGGCTTGCGACCTCAATACTGCCAATAAGCGCATCGCCCGGCGCAAACGGTTTTTTTAATCCAACAGACCAGTTCCCCAACGTATGCACATTGCCACCGAGGTTAATCAGCGCGTCACTCACCCCCTGCTGGCGAAGAGAGTCACGAACCCTGTCGGCAATGTAGCCTTTGGCAATCGCTCCGAGGTCTATCTCCATCCCTGCCTGCGCAAGAAAAACGCTGCAAGCCTCATCATCCAGAATCACGTCCTGCGGGCGCGTCAGCGGTAGGCGCTCCGCAATTTCTGCGGCTGACGGCACGCGGTGCCCCTGAAAGCCAATACGCCAC
Organism: Buttiauxella selenatireducens; assembly: GCF_031432975.1. Lineage (GTDB taxonomy): Bacteria > Pseudomonadota > Gammaproteobacteria > Enterobacterales > Enterobacteriaceae > Buttiauxella > Buttiauxella selenatireducens. The sequence goes on along the minus strand of NZ_CP133838.1, from coordinate 148,351 downwards.
AACTTCACCAACGGGCCAATCGCCAGATTGAACGCGCTATCCTGCGCCATACTGGCGGCCTTCGCGCATTTAATCAGTGCATAAACTGGAAGGCTGACGGTGACCGGATGCTGCCCGGCGGCATGGTTGATGCTCATCACCTGAGATTGCGCACGGTTAACCGTGAGTAAATCTTCATAACGCTTAATCAGTTGAAAGATGCGGGAGGCGAGCGCTTCATCGTGGGAATAGAGTTTGAGAAGAATGGGCGAGCCCATCAGTTCGGCGCAATAGCTATAGAGACGTTCGTCGGTGGGCATAATTGTGGCTCCTCTGCTGTAGCCCCGGCTGGCAACGTGCCGCCGGGGTGTTGCCGGGTTCGCGTGACGCCAACCCGGTCTACAATCGCTGAGTATCAGGCTCTGGCGCGTTTCGCCGCTTGCCCCCCAGCCAGGGTGCCGAAAATAATGAGATCCGCAACCGCGTTCCCCCCGATGCGGTTAGCACCGTGGATGCCGCCAACCACTTCCCCTGCTGCATAGGCACCAGGAATGGTTTGATTACCCACATTCAACACTTCTGTTTTGGCATTTATCGTCACGCCGCCCATCGTATGATGAACCCCTGGCGCAATACGAATGGCGTGGAATGGCCCTTCGTTTACTGGCGCACGCAACGCGGTCGTGCGGCCAAAGTCGTCATCACACTGCTTTTCCACAAAACCGTTGTAGCGCTCAAGCGTGGCGAGGAAAGCGTGATAATCCATTCCCAGTTTCTCCGCCAGTTCCCGTGGCGAGCTCGCACTCGTCACCAGACCTTTGGCGATGTATTCATCTGAGGCTTTGTTTTTCGCCCGCACATGTTCGTCAAAGACGATGTAAGCATAGTGCTCCGGCAGCGCGATGATCGACGCCGAGACTTTATCGCGGGTTTCCATTTCGTTGAAGAACCGCTGCCCTTGCTGGCTCACAAGAATAGCGCCGCCACCGCGAATCGATTCGGAAATCAGATACGACGTTTGCTGTTCGACGGTTGGGTGGATTTGAATTTCGCCCATATCCACGGTGCCTGCGCCGATTCGCTCTAACAGTGCGATACCGCCGCCGGTGGCCCCTTTGTGGTTGGTGGTGACAAAACCGGTCAGGTCAGGGCGGTATTTCACGACCATTTCGCTGTTGGCGCTGAAGCCGCCGGTGGCAACCACCACGCTTTTCGCCTGCACCACAATGCGTTCTTGCTCATCAGTCAGCAAGCGCACACCGCTCACAGCGCCGTTATCGGTCAGGATCTCGTCCACCGACGTATCCAGCATCACATCAATGCCGCGTCGGGTGATATTGCGCACCAGCCCGCTAATCAGATAGCCGCCAACCGCCGATCCGTCACGTGGACGGTGGGTGCGGTCGATGCTCATACCGCCTGTGGTGGTGATATCGTTAAGCATGATGCCGCGATGCGCCAGCCATTCGATGGCTTCCGGTGCATTCTCAACAAAACAATGCAGCAGTTCTGGATTGTTTTTGTTTTTCCCGCCGATCAGAGTTTCCTGGTAGAACTTTTCTTTGCTGTCATGAATGCCTTTCACACGCTGGAAGCGAGTTTCTGCGGCATTCATCCCGGCTGACGCTTTGATGGTGTTACCGCCGAGGGTCGGCATTTTTTCAACAATAAGGACGCTCGCCCCGTCATCGTGAGCCTGAATCGCCGCCGCAAGACCCGCGCCACCGCTGCCGACGACGATAACATCGTAGCTCTTCGGTGAGTTGTCATCACCGCCTTCTTCCGCGACTCGCGCTTTGCTGGATTTCAGCATCGCTTTCGATACCGCTTTTTTCACCGCTTCGCTCTGGCTGGTCGCGCCAGAAATCGCATCGACATGCGGCGTGTTGGCAGACAAAATGCGCTCACGGATCTCTTCAAAGCTGGTGGTAAATGCCACGCTTTGTTCCGGGCTTGAGGCCAGTTCGATGTCGGCAATGTGATCGTTTTCGAGACTCACATTGATAACCAGTTCATTCACGTCGTCCTGCACGGTTTCGACGAACACGCCCGGTTTAAATTTGGCATCGCCCATGCTCATGTCGCGGATCATCGCTTCCACCAGCGAGAAACGCCACAACGGCTCGGGAATCAGCAGCGCTTCACGCTGGGTGCTGTCGATGAACAGCTCCAGCTCCTCGCCACGGGCAATGCGTGCCGTCCAGTCTGGATACGCGATACAAGCGCGGCCCACAGCGATCAGATCGTAGCCATGTTCCAACCCTTGTTCTGCATCTGCCGCATTCACCACGCCGCCGACGCCCATCACCGGCACTTGCGCCAGCGTCTCAGAACGCATCGCACAGTATTTTTCAATTAACGGAGTCGGGTCGGTGGTATCAACAATCGACGGGCGCAGCGATGCACCAACGGAGAAGTGCAAATAATCCACACCGCGTGCGGCCAGTTTTTCTAGCAGATACAGGGTGTCATCAAAGCGAATACCGGGAGTTTCCAGCTCTTCGGGTGAAAAGCGATAACCGATAATAAAAGCGTCGTCGGCATACTGGCGCGCCATTTTGTGGGTGATTTCCAGGATTGCCAGCGGGAATTTCGCGCGATTGTCACGGCTGCCGCCCCATTCATCGTCGCGTTGGTTAGAGTTGGGTGAATAGAATTGTTGGATCAGATAGGTATTGGCGCCATGAATTTCCACGCCGTCGAAACCGGCCTGAATGGCTCGGCGTACGCCTTCACCAAATTTAGCTATCATGCCTTCGACTTCATCACCCGTCAGAGCGCGTGGAACAACAGCGCCTTCACGCGGTGCCGCCAGGGCACTCGGTGCAACCGGGGTTCGTCCGCCAATCAACTGCGGGTCAACCATCCGGCCGCCATGGTAAATCTGCAAAATCGCTTTGGACCCTTCAGCCTTAATGGCTGCTGCGATTTTTGCCAGACCGGCTATTTTTTCATTGTTATCAATGCCGATAGCGCCAGGAAACGCCAGGCCGAGATCATCGATAAAACAGCATTCAACGATGACCCCACCGATGCTGCCTGCCCGAACACGATAATACTCCACCAGTTCGCTGCTTACCGTGCCGTCATAATAACCTGTACAGGTTGTCATCGGTGCCATTAATAAGCGGTTTTTCAGCTCAATTCCATTGGGTAGGGTAAAAGGATGCAAGATACGATCGTTACTGGTCATATTGAAACTCCAGATTTTAAATATTGAAATTCAGAATAGGGTGACGGAAATATTTTTAGTTATGTTTTTTCTTTCCTTTTGTCATAGCATTAATATAACTCTTTTTTTAGTTACCAAATTAATTACGTTAGTTAAAAAACTATTTAATACCACCAATAACAACAATACCTCTTTTGTATTATTACTTTTAAAGAACACCACCATGGAAAGTAAATTATTGATAACAATTTAGATACTTTTTCCAAAGAAAAATTCATACAATACGCGCAACTAATTACATAAATATCAGCTAGTTATCCACGACACCATAAAATAACCCATCACTGAGAAGCAGCATCACTTAACATTTAGAGCTATTTTAATAAGAATAGACCACTCACCACATCGAATAACTATTAATAAATAAAAGTCGTCACCGCCTGTTTTTCTTGATCTCAATCAATTGCAATGCAGTATGAAGGTGCAATATATAAATAATACCAATTTTTATTTAACGCACATTTTATTGCGATAAATTGCCATGTCAGGAATAAATCGATTTAGTCATTTATAATTAAAGAAAGTTTTTAAACTAAAAAAACCAGACTGATTATTCCCTGATATCAACGTATTTTTAACTACTTGAAGATACTCAAAATGAAAGATAAACAGACAGCGATACCGCCAGCCGGCGCAGCCAGTCCGAATGCGGGGAATAAAAAACGCCTGCTGATGATGGCGCTCCCGATAATTGTGGCCGTACTTTTACTTTTCGTTCCGGTACCAGAAGGGTTGCCTCCCTACGCCTGGCACTACTTCGCTATCTTTGTCGGAGTGATTGTCGGTTTGATCTTTGAACCCTTACCTGGCGCGGTTATCGGTATCACTGGCGTGGTCGTCATCGCCTTGTTCAGCCAATGGCTTCTATTTAGCCCTGAGCAACTGGCTGATCCGAAATTCAAGCTGGCCGGGCAATCCTTTAAATGGGCGGTGAGCGGCTTCGGCAACTCCACGGTCTGGCTAATTTTCGGCGCCTTTATGTTTGCTGCGGGCTACGATAAGACCCAGTTTGGCCGTCGCCTGGCGCTGATTCTGGTGAAATATCTCGGGCGTCGCAGCCTGACACTGGGCTACGCCATTGCCTTTGCCGACCTGTTACTAGCTCCTTTCACACCGTCCAATACCGCACGTAGCGGCGGGACTATCTACCCGATTATCGCTAACCTGCCACCGCTGTATGGTTCAAAACCCAACGATCCAAGCGCGCGCCGGATAGGCTCCTATTTAATGTGGGTCGCCATTACCGCCGCCTGTATCACAAGCTCTATGTTCCTCTCGGCGCTGGCCCCGAACCTGCTGGCGCTGGCGTTGGTGAAAAGTATTGTCGGCATCACTATCTCCTGGGGCACCTGGTTTATCGCCTTCCTGCCGCTGGGTATTCTGCTGCTGCTGACCATGCCATTGCTCGCTTACTGGTTTTACCCACCAGAGGTGAAGATAAACAATGAAGTCCCGTTGTGGGCTAATCGTGAACTGGAAAAGTTGGGCAAGCTGTCGCGCAATGAAATTCTCTTACTGGTGTTTGTTTGCTCCGCGCTGATGATGTGGATTTTCGCTGCTGACTGGATTGAACCAGCCATGGCCGCACTGCTGATTATCGTGCTGATGCTGTGGACGGGCGTTTTGTCGTGGACGGATATTACGGGCAATAAAGCGGCGTGGAACACCTTCGCCTGGTTTGCCACGCTGGTCGCCCTTGCCGATGGCCTCTCAACCACAGGTTTCATCGCCTGGCTCGGTAAAGAAGGCGGTGAATTAATGCAGGGTATTTCACCAGGTGTCGCAACCGTTGTGCTGCTGCTGGCGTTCTATCTGCTGCACTACCTTTTTGCCAGTACGACTGCGCATACCACCGCACTTTTGCCCGCAATGCTGACCATTGCCGCGACAATCCCAGGGATGAATATGAATGTCTTCGTCCTGCTGATGGTCACTTCACTGGGTGTAATGGGCATCATCACGCCTTACGGCACAGGTCCGAGCCCGATTTATTACGGCAGTGGTTATCTGCCAACCAAAGATTACTGGCGCCTTGGCAGCATTTTTGGGGCCATTTTCCTCGCCGCCCTTTTACTGATTGGTTATCCCTGGATGTCCATGATGTTCTGATTCATAACCGTCGGAGTCATTCTCCGGCGGTTTTTATCTTTATGGAGTAAGTGAGCTATGTCGAATAAACCGTTTGTCTATCAGGATCCCTTCCCGCTGGCGTCAGATGAAACCGAATACTATCTGCTCAGCCGTGAATACGTCTCCACCAGCGAGTTTGGCGGCCAGGAAGTATTGAAAATCGAACCCGAGGCGCTGACGCTGCTGGCACAGCAGGCGTTCCACGACGCAGCCTTTATGCTGCGTACTTCTCACCAGAAGCAAGTGGCCTCCATCCTCCTCGACCCACAGGCCAGCGATAACGACAAATACGTGGCACTTCAGTTCCTGCGCAATTCCGAAATTGCCGCTAAGGGGATTTTGCCGACCTGCCAGGATACGGGCACCGCGATCATCATGGGCAAAAAAGGCCACCGCGTATGGACCGATGGCGGCGATGAAGCAGCGCTGGCGCGCGGTGTCTACAACACCTATACCGAAGATAACCTGCGCTATTCGCAGAACGTCGCGCTGGATATGTATAAAGAGGTGAATACCGGCACCAATTTGCCTGCGCAAATCGATCTCTACAGTGTGGATGGCGATGAGTACAAATTCCTGTGCATGGCAAAAGGTGGCGGTTCCGCCAACAAAACCTATCTGTATCAGGAAACGAAAGCGCTCATCACTCCGGCGAAGTTGAAAAACTATCTGGTTGAGAAGATGCGTTCCCTCGGCACTGCGGCTTGCCCGCCTTACCACATCGCATTTGTTATTGGCGGGACGTCGGCGGAAGCCACGCTGAAAACCGTTAAGCTGGCTTCCACGCGTTACTACGACGGCCTGCCAACCGAAGGCAACGAACACGGCCAGGCTTTCCGCGACGTGGAACTGGAGCAACAATTGTTGCAAGAGGCCCAGAATCTCGGGCTGGGTGCCCAGTTCGGCGGCAAATACTTTGCTCACGATATTCGGGTCATCAGACTGCCGCGCCATGGTGCATCCTGCCCGGTTGGCATGGGCGTATCCTGTTCTGCCGACCGTAACATCAAAGCGAAAATCAACCGCGACGGTATCTGGATTGAGAAACTGGAAAGCAATCCTGGGCAGTATATTCCGCAAGAACTGCGCCAGCAGGGCGAAGGCCAGGTAGTTCGCATTAACCTGAACCAACCGATGAAAGAGATTCTGGCCAGCCTGTCAGCGCATCCTGTCTCGACTCGCCTTGCCCTCAGCGGAACCATCATCGTGGCGCGTGATATTGCCCACGCGAAGCTCAAAGAACTGTTGGATAACGGTGAAGCACTGCCGCAGTACGTAAAAGATCACCCGATCTACTACGCAGGCCCGGCTAAAACGCCAGACGGTTACGCTTCCGGTTCGTTAGGCCCGACAACGGCTGGCCGCATGGACTCTTATGTGGATCTGCTGCAATCGCACGGCGCGAGCATGCTCATGCTTGCAAAGGGTAACCGTAGCCAGCAGGTGACGGATGCCTGCCACAAACACGGCGGTTTTTACCTGGGCAGCATCGGTGGCCCGGCCGCAGTATTAGCGCAGCAAAGTATTAAGAGCCTGGAATGTGTGGCGTACCCGGAACTGAGGATGGAAGCTATCTGGAAAATTGAAGTGGAAGATTTCCCTGCGTTTATCCTGGTCGATGACAAAGGTAACGACTTCTACCAGCAGATCCTGTCAACACCGTGTGGCGGATGTCAGTCACGCGGCTAATCTACGCGACAAACTCAATCGCCTTCTTCGTGAAGGCGATTGAGTTATCTTAGGGATTATCCGCCGAGATAGGCGCTACGCACCGCTTCGTTAGCCAGCAACGCATCACCCGTATCTTCCAGAACGACGTGGCCGTTCTCCAGCACATAGCCTCGGTCAGCAAGCTTCAGCGCCTGGTTGGCGTTCTGCTCGACGAGGAAGATAGTCATGCCTTCACTACGCAGTTGTTCGATGGTATCGAAAATCTGCTGAATGATGATGGGCGCAAGACCCAGCGACGGCTCGTCCAGCAACAACAAACGCGGTTGGCTCATCAACGCACGGCCAATTGCCAGCATCTGCTGCTCACCACCTGACATGGTGCCAGCACGCTGAATGCGGCGCTCAAGCAGGCGTGGGAACAGTTCGTAAACGCGTTTGATGCGTTCATGATACTGGTCTTTGTCAGCAAAGAATCCGCCCATCGCGAGGTTCTCTTCCACCGTCATTCGCGAAAACACACGACGACCTTCCGGTACAATCGCCACCGCTTCACGCATGATGCGAGCGGTGTGCCAGTCGGTGATGTCTTTTCCATCAAAGGTGATTTTGCCGCTGGACGCGCGCGGGTCACCGCACAACGTGCCGAGCAGCGTGGTTTTACCCGCGCCATTCGCGCCAATCAGGGTAACAATTTCGCCCTGTTTGATATGTAAACTGACTTCGTGAAGCGCCTGAATTTTTCCGTAATGGGCGCTCACCTGGTCAAATGACAACATGATATTTTCCATCTTTGTCTCGCCCATTCTTATGCTTCGCCCAAATAGGCGCGGATGACGTCAGGGTTATTACGGATTTGTTCCGGTGTGCCGTTCGCAAGCGGCGTCCCCTGGTTTACCACGTAAATCCTGTCAGAAATGCCCATCACCAGTTTCATGTCATGCTCAATTAACAGCACGGTGGTGTTGTGGTGGTTACGTAACTCCATAATCAGCTCATCGAGTTCGTGCGTTTCTTTCGGGTTAAGACCTGCGGCGGGTTCATCAAGCATCAGGATTTCTGGCTGCGTCACCATACAGCGCGCAATCTCGAGACGGCGCTGATCGCCATACGCAAGGTTGCTTGCCTGGCGGTTAGCCTGCTCAAGCAGACCAATACGCTCAAGCCAGGTCGCGGCACGGTCCAGCGCTTCGCTTTGTGAACGACGGAAAGCAGGGGTTTTCAGCAAGCCTGAGAACACGCCGGTTTTCAGCTGCTGATGTTGAGCCACCAGCAAGTTTTCAATCACGGTCATTTCGCGGAACAGGCGGACGTGCTGGAAAGTACGCACCACGCCCATTCGCGCAATTTGCTGACCCGGAAGCCCTTCAAGATGCTGGTCACGCAGCATGATGGTGCCGCCTGATGGCTTATAAAAACCGGTCAAGCAGTTAAATACTGTCGTTTTACCGGCACCATTTGGGCCAATTAACGACACAATTTCTTGAGGATGCAGTTCCAGAGAAACATTGTTTACAGCGAGCAGACCGCCGAAACGCATCATCAGGCCGTTTACGGATAACAATGGCTGACTCATGCCTGCTCTCCTTTGACTTGTTCCACTTGTTCTTTCTTCAGCTTCAACTGCGGACGTGTCATTGGCAGCAAACCTTGCGGACGCCAGATCATCATCAGCACCATCAGGCCACCGAGCACCAACATGCTGTATTCGTTCAGATCACGCATCAGCTCACGCGAAACCACCAGCAGAATAGCGGCGAGGATAACGGCAAACTGCGAGCCCATACCGCCCAGCACCACAATCGCCAACACAAAGGCGGATTCGGCAAAGGTGAACGATTCCGGGCTGACAAAGCCCTGGCGTGCAGCAAACAGCGTACCGGCAAAACCGGCAAACGCGGCGCTGATGGTAAATGCCGTCAGCTTGATACGCGTTGGGTTCAGACCCAGTGAACGGCAAGCGATTTCATCTTCACGCAACGCTTCCCACGCACGACCCAGCGGCATACGCAGCAGGCGGTTAATCACAAACAGCGACAACACGACCAGCAAAAGCGCGACGAGGTACAGGAAGATAATGCGGTCGCCGGGGTTATAGGCAACGTTGAAGAAGTTGCTGAAGGTATCCCACCCACCTTCACGCGCGCTGCGGCTGAACTCCAGTCCAAACAGCGTTGGCTTTGGAATCTGGCTGATACCGTTCGGCCCGCCGGTGATTTCGGTGTTATTGAGCAGCAGAATACGGACGATTTCACCGAAACCGAGCGTAACAATCGCCAGATAGTCACCGCGTAAACGCAGTACCGGGAAGCCCAGCAGGAAACCTGCCGCCGCAGACACCAGGCCCGCCAGCGGTAAACATGTCCAGAATCCCAGCCCGTAATAATGGTTGAGCAACGCGAAGGTGTACGCGCCGATGGCGTAGAAGCCGCCGTAGCCCAGCACCAGCAAGCCCGACAAACCGACCACAACGTTCAGGCCGAGGCCGAGAATAATGTAGATCATCGTAAGCGTTGCGATATCCACCGTGCCGCGTGAAACCACGAATGGCCACGCAACCGCCAGCACCAGCAATGCGGCCAGGAACAACTTTTGTTTTGGCGTAGAACCGTCTAACGCAGGCAGCACAAACTTCGGCCCAGAAACTTTTTTCATGCCTTTCTGGAATGCAGGACGCAACAACTGGAAGACAAAGACAATCGCCGTACCAATCAGAACCCATTCCCAGCGCACAGACTCAGCGCTGTTAACCACAAGCTTAGTGCCGTCCAGGCTCAGTTGTACGCCCATAAAGACGCCAGCCAGAACGAAGAAGATCGCCGCCGAAAGGAGTGCTAAAACAACATGCATCGGTTTCATACTTTTTCGACCTCCGGGCGGCCCAGGATACCGGTAGGCATCACCAGCAGGACGACAATCAGCAGCGCAAAGGAAACCACATCTTTATATTCAGTGCTCAGATACGCAGAGGTCAGCGCTTCCGCAACACCTAAGATCAGGCCGCCAATCATCGCACCTGGAATACTGCCGATACCGCCAAGTACCGCTGCGGTGAAGGCTTTCATACCGGCCATAAATCCGATATACGGGTTAATAACGCCGTAGAACTGGCCGAGCAGCACGCCAGCCACAGCCGCCATTGCCGCACCAATCACAAAGGTCAGAGAGATAACGCGGTCGGTGTTAATACCGAGCAGACTCGCCATTTTCAAATCTTCCGCACACGCACGGCACGCACGTCCCATACGCGAATAACGGATGAATAGCGTCAGCGCTAACATGGCAAGGAATGTCACTACCCAAATCACCAACTGCATGGTGGTAATGGTTGCGGTGAAGCTTTCGCTGGCACCGACAACCCACTGGCCGTTAAACAGGCTTGGCAGTGCGATGTCACGCGAACCTTCAGTGAGGCTGACGTAGTTTTGCAGGAAGATGGACATACCGATGGCGGAGATCAGTGCAATCAGGCGCTTAGAATTACGCACGGGTTTATACGCGACGCGCTCGATGCTCCAGCCGTAAGCACTGGCGATAACAATTGCACCAATGAAACCGGCCCCGACCAGCATCCAGCCCACATCAATGCCCATCATCATCAACGCTGCAATGATCATAAACGAGACGTAGCTGCCGATCATGTAGACCTCGCCGTGGGCGAAGTTGATCATGCCAATGATGCCGTAAACCATGGTGTAACCGATGGCGATCAGCGCGTAGGTGCTGCCCAGCGTGACGCCGTTAAACATCTGCTGAAGGAAGTAGAGGAACTGCTCAGACATACAATAACCTTTCTAATGCCTTCCGGGTTTTGCGCCCGGAAGGTGGGATGACTGAAGTGTCGTAGCCTTACTTCGTCGGTGAAGACGAACCGTCGGCATGCCACTGGAAGACACCAAATTCAAATCCCTTAAGATCGCCTTTCTCATCCCAGTTCAGCGGCCCAATGACGGTTTTCGCACCGTTAGCTTTTAAATCTTTGATTAAATCTGCAGGCTCTTCACTTCCCGTACGCTCAAGAGCTGTCGCCAGAGATTGCACCGCTGCGTAAGTGATCCACACGTACGGGCCGCTTGGATCTTTCTTCTCAGCTTTCAACTCATCCACGATAGCTTTGTTGCTTGGGTCCTGGTCATAGCGTTTTGGCATGGTGACTAACATGCCTTCGCCTGCCGCACCTGCGATGTTGGACAAGGATGCGTTACCCACACCTTCTGGCCCCATAAACTGGGTTTTCAGGCCAACCGCACGCGCCTGGCGCAGGATCTGGCCCATTTCCGGGTAGTAGCCGCCGTAATAGACGAAGTCGATATTTTCTTTCTGCAGGCGCGCAACCAGCGTGGAGAAGTCTTTATCGCCCGCGGTGATACCGTCGAAGAAGACGATGTTCGCGCCGCCTTTTTTCAGGCCGTCTTGTACAGAACGCGCCAGACCTTCACCGTATTGCTGTTTGTCATGAATGATAGCGATGCGCTGCGGCTTAACGGTTTCAAGAATATATTTAGACGCCGTTGGGCCCTGGGATGAATCCAGGCCAGCGGTACGCATAATCATTTTGTAGCCGCGGCTTGTCAGCTCTGGGTTAGTTGCCCCTGGCGTTATCATCAGGATGCCTTCGTCTTCATAAATATCAGACGCAGGCTGAGTTGAAGAGGAGCAAAGGTGGCCGATAACATAACGCACACCGTCGTTTACGATTTTGTTAGCAACCGCAACGGCTTGTTTTGGATCGCAAGCATCGTCGTATTCAACTGCAACAAGCTTGTCGCCTTTGATGCCGCCCTTGGCATTGATGTCTTTGATCGCCTGGCGCGCACCGTTGAACTCCATATCGCCCCACTGCGCAACCGGCCCTGACATTGCACCAACAACGGCAACTTTAATGTCTGCCGCCGTTGCCGCGTGAGACACCGCCAAAGCAACAAATCCGGCGAGTAATGTCTTCGCGTTTACCTTCATTCTTTGAATCCCCATTTCTCGTGATTTTGTGGTTTTATTATGGTTAAAAAGCATGCTGTGCATTTTTTAACCTTTAACCATTTTTATGAGCGCCGTTAAGGGCTTAGCGTTAATATTTACAATATTTAAGGCTAAACTCTCTATTTTTCAGGCTATTAAGCAAAGATATTATTCTGTATTTACTCATAGTTAAACAAAAAAAAGCAGCATTTTCAGCATAAAATAGCGACACAAAGAGCGGAATAAAACACTAGGTTTTAGGGTTTTATACTGACCATTTTTCAATCCACCACTTATCAAACTGGTATATGTTTGACGCAAAAATTAATCGTCTGGTATATGGCTGATAAAAGATAAAGCGTCTGACGCAAATAAATTGGTTACACTCGGGGTTTTCCCGCTTTTTGGTTAGCTCGCTTATGAAACTCACCATCATTCGTCTGTTTGAGTGTAGTGCTCAAGATGAGATCGATCTTGCAAAGATCTGGCCGGAATATTCCAGCGCTTCTCTTACCCTCAGTGATACTCACCGTATTTACGCTGCAAAATTTAACGACAGATTGCTGGGCGCGGTTCGCGTCACACTGTCTGATTCTGAAGGCGCTTTAGATTCGCTGCGGGTGCGGGAAATTACGCGCCGTCGTGGCGTTGGACAATATTTAGTGGAAGAGGTGATTCGCAATAATCCTGACATCACCCGATGGTGGATGAGCGACGTCGGTGTGGAAGACCGCGGCGTTATGACGGCGTTTATGCAGGCGTTAGGATTTAGAGCTCAGACGGGTGGTTGGGAGAAGTAGCCCTCACCCCGGCCCTCTCCCTCAGGAGAGGGGGAAAACACTCGATCAGTTATCTCCCCTGGTGGGGAAACCGGGCCATCCCCTCTCCCACGGAGGAGAAAGAGAAAACTGGACCATCCCCTCTCCCACTGAGGAGAAAGAGAAAACCGGTCAATCCCCTCTCCCACTGAGGAGAAAGAGAAAACCGGTCAATCCCCTCTCCCACTGAGGAGAAAGAGAAAACCGGTCAATCCCCTCTCCCACTGAGGAGAAAGAGAAAACCGGTCAATCCCCTCTCCCTGAGGGAGAGGGTTAGGGTGAGGGGGAAAATTACTTAGCGTCAGTCGCTGTGCCGTTCGCATGCCAGGTAAACACGCCGAATTCAAAGCCTTTCAGATCGCCTTTCTCATCCCAGCTCAATGGCCCCATTACGGTTTCAACCGAGCTGCCTTTCAGGTATTTAGCGATTTCAGCAGGATCTTCTGACTTGTTCAGACCCGCTGCCAGCGATTGCAGTGCCGCGTAAGTCGTCCACACGAAAGCACCACTTGGATCTTGTTTCTTCGCTTTAATCGCATCTACAACCGGTTTGTTCGCTGGAACCTGGTCGTAGTTCTTCGGTTTGGTGACTAACATGCCTTCAGCAGATTCGCCGGCAATGTTAGACAAAGAAACGTTCGCCACACCTTCTGGCCCCATGAACTGGGTTTTCAGGCCAGCCGCGCGAGACTGACGCAGGATCTGACCCATTTCTGGGTGGTAACCACCGTAATACACGAAATCGATGTTCTCTTTCTTCAGACGCGCAACCAGCGTGGAGAAATCTTTTTCACCTGCGGTAATCCCGTCAAAGAACACCACATTCGCGCCGCCTTTTTTCAGGTTGTCCTGAACAGAGCGAGCCAGACCTTCGCCGTACTGTTGTTTGTCATGAATGACCGCGATGTTTTTCGGTTTTACATGCTCAAGAATGTATTTTGCGGCCGTTGGGCCCTGATCAGAGTCCAGACCGGTGGTACGCATTGTCAGTTTATAACCACGCGCGGTCAGCTCCGGAGCCGTTGCCGCAGGTGTAATCATCAGAATACCTTCGTCTTCGTAAATATCAGACGCAGGCTGAGTGGAAGAGGAACACAGGTGGCCGATGACATATTTAATACCATCGTTTACCACTTTGTTGGCGACGGCTACCGCTTGTTTCGGGTCACAAGCATCGTCGTATTTGGTGATAACCAGTTTGTCGCCTTTGATACCGCCTTTGGCATTAATATCAGCAACCGCTTGTTCTGCACCGGTAAATTCCTGGTCGCCATATTGTGCAACCGGGCCAGACATCGCTCCAACTACTGCGACTTTGATATCCTTAGCAAATGCTGCGTTGCTCATCGCAAGTGCAATACAACCAGCCAATAATGCTTTGCCCTTCATGTTCATCCTGAGAATCCCCATTCTTGTTGTGATTGGTATTTACCCATCATCCTTCAAGCTGCAGGGGTGTTGGCTGCGCTCACTTACCCGAATCACTTACCTTAGTAAGTTCATCGGGATAAGCTCTCTGGCCGCCTACCTGCAACTCGAATGCTAATGGGTATTTGTTGTGTTGTTTTGGCACTGTTTTATTTTTGAGGTGGAGATAACCGCGCAGGCCTTCGCCGCACTCCGTGCTAAAAACATACCCGAATTTGCGGCTTTTGGAATAACAATTTTTTCACAAGGTGAACAGGAAAGTGACAGGCATAAAAAAACCGCCCCTGAAGGCGGTTTTTTTGTCTAACTGAAGAACTTACGCTTCGATAGCCATGCGCAGTTTTTTCATGGCGTTCTTTTCAAGCTGGCGCACACGCTCAGCGGAGACGCCGTAGCGGTCGGCGAGTTCTTGCAGCGTGCTTTTGTTGTCTTCATCAAGCCAACGTGCACGGATAATATCCTGGCTACGCTCATCCAGGCCCATCATCGCATCGCTGAGTTTATCAGCGGCGTGTGATTCCCAGTTGTCGTCTTCGATGCCATCGGCAAAGTTTGAAGACTTATCCTGCAAGAACAGCACTGGAGCCATTGGCGCGCTGTCTGAGTCGTCGTCATTGCCCATGTCAAACGTCATGTCCTGCGCCGCCATGCGAGATTCCATCTCACGGACATCTTTGCTGGAAACACCCAGCTCGTTGGCGACCATTTCAACTTCATCCTGGTTGAACCAACCCAGACGTTGTTTTGTTTTACGCAGGTTAAAGAACAACTTACGTTGTGCTTTTGTGGTTGCCACTTTCACAATACGCCAGTTACGCAGAACGTATTCGTGAATTTCAGCTTTGATCCAGTGCACGGCAAACGACACCAGACGGACACCCACTTCAGGGTTAAAGCGACGTACAGCCTTCATCAGGCCGATGTTACCTTCCTGAATCAAGTCAGCCTGCGGTAAGCCATAGCCCGAATAATTACGAGCGATATGAACAACAAAGCGCAGGTGAGACAGGATCAGCCTTTTCGCTGCTTCCAGATCGCCCTGGTAATGCAGCTTTTCAGCCAGCTCCTTCTCTTCCTCAGCCGTCAACATCGGCCAGGAGTTAGCGGCCCGGATATAAGATTCCAGGTTACCAACAGGGGCTAGAGCTAAATTTTGCATTTCTTTGGTCATTCAAACCCTCTCTTAGAGACTAACGTACAGGTTGCTACACCGTGCTGCACCTGACTCCACGTCAAGCGCCAAACCGTACCACTCACAGTAAACTCAGACAGTGATGCTATCCACAAGTTCACTGTAAAGCTGTGCATGTATTACACACAAAATGTGACAGAGCTATGAAACTGGGCAGGAGAAACACAAACCGAGGTGGGAGCGTATCCCCTGCTGACGGGTACTTCGTAGCAGGGGACAAGTATACCAAAAAAATTTTACTCTGGGGTAAAACGACGTAAATGTTGCACCGTTGCGATCCAGGCTGCCAACCAGCCGCTCATGGATGAAACCAGCAACAGCAGAAGACATTCGTCGAATCCTAAGCCGGTGAGATCAAACTTAGTGCCAAACACTTGTGCGACTTCAGTCACCGCAGAGGACAAACGTAATACCAAAATTTCGGACAGGATAAGCGACAGGAACGCGCCGCTAAACCCTAACAGCGCACCGCCATACAGGAACGGGCGCAGGATAAATCCATCAGTGGCACCAATCAGTTTTTGCACGTTGATGGTATCGCGACGAGCAAAGATGCTCAGGCGTACGCTGTTACCAATCACCAAAAACACCGCAGCAACCATCAGAACACCAATCATTGCAGCCACGCGGCCCACAAGACCTGTCAGTGAGGCAAGACGGGCGAACCAACTGTCATCCATTCGGACTTCATCGACACCGTTTATCCGCGCCACGCGATCGCGCAAAGTATTCAGATGGTCGGTGGTCTGGAAATCAAGTTTTGGATTCACCACAGCGACAGCAGGCAGCGGGTTTTCTTCCAGCATATCCAGCGCGCCACCAAAGCCCGACCAGTTACGGAACTCGCCAAGCGCTTCGTCACGCGAGAGATAATTAACTTTATCGACGCCCTCTTCCGCCTGAATCGCGCCCACAACTTGCTGCGCGGCATTGTCATCAAGCGCTTTATCGAGATAAACCGTGATTTGCGGGGAAGGATAATACTGCGTGGCGGCCTGATTGACGTTCTTGTAAACGATGTAGCACACGCTAGGTAACGTCAGGGAGATGGCAATAACCATGACCGTCAGGAAGGTGGCTAATGGCTTGCTGCGCAAATCCTGCAAAGCACCCTGCCAGGCATAGCGGAACTGCTCATTCACGCCGCCCTTAAGAGATTTGCTTTTCGACTGAGGACCTTTGCCGCGTTTTTTCACCGAACGGCCTAAATCCCCTAACTTATTCAGCGAGTTGATTTTATCCAGCTTGTTACTGAAGCGCTTTATGTGATTGAGCGCGCTGCGTTTATTCACCTGCCAGGCCTCCATGCAAATGGCCGTCACTTAGGGTCAACATGCGATAGTTACGGCGAGAAATCAGCCCCATATCGTGCGTCGCCATCAGAACCGTCACCCCAACGCGGTTAAACTCCTCGAACAGACGTAAAATCCCTTCCGAGAGCGCATCATCAAGGTTACCGGTTGGTTCATCCGCCAGCAGTACCGCAGGCTTATTCACCACAGCACGTGCAATACCCACGCGCTGTTGTTCACCACCCGAGAGTTGGATTGGGAAATTCTTCGCTTTATCGAGCAGGCCGACTTTATCCAGTGCCGCACTGACGCGGCGGCGAATATCTTCGCCGCTAGCACCCGCGATGATCAGCGGGATAGCTACGTTGTCGTACACAGTTCTGTCCATCAACAAATGGTGATCCTGAAAGATCATACCAATCTGGCGACGAAGGAACGGCACTTCGCGGCTCTTGAGGCGGCTAATGTCATGACCGCCAAAAGAGATCTTGCCGGCACTTGGCCGCTCAATACCGCAGATAAGCTTGAGCAGGGTACTTTTCCCGGCTCCTGAGTGACCGGTCAGAAAAGCCATCTCGCCTGGTTGCATATGGAAAGTCACTCCCTGCAACGCTTGCCTCCCGCCGAGATAGGCCTTACTAACGTGTTCAAAGCGAATCATGGTTAATCCTCTCGGGCAAAAAGTGCCTCAATAAAATCGCCCGCATTAAACGGACGCAAGTCCTCAATACGCTCGCCGACGCCAATGTAGCGAATCGGAATACCAAACTGATCGGCAACGGAGAAAATCACGCCGCCTTTGGCTGTACCATCCAGTTTGGTTAGCGTAATGCCTGTCAATCCAACGGCTTCATGGAACAATTTAGCCTGACTAATCGCGTTCTGACCCGTGCTGGCATCGAGAGTGAGCATAACCTCATGCGGTGCGTCTACGTCCAGTTTTTTCATGACACGGACGATTTTCTTCAGCTCTTCCATCAGGTGCGCTTTGTTCTGCAAACGCCCGGCGGTATCCGCCAAAAGAACATCAACATTGCGCGCTTTCGCCGCCTGAATCGCATCGAAAATCACAGACGCAGAGTCGGCACCCGTGTGTTGAGCGACCACCGGAATATTATTGCGCTGGCCCCAAACCTGGAGCTGCTCAACCGCTGCGGCACGGAACGTATCGCCCGCAGCCAGCATGACAGATTTGCCTTCTTGCTGGAACTGACGCGCCAGTTTGCCAATGGTCGTGGTTTTACCCACCCCGTTGACGCCCACCATTAAGATAACAAACGGGGTTTTGCCTTCAACCTTCAGCGGCTCATCGACTTTCGCCAGAATTTCGCCCATTTCTTCTTTCAGCAGGCCGTATAACGCTTCGGCGTCACGCAGCTCTTTGCGGCTCGCACCTTCTGTCAGATTGGCGATGATTTTGCGCGTTGTTTCGACACCGACATCGGCGATAAGCAACTGCTCTTCGAGCTCTTCAAACAGATCATCATCGATTTTCTTACCGCGGAATAGACTGATAAATCCGGAACCGAGGTTCTGTTTGGTCTTTATTAAGCTGCGTTTGAGGCGTGCAAAGAAACCTTCTTTGGTTGGTTTCTCTTGTTCTTGTTGGAGCTCTTCTTCAGCCTGAATTTCTTCGGCTTCTTCTGGTTCCAGCTCGACCGGCACGTCTTCAGCGGTAACGGCGGCAACAGGAATCGCTTCAATCAGCTCTTCTTCGACAACAACGTCTTCTACCGCAAGAATGGCAACCTCTTCAGGTTCAACAAACGGTTCAACAAACGTTTCAACCTCTGCTTCAACCACCACGGGTTCGTGTTCTGGCTGCCACTCTTCTGCCTGCTGTTCCTGCACAATCTCAGGTGTGAGATCTTCCTGAACCGGTAATTCTTCATGCTCAACAGCAACTTGCGCCGTGACTTTTGGCTCAGGCTCTGGGGTGATTTCTGGCTCAGCCACCTGCACTTCGCTTTCAGCGAGTTTTTCAGTGACGTCGACAATCTCTTCTGCGAAGGCTTCTGGTTCTTCGTGCTTATCAAGCACAACGGGTTCAACATCAGTCAGCGTTTCTGGCTGAATTTCAGGTTGAACCTCAGTTTTGATTTCTGGCTTTGCTTCTTCTGGCTGTGCAGTTTCTTCGGTCGCTTGCGGTTGTTCAGGCTCAGTAACCTGCTCAACAGCTTCTTCTACAACCGATTGTTCTTCAGCTACTTTTTGTTCTGGTTCTTGTTCAGAAGCCTGCTCTTTCTGGCCAAAGCCTAGCCATGAAAAAAAGCCACGTTTTTTCTCTTTCGCCATTTGCGAACACACTCCTCGCTGTTAATTCATGGCACAGGCCCGATTGAGCTTGCCACGGGCACTGAAAATAATTATCAATGAATGCATTAGTCTATCACTTTCCCCGCTTTACACACACCGTTACACTAGACGGCAAGAAATTGCATCGCAGTGAGTCTCATGAAAAAACCGCAATCTACTGGCGCAGGCCAGATCCGTATAATTGGTGGCCAATGGCGCGGCCGTAAACTGCCCGTCCCTGACAGCCCAGGCCTGCGTCCAACGACGGACAGGGTGCGTGAAACGCTGTTTAACTGGCTGGCACCCATGATGGTTGACGCCACTGTGCTGGATTGTTTTGCCGGAAGCGGTGCGCTGGGGCTTGAAGCCTTATCGCGTTACGCTACACGAGCCACGCTGCTGGAGATGGATCGCCATGTTTCACAACAGCTGCAAAAAAATCTCGCCACGCTAAAAGCGGCCAATGGAAAAGTGGTGAACACCAATACGCTCAATTTCCTGGCGCAGCCTGGCGAACCGCACACGATCGTGTTTGTTGATCCGCCATTCCGTAAAGGGTTACTGGACGAGACATTAGCGCTGTTAGAGAGCAATGGCTGGCTGGCAGATGAAGCACTGATTTATGTTGAAAGCGAAGTTGAAAACGGCATGCCCGCGGTACCAGCAAGCTGGTCGCTGCATCGTGAAAAAGTCGCAGGACAGGTCGCTTACCGTTTATTTAGTCGTGAAATTTAAGGAGCGACGACATGCTAATTAATATAGGCCGCTTGCTGATGCTGGGCGTCTGGGGATTTTTGTTATTGAATATTTTCCATCCGTTCCCGCGGCCGCTGAATATCTTTGTTAACGTCGCGCTGGTCTTCACCGTGATGATGCACGGGATGCAATTGGCGTTGTTGAAATCGACCCAACCGAAAGACGCCCCGCCGCTGAGCCGTGCTCAACAAATTAAGATTTTCATCTTTGGTGTATTTGAACTGTTGGTCTGGCAGAAAAAACTCCGTCAGGGCAAATAAAATCGCCTGTTATTGTTCGGGGATGAAGCCCACAAACCTCGTCCCTTTATACTGCAACATGCCTTTGTCACCTACGCTCACCGAGTGGTATTGCCCTGCCGTTACTCGCATTTTCAGCTCCAGGCCACCGCTTTGTGGGCGAAACCAGATCTCATAGCGCATCGTATCTTCAACCGGAGTCACCTGGCGTTGCCGTGAGCGTCTTTCATTGGTCGGCGTTTCACGTTTTGTCGTGACCTGGACGCTTCTTTGCATCACAGGGGCCGCATCATTTTCCGCATTCTGGCGGCGCTGCTGCACAAAGCGAAACGATGCTGCAACGACGATGATCGCCACGACGGCAATGAAGAAAAGTGGCATTTTACTCATGGATTTATCTCGATTTGTCAGGCACTTTTAAGAATACCCTGCACGCTGTGGCGTTGTCATCCACCGACGTTGGCCACTAGACTGACAGTAGAGTCGTGCTTTGAGTACGATAAATTTAAAAAGGACTCGCCATGCTTTGGTCTTTTATCGCTGTATTCTTTTCCGGATGGCTGTATGTAGACGCCTCCTATCGTGGTCCAACCTGGCAACGCTGGGTCTTTAAACCCGTCACCCTTTTGCTTTTACTGCTGCTGGCCTGGCAAGCTCCGATGTTTAACGCGACGGGATATTTAATTGTTGCCGGCCTTCTGGCAACCCTACTGGGCGACGCGCTAACGTTGCTGCCAACTCAGCGCATGCTGTACGCAATCGGGGCATTTTTCCTCTCACACCTGCTGTATACCCTCTATTTTGCCAGCCAGATGACCTTTAGTTTGTTCTGGCCTTTGCCGCTGGTTTTGTTAATTGTCGGGGCATTACTGGTGGCGGTCATTTGGACGCGTCTCGACACGTTCCGCTGGCCGATTTTGACGTTTATCGGCATGACGCTTGTGATGGTGTGGCTCGCGGGTGAGCTGTATTTCTACTTGCCAACACGCCCAAGCTTCTCGGCCTTTGTCGGCGCGACACTGCTGCTGTTGGGTAATATTGTTTGGTTAGGTAGCCATTATCGCCACCGCTTTACCGGTGACAGCGCCATCGCTGCTGCCTGTTATTTTGCGGGCCACTTTATGATTGTCCGCGCGTTGTATATCTGATTACTTTTGTCAGATGAGGGAAGTGACACCCACCAAAACTTCCCTCTTGACTCTGGAGTCAACTCCAGAGAGTAACATGGGTAATGAGAACATTATCATTACCCAGGAGGGCACATGCTCAACTCCCCGAAACCACCGCAATTTGCTAAGGCAAAATTAAGCCCATTACCTGTGCAAACGTCCTCCTGCTGTAACAATGACGCCTGCACTGCAGAACCAGAAATTGAAACCGTCCCTGATACCGGCGAGCGCTATAGCTGGCTGGTTGATGGTATGGATTGCGCCGCCTGTGCCCGCAAAGTTGAAAATGCGGTAAAACAATTGGCTGATGTCCAGCGCGTCCAGGTGCTTTTCGCCACGCAAAAACTCATGGTTACTGCCGGGAGTGATATTCGCCCGCAAGTTGAAAAAGCCGTTAAAGCCGCTGGCTACAACCTGAGAAACAGCACCGCTCCGGCCCCAAAAACATCCAGCCTGAAGGAAAACTTACCGCTCATTTTGCTGATAGTCATGATGGCGCTGAGCTGGGGTCTTGAGCAATTTAACCATCCATTTGGCAACATGGCGTTTATCGCCACCACGCTGGTTGGCCTGTGGCCGATAGCCCGCCAGGCGGTGCGCCTGATACGCAGCGGTAACTGGTTTGCCATCGAAACCTTAATGAGCGTCGCGGCCATTGGCGCACTGTTCATCGGCGCGACGGCAGAAGCGGCGATGGTGCTGTTGCTGTTCTTAATTGGCGAACGTCTGGAATCTTACGCCGCCAGCCGCGCACGCCGTGGCGTGAGCGCATTAATGGCGCTAAAACCCGAAGTCGCCACCCGTATTCGCAACGGTGAACGAGAAACTGTCGCTCTTGGCGATTTACGCCCGGGCGATGTTATCGAAGTGGCTGCCGGTGGGCGTTTGCCTGCGGATGGTCGACTGTTAACACCCTTTGCCAGTTTTGATGAAAGCGCACTAACCGGAGAGTCTATTCCGGTCGAACGCCAACAAGATGAAAAAGTGCCAGCGGGCAGCACCAGTGTCGACAGGCTGGTGCAGCTCGAAGTGATTTCCGAACCAGGCGACAGCGCAATTGACCGCATCCTGCGTTTAATTGAAGAAGCGGATGAGCGCCGTGCGCCGATAGAACGCTTTATCGACCGCTTCAGTCGGATATACACACCCATCATTATGGGGATCGCGCTACTCGCAGCGGTGATTCCTCCACTGTTTTTCGGGCAGAGCTGGGATGAGTGGATTTACAAAGGGTTGGCGCTGTTACTGATTGGTTGCCCATGTGCGCTGGTGATTTCCACCCCGGCGGCGATTACCTCCGGACTTGCCGCCGCCGCTCGACGCGGTGCATTAATCAAAGGCGGGGCGGCACTCGAACGACTGGGTAAAATTCAGCATATTGCTTTCGATAAAACCGGCACGTTGACCGCAGGTAAACCGCAGGTCACAACCATTAAAGTGCAGGGTGAACTGAGCGAAAACGCGCTATTGGCCCTCGCGGCTGCCGTAGAACAGGGTTCCTCACACCCGTTAGCGCAAGCCATTGTGCGTGAAGCACAAAGCCGCGAGCTGACATTGCCAACCGCCAGCGCGCACAGAGCGTTAGCAGGGATCGGGGTCGAAGCCACAATTAACGGCGAAACACTGTTACTGAGCGCGCCAGGTAAACTCGCGGAAAACGTTCTCGACGCCACCTGGCACCAGCGCATTACCCAGCTTGAGGCTGAAGGCCAAACGGTCATTACCGTGGTGCAGCAAAATCGCTTACTCGGCGTGATTGCACTACGCGATACTCTGCGCCGCGACGCCAAACAGGCAGTCGCTGACCTGCAAAAAATCGGGGTTCAGAGCGTGATGTTAACCGGCGATAACCCGCGAGCGGCGGCGGCAATCGCGCAAGAATTGGGGATGGATTACCGCGCCAGCCTGCTGCCAGCCGATAAAGTCAGCGCAGTCAATGAACTCAACGCCCGTTCATCGCTTGCGATGGTGGGTGATGGCATCAACGATGCGCCAGCCATGAAAGCAGCAACCATCGGTATCGCCATGGGTAGCGGCACGGATGTCGCACTCGAAACCGCAGATGCGGCCCTTACGCACAACCGTCTGACCGAACTGGCCGGAATGATTAATCTGGCCCGGGCAACGCATAATAATATTCGCCAGAACATCACTATCGCGTTAGGGCTGAAAGGGATTTTCCTGATCACCACATTGCTGGGCATTACGGGGTTATGGCTTGCCGTGTTGGCCGATTCCGGTGCGACGGCGCTGGTTACGGCGAATGCGCTGCGCCTGCTGCGTAAGAAGTCATAAAAAAAGTCGGGTGACGTGACACGTTCACCCGACCTTAGCTATTAAGGAATTAATTCATTCCTAACGCATGTGGCAGCCACAACGAAACTGCCGGGACGTAGGTCACCAACCCCAGCACCACCAGTAATATGCCGTAAAACGGCAGCATAGCGCGTACCACCACTTCGATTTTCTGTTTACTCACGGCGCTGGCAACAAAGAGCACCGACCCCACGGGGGGTGTTATCAAGCCAATGCCAAGGTTCACCATCATTATCATGCCGAAATGAACCGGATCGATACCCAACGAATTGGTCACTGGCAATAATACGGGTGTGAGGATCAGGATAATCGGTGCCATATCCATCAACGTGCCAATCAGCAGCAACATGATGTTGATATACATCAGAATCACATACTTATTGTCAGACAGCGACGTGAAGAAGTCCGTGATGCGCGAAGGCAACTGCATGTAAGTCATGACTGCACCGAACGCCGAGGCAAAACCAATCAGAATCATTACGATAGAAACGGTTTTTACCGTGCGGAACATCAGCTTTGGCAATTCGCTCCACTTGTAGTCACGGTAGATAAACATGGTCACGAAGAACGCCCAAACGCAGGCCACTGCCGCCGACTCTGTCGCGGTAAATACCCCAGACAGAATCCCACCGAGAATAATGACGACTGTCATCAACCCCCACAGTGCGTCGAACAAAATTTTCACGGCTTGTTTAAAGGGGATGCGTTCGCCTTTCGGGTAACCACGTTTATGGGCAAAGCCCAGGCACATCACCATCAGGCAAAAACCAAGCAACAATCCCGGCAACACTCCGGCGATAAACAGCGTGGCAATAGACACCGTGCCTCCTGCCGCCAGTGAGTAAATCACCGAGTTGTGACTGGGCGGGATCAAAATCGCCTGCACCGATCCACTTGCCGTTACGGCCGCTGCATATTCGCGTGGATAACCCTTTTTCTCCATTTCTGGGATCATCACGCTACCGATGGAAGCGGTATCCGCCACCGACGATCCTGAAATCGCCCCGAAGAACGTAGAGGCGACGATATTCACCAACGACAACCCTCCGCGAATAAACCCCACGAAGATATAAGCAAAGTTGACCAGGCGACGGGCAATGCCCCCTTCTGCCATTATCGCCCCAGCCAGAATGAAGAACGGGATCGCCAGCAGGGTAAATTTGTTTACCCCGCTGGTGATTTGAATCATGATCGCTTCCAGCGGCAAATCTATCCATAACGCACCCACAATGGCGCTTAGCCCAACGGCAAAGGCTACAGGCATTCCCACCGCAAGTAGTACCGCAAGTGTTGCTAATAAAATAAATGCGTCCATGTTATCCCCTGGTTTTAACCGTGATTACCCAGCAACACGATTGGGCGGTTCTCTTGAGTGCCAAACAGCAAGCGCTCGACAACAAACAGAATCAGTACAATTGCGCCTACGGGCAGCGGAAGGTAGGTTTGGCCAGAAGTGAGGAGTGGGAACTCTGCAACAGGTTGCTCCCACAAATCGGCGCACAGGTAGAAGCTGTAATAGAAAATGACCAACGAAATGATCAGCATGAGCACATCGACAATGCGCGCACAAAACGTCTGCCATGAGAGCGGCAAGCGGTCTGTCAGCATATTCACGGCAATGTGCGAACCGGCGCGATAACTCACCGCCGCGCCGATAAACGTGAAGGTCACCATGCAGATTATCGCCACCGGTTCCGGCCAGGACTCACCACGGTTCAGGACATAGCGCGAGAAAATCCCAATCGGAATAATTATGGTCATGACGAGCAGAGACAGTCCGGCAACAATCATCGCCAGCAAATAAACTTTATCCATCAAATCTGAGTAGCGTTGGGACATAAGATGCCCTCCACGAAAGCGTTAGCGACAAAAGTTATTGAACATCGGCGATGGCTTTCATCAGATCCTGATGCTTATCACCGTATTCCTTACGAACCGGCTCAGTCGCTTTTACAAACCATGCTTTATCGATTTCGTGGAACTGAACGCCACCCGCTTTCATTTTTTCCAGTGCCTGTTTGTTATAGGCATTCCACAGTTCACGCTGTTCCATTTGCGTTTCACGCGCCAGTTTGAGGATTTTTTGCTGCTGATCAGGCGTTAATTTGTCCCACTTCACTTTGGAATAAAGCAGCATTTCAGGGGTGATAAAGTGGCCGCTCAGGGTGTAGTTTTTGGCAACGGGCATGTAGTTGTGGGCAATAAATGTTGGCGGGTTGTTTTCTGCGCCATCGATAACTCCAGTTTGCATCCCGCTATACACTTCACTCACGCCCATAGCCACTGAGTTCGCCCCCATGTCTTTGAGTGTTGCCAGTGCGACAGGGCTGCCCTGGACGCGGATTTTCATACCTTTAAGATCTTCCGGTTTCACAACAGGATTTTTAGTAATCAGGTTACGTGTGCCGGAGTCCATCCAGCCAAGGAACACCAGCCGGGATTTCGGGTTATTCGTCAGCTTGTCGCCAATTTGTTTACCCAGATCTCCATCGATCACTTTATGCATATGATCTTCATCGCGGAACACATACGGGAGGGTAAAGACTTCAACATCAGGAAGAATGGCCGCAACGGGAGCCATCGACACACGGATCATATCGATTGCCCCCATCTGCGCTTGCTCAATCAACTGTTTTTCATCCCCAAGCACACCGCTAGGGAAAACTTTGATCTCCATGTCCCCATTGGTTTCTTGCTTAAGTTTTTCACCCATATGCTGAACCGCGACCACATTTGGATAACCTTCTGGATGGACGTCGGCAGCTTTTATCACTTGTGCCAACGCAGAGGGTGCAAACAGAACTGACGCGGTAGACAAACATAAACCAGCAAAAGCAGGCAGAAAGGTCTTCTTCATTGTGTCGCTCCAGCAGAGGTAGAATTTTAAGGGAAGAAATAAAACAATGTTTTAATTAATCGATTAAAAATTAGACTACGTGGAGAAAAGCATGGGTGAAGCGCTTCACAAAAAGTGACAAAAAATGAAATTGAGGTTCAGCGGAAATGCAAAGAGGGTTCAGAAGCCCAAAGCGGGGAGCAAAGGGCTATTGCGCAGCTACTGGCCTTTACGCAGCAGATATTGGTAAGGCAATGATTCTACTTGTTTAGCAAGCAGCTCATGCTCCATAAAAATGCAAAAGCCGGGGATATCACGCGTCGTTGCGGGGTCGTCGGCGATGACCAGCAAAGTTTCACCAGCCTGCATATTGCGGACAGTTTTGCGAACCATCATTACGGGTTCCGGGCAGCGCAGGCCCATGGCATCTAGCGTGTGGTCAGGATTGGCAAACAAATCGGTCATGAGCGGTCTCACATTTAACAAACCGCGATAGTTTACCCCCGGCAAATTATCGCGCAAGTGACGTGAACGATTGCGCGATACCCAATGCATTTCGAGTTGCAGGAAGGCGGCAAGAGAAAGAGTCCCGATGAGCTTACTAAAGTAAGTGATTCGGGCAATTGAACGTAGCCAACGCACATGCAGCTTGAAATGCGACGGGTATAAATTAACCGTTGCAATGACGGACTAAAGCAGTATCATCCCCGGCTTCCAGCGTTTCCGCTGGGGAAAAATTTCGACTGGGTTCCCTCACCCCATTACACTAAAAAGGCTACAAAATGATGCAGTTCAACTCTATTCAGCGCACTAAAGCGCTGTTCTGGCTATCGCTATTCCATTTGCTGGTGATCACTTCCAGTAACTATCTGGTGCAATTACCGGTGTCGGTTTTGGGTTTCCATACCACCTGGGGCGCGTTTAGTTTTCCTTTTATCTTCCTCGCGACTGACCTGACGGTACGTATCTTTGGCGCACCTTTGGCACGACGGATTATTTTCGCCGTGATGCTGCCCGCGCTTATCATTTCTTACGGTATTTCTGCGCTCTTTTATATGGGCACCTGGCAAGGGTTTGAAGCGTTAACGCACTTCAACCTGTTTGTCGCCCGTATCGCTGTCGCCAGCTTTATGGCTTATGCGCTTGGGCAGATTCTGGATGTACACGTGTTTAACCGCCTGCGCCAGAGCCGCTACTGGTGGCTTGCACCAACGGCATCTACATTTTTAGGCAACATAAGCGACACGCTGTCCTTCTTCTTCATCGCCTTCTGGCGCAGCCCGGACGTGTTTATGGCACAGCATTGGGTCGAAATCGCTATCGTTGATTACTGCTTTAAAGTATTAATCAGTATCGTATTCTTCCTGCCGATGTATGGTGTATTGTTGAATATGTTGTTGAAACGGCTCGCAGAAAAATCTGAAAACTCGGCGTTGCAGCCGGGTTGACCGTGGTTGAATTATCTTGTGATAAGATGCTGAGATAGGCCGCAAAGGCTGGCTAACGTAAAGGAAGAAGTCATGGGTAACCTGGTAAAATATGTCGGTATCGGCCTGCTGGTATTGGGCCTGGCCGCTTGCGATAACAACGACAGCAAAACGGCAACGACGAATGAAGCGGCAGCATCAGCTAGCGGTCAGCCGGTAAGTTTGCTGGATGGGAAAATCAGCTTTGCACTTCCTGCCGAGATGACCGACCAGAGCGGTAAACTGGGCACTCAGGCAAATAACATGCACGTCTATTCTGATGCATCCGGTCAGAAAGCCGTGATTGTGATTGTCGGCGAGAACACGCCTGACGATTTAGCTGCGCTGGCGAAACGCCTTGAAGATCAGCAGCGTGCCCGTGATCCACAGTTGCAAGTCGTGACCAACAAATCCATCGAGATCAAAGGCCACACCCTGCAACAGTTAGACAGCATTATTTCAGCAAAAGGCCAGACCGCATACTCATCCGTTATTCTGGGTAAGGTCGATAACCAGCTGTTAACCATGCAGATCACGCTGCCTGCGGATAATCAGCAACTGGCGCAAACTGCCGCTGAAAACATCATTAATACCATCACCATCAAGTAATTATTGTTGGGATGATGACATGGCCTCCGGTTGCTCAATCGGGGGCCGTTTTTTTAGCTTCCACGCCATAAGCAATGCGACAAAGACCAGTGCCGCAGCAGCCAGATAAATCATCGACACCCCCGCGTAAGCCATCATAAATCCAGCCAGTGGCCCGGTAATCCCCAGCGATAAGTCCATAAACACGGTGTAAGTTGCCAGCGCACTGCCCTGATTTTGTTGCGGTACCCTTTTTACTGCCACCACACCCAGCGCCGGGAACACCAGAGAGAAGCCCGCCCCGGTCAGAAATGTACCTGTTTTTGCCATCCATGGATCGACAGCAAAGCCGACCAGCAGTAACCCGATTATCTCGACCGAGAAGCAAATCATCGCCACATTCAGACCGCCGAACCGGTTAATTCCGTTTGGGAAAAGTAAGCGAGTGCCCACAAACGCGCAGCTAAACAGGGTGAGCGCGAAGGCCGCACCATTCCATCCTTTGGCCTCATAAAACAGCGTGATAAAGGTTGCGATAACGCCAAAACCTGCCGATGCCAGCGCTAATGCCATACCGTATGGCCAGACGCGCCCGAGCACCGCACGAAACGGCAGCGGCTTGCTTTTGCTGGCTTTCACCGCAGGGCGAGGAAGTGCCAGCAGCACCGCCACCAGCGCGACCGCCATAACCATTCCGGCTAACAACTCAAGCCCGCCAAAATGGTAGATCAGCACTCCCAGCGGCGCGCCCATCGCCATCGCACCGTAAGTGACAATGCCATTCCAGGAGATCACTCGCCCAATATGCAGCGACCCCACCACGCCGACGCCCCAAAGCGTTGAACCTGTGCCTGCAAAACTTTGCCCTATCCCCAGAATCACGCGCCCAAGACAGAGCAACACCAGGCTCACGAGCGGCCATGCGCTGCCAAACGCCGCCAGCATGTAGCTCGCGCCACTCAGGAAACAGCCGCACAAGCCGAAGATAACGATTTTTTTCGGGCCCAGAATATCCGCGTAACGCCCGGCATGTGGGCGGCTCAGCAAAGTGGCGAAATACTGAAGACTTATCACCAACCCCGCCCAAAACGCGCTGTATCCCATCATCTCGTGAACGTAACCGGGTAGCACCGCGAGCGGCAGGCCAATCGTCATGTAGCTGGCAAAATTGAACATCACTACAGAGACAATCTGCAGATTAAGACGGAAACTGCTTACTGCGGGGGCGGGCGTGAGGTCAGGCATGATCATTCACTTTAAAAACAGCGTTCCCCAGTATACCCACTTCAGGTTTCACATTTCAGCCACAGACTTTCAGACTCGCCCTGCGCGTGAGAAATTAACGAGGCGCTACACTAAAAGGATCTCTCGCACACAGGATCTCTCCATGCCCTCACCAGAACCCGATAAAACTGGGCTCCACATTCTGCTAAAACTGGCCGCACTGGTGATTATTCTCGCCGGGATTCATGCGGCGGCAGACATCATCGTCCAGCTCTTGCTGGCACTTTTCTTCGCCATTGTGCTCAACCCGCTGGTCACCTGGTTTATTCGTCGGGGAGTGAACAGGCCATTGGCAATATCCATTGTCGTATTTGCAATGTTAGTTGTACTGACGATGCTGGTTGGCGTGCTGGCTGCATCGATGAGCGAGTTCATCGACTTGTTGCCTAAATACAGCAAGATGCTGACGCAGAAGGTATCCGATCTCGAAAAGATGCTGCCATTTATGCATCTGAGATTATCGCCAGAGCGCATGTTACAGCGCATGGATTCAGAGAAAGTGATGTCTTATGCCACGACGCTGATGACCGGGCTTTCTGGCGCGATGGCCAGCATTCTTCTTCTGGTGATGACCGTCGTGTTCATGTTGTTCGAGGTGCGCCACGTTCCGTATAAACTGCGCTTCGCCCTGTCCAACCCGAAAATTCATATCGCCAGCTTGCACCGTGCACTCAAAGGAGTGACGCATTACCTGGCGCTAAAAACATTAATTAGCCTATGGACAGGCCTGATTATCTGGCTGGGGCTGGAGTTATTAGGCGTGCAATTTTCGCTGATGTGGGGCGTGCTGGGCTTCTTGCTGAATTACATCCCCAACATTGGTTCGGTGATTTCCGCGATACCGCCAATGGTTCAGGCATTTTTGTTTAACGGAACGTACGAAATGGTTCTGGTGGGCGCACTGTTCCTTGCGGTGCATATGGTGCTGGGGAATATCGTCGAGCCGCGCATGATGGGTCGCGGCCTCGGGATGTCGACCTTCGTGGTGTTCTTGTCGTTGCTGTTTTGGGGTTGGTTACTCGGCCCGGTTGGGATGTTACTTTCAGTCCCTCTCACCAGCGTGTGTAAAATTCTGATGGAAACCACACACGGCGGCAACAAGCTGGCGGTTTTACTTGGCCCTGGGCGTCCCAAAAGTCGATTGCCGGGATAGGCTCAATATTTGCCTGGTGGTAAGTTAAGGTTCATTCCGGGAAAAATAAAAAGGAGTTACAGACCCATGCCGAAAACACATTCGCCGATTATGCTGACCCCCATCAAACAACCGGACATTTACCCGGGTATCCCAGGCGTTGTATTAAATGACCAGACAATTCAGGAACGCCTGTACAAAATTTTTCACGGTATGGTGCGGCACAACCTGGATGCGTTAATCGTCTACGCCGACAAAGAACATGGCGGGAATTTTGAATATCTGACGGGATTCATCCCGCGCTTTGAAGAAGGTTTGCTGGTGCTGCATAAAAGCGGCGAGGCGGTTCTGGTTCTCGGCAATGAAAATCTCAAACTCGCACAGCACTCCAGAGTTCCGGCAAAAGTGGTACACGCGCCGTGGTTTTCACTGCCCAACCAGCCGATGGACACCACGTTTTCACTGAGTGAAGTGTTGCAGCAAGCAGGGCTTCACCAGCAACAACGTGTCGGCATCGCAGGCTGGAAACTTTTCACCGGCACCCACAGTAACAACACACCGATGTTTGATATTCCCACCTTTATTTTCCAGGCGATTCAGACCGCTCTTTCGGCTTCTGCATGCGAGCTTCTTAACGCCACGAGTCTGTTTATTTCGCCGCGCGATGGTGCGCGTACTATTAATAACGCCAATGAAATCGCGCATTACGAATACGGTGCAAACCTGGCCTCGAGTGCGATGCTGACGGCACTGAATGCGGTTGAGTTGGGCAAATCGGAAAAAACCATTGCCGCGCTGCTGGCCGCCGAAGGTCAACCCAATAACGTTGTCACTATCGCCGCGACGGGGGATCGTTTTGAGAATGCCAATTTGTATCCCTCAGATAAACAGATCCAGAAAGGCGATAAATTTTCATTAACCGTCAGCTACAAGGGCGGTTTAACCAGCCGGGCTGCGTATGTCGTCAACCACGCCGATGAGCTACCGGCTGAGGTTCAGGACTATCTTGATGTGGTCGCCATTCCCTACTATCGCGCCGTTGTGAGCTGGCTTGAGCATATGCGCGTCGGTGTAAAGGGCCACGAAGTGTATGAACTGATTGAGCGTGTATTGCCAAAAGCCGAATACCACTGGCACCTGAACCCTGGCCATTTGGTCGCCGATGAAGAGTGGCTCTGTTCACCTGTTTATCCATCATCGGACATTCCTTTATCCAGCGGAATGCTGCTGCAAATCGACATCATCCCGTCGCGTAAGGGCTACGCGGGAGCGAGTATTGAAGATACCATTGCGCTTGCCGATGAGCCTCTGCGCCAGCAAATCGCCACGCAGTATCCAGAGCTTTGGCAGCGTATTCAAAACCGCCGGGCCTACATTCGGGATGTATTACATCTCCACCTTCACGACGATGTGTTGCCGTTATCCAACACGGTAGGATATTTACGGCCCTGGCTGCTCAACAAATCCTCGGCTTTGGTCAGGTCTCTTTGATGTGTACCGAATTGTCGAGCCGTCTGATGGCAGGCACAAAACTTGCGGCAACTGTCGCAATCACGACAACAACGGCTGAGACTAATAAGACGCGGGTGTTTCCGTAGTGCATCGCCAGCGGGCCTGCGGCAAGCTCGCCAACTGGAATAGCCACGAAAGACCCCAACGCATCATAGGCATACACGCGCGCGAGTTTTTCCGGCGGGATATGGGTTTGCAGAGATTGCGCCCATACCACGCCGAACAACCCAAAACCTACGCCTGCGATGAAAAACGCGACCATCAGAGCGGGCGTCGATGGAACGAGCGCCAAAACAGTAATCGGCCCTGCGCAAAACACCACCAGCATGGTGCCGATTAATAAATCGCGCCGGGGCCGCCAGCGAAGTGCAATAAACGAACCTGCGATAAGACCAACGCTTTGTGCAGCGATGGCCATTCCCCAGCCCGCTCGGCCAAATGTGGAATCCGCCACGACCGGGCCAAGCACCATCATCACACCGCTAAATGCCGCATTAACGAGGGTAAATTGCACGACGATTGCCCAGACCCAAGTGCGCGAAATGAACTCCGCCCAACCCTCTTTTAAATCCTGCAAAATATTAGATTTTGATTCCAGAGGTTGCGCAAAGCTTGTGCGAATCATCAGGTAAAGAGGTGCTGATGTGGCAAATCCTAAGGCATCCACAGCCAATCCCCAACCAGGCCCAGTCACGCTAGTGAGAACACCGCCTAGTGATGCACCAATCACCGTCCCGCCGTAAATGCCCAATTGAATGAAGGCATTGGCTTCCCGTAGGCAGTGAACGGGCACCGTTTGTGGAACCATAGCTTGCGAAGCGGGTAACGAGGTGCCCGCCGCCGCACCATTTATCGCGCCCAGCACCGCGAGCAGAATGATCGTGGCAGAGCCATCCAGCACTAAAAAAGCAACAATCGCCTGAGATATTGCCGCGATAACGGATGAATAGAGCAGAACTTTGCTTCGGGAATAGCGATCGGCAAGCACTCCGCCAATCAGCAAAAAAGCCACGTTGAAAATAGAACGCGCTGCAATAACGATGCCCAAATCGGCGGCGGTGCCACCCATGTCGAGCACAGCAAAAGCCAGAGCAATGGGTGCAATGCCATTTCCCAGCACCGTCAGCAGACGGGCAAAAAACAAATGACGAAACGGAGCGTAGTGAAATGCCCGCCGGGATGCCGAGGGCGCCACATCCATATTCACAAAGTTATCTCCGTATTCATTGTCATTGGTCGTCCAGTGTGGAGTGAGAGCAAGCAACACCTCATATTATTTTATTTATCACCGTGCCTTTGATACAGAATTTTAATATTTATAAGTAAAACTCACCGTGGATAAATTTAATAGTCCTATACATAAATCCTGAACAAATATATTTCATTGTGAGCATGAGTATTTTTATCTGGATTACTGTTAATGCATCCAGTATTGTTTATAAGGTTTCTATCTGTATAAGCAAAATAAAGAAATAACGCGGGATTGAAGTGCTCGAACACCTCAACCCCGCTCACCAAAACTAACTATCACGGAGTTAATCATGGCTGAGCAGGATTCTAAGTCAGAAGTTGTCACAACAGAAGCGCCTGAATTAAAAAACCGTCGTTATACGGTCGGTTACATTCGAGACTGGAAGACGCATTCCGCTTTTACATCCATTACGCTGAAAGGAAACTGGCTGGATGATGCGGGATTTAAAACCGGTACACCGCTTAAAGTACGCGTAATGCCCGGTTGTCTGGTACTCACCGCCGAAGACCCCTTACCGCCACCTCCGGCAGAACCGGAGATCATGCAGACACTGCGTCAAGTTTGTAAGCTTTCAGGGCGCAAACAAAAGCAGATCCTGGAGTTTATCGGGGTGATCACGGCTAAAAATACTCCGACCAGAAAGTGGAGTTGACGGACTGAGTGACAGATAAAAAGATCCCGGCAACGAGGCCGGGGTTTCTAAATTAAATTTTCGGTCACATTAAAATTAAAAATGTGATGGAGTTTAAGTTTAGATTTTTAAAGACCACAAATTGGCGTAACCAGAGATGAATTACTGATTAAATAGCAAAGGCGGCAAAGCAACACAGCCGCCTTTTGTTTAAAATCAGAACCGATAACCGACACCGATATTAAAGCCATTAACTGCATGATCATTAGCACCATCATCCAGTTTTGAACCTTCATAACCCACATCAATAACAAAGTTAGGCAGTGGGTTTATCTGTACGCCCGCCCCATAAACCAGAGAGGTGGAATCATGATTCCCACCATCGACATTCCCCATGTCGACTAAACCACGGGTGCCTTCATAATTTTTCCAGTTATAGTTGTAATCAACTTTATTATAACTGGCACCCAGCAAGGCATAGACGCTGACAATCTCGTTAAAACGCCAGGCCGGACCAGCAGCCAGTGAGTAATATTTTACGTTCGCATGAAGATCAATTTTATCGCGGTCAACGTAATAAGAACTGCTTTCAGAACCGGTCATAAAAGTAAATGAAGTGATAATGCTCAGCGGAGAATTCCACTCATAACGGTATTTTAAATTCATACCGTTAGTGGTACCAAAATCTTCAACATGAGCTTGAGCGTAGCCTGCGGTAATAGAACTCTCTGCCTGTACAGCAGCAGAGGCGCCCAGCGCAGACAGAAGAACAGCGGTTAAAACAGTGTATTTCATTGACATAAATTATCCTTAACTTAATTTTAAAATAACATTTACACTTTCTAGTAATGAAGAATACATTTGTAAAAAATTGCACTTACAGCATTATTTAATATATTTCATGTAGTACATGATCCACAAAACAATACCGCAGACAACACCGAAGAGAGAGCTAAATACCCCATAGTTGGCAAAATCTATTCCTTCAGAATTTTTCGTTGCCAACCATATAGCTTATGATATTCCAACGCCCAGTCCGATTGAACATTAGGAAATTAATGTAAGCATAAACTTTAGGTCATACTTCATTTTTACCCTCTCATTTTGTACTGAGCTATCAGTAGCCTCTAATGAAATACTCCCTCCCAAACCGCCAGTAATTTCAGGTTTTTACTGGCAAAGAGTCATCTACGGTATCTTATTATTAAAAACAGCCACAAACAAACACCCATAATACCACCAATACCCCCCCCAATTTTTATCGCATTAAGCCAACTGAGATCGGCTATGCTTTTATTAGTTAACAC
Source organism: Buttiauxella selenatireducens (assembly GCF_031432975.1). Taxonomy (GTDB): domain Bacteria; phylum Pseudomonadota; class Gammaproteobacteria; order Enterobacterales; family Enterobacteriaceae; genus Buttiauxella; species Buttiauxella selenatireducens. Next base: position 112,870 of record NZ_CP133838.1, on the reverse strand, counting down.
CCACTCAATAAATATAGGAGTAAATCCAACCCCAAACATACACAACGATGTTACATATAGGAATGAGAGTATTTTTCTTTTCATTTTTTAACTTCTTTATTTTTTAATATTTCACTATTGATGATGTAGCCACTCGATTCCAAACCAATCCCACCAAACATCCCCCCTGTAATACCGGGGACTGGGCTAATATCCACACCACTGAATATATATCCAGAACCTGTCGGAACATCTATATATTTCAGTGCATTGCTACTTGCAGCCATGCCAAATTGATCTTTGATTAACTTTGATTCCCATGGAGTAGTAATAGCAGAGCCTATGCCATATCCAATACCAGTCCCAGCAGCCGCTCCCATCATTGCTGCTTGTGAATCCTGACCAGTTAACTGACTGGTAAAATAAGCATTGCCGACATTAATCACTAAGTTTGAATTAAGTGACTTACCTGTGCCAGCAGCCCCAGTGATGCCTGAACTAAAGAAGCTTAGATAATCAAATTTATCCCCGGTGTTTCCATTTGCTATCTGAACGCCAGCATTGGCTCCATAACTGAGGGCTGCTCCAATTAATTTGCTTCCCACGGTTGCTGAGCTTGTGAATAACGATGCACCTCCTGCGGCAAGTCCCCAGACATTTTCAGGCTCTGCAATAAATGCCAGCCCTTTATCGCCCATTCCTGTGTTGCTGTTCAGGTAGTTCAGGTCATAGCTATTATTCTCAAGCACATACTTTTTGACATCATCATTGTCCATTGAGCCATACAACCAGTCTGGGCGCTGACTTGCTGCAATTCCACCTTCGATATCCCATTTCGTTTGGCCAGCCAGGGCTGTTAAAGGATCGTCTGAGGCTTGTTTTTGCATATCTCCTCTGTTCTCTTTGTTCAGCGCATCATATTTTTTAATGATATCTGAACAGTTACTGTCAGAGCTCCTGCATTTCGTCATTTCCTTATCAAATGCCTGCGCCTGGTCATAGCTCAAATAGTTATTCTCCACCGAGTTCTTCCCAGCCTGAGCGCCTGCAACTGCATCGGAAGTGCTGTCGCCAGCCAGGCCGCCTGCAAGCCCCGCCGCCAGTGTGCCCAACGCAGACAAGGTTTGCTTCTGCTCTTCGGTCAGATCACTCGGATCGACACCCGGATACATCTCGCCAGCAATATAGCGCGCCATCAGTTCACCACTGACCGCACCCGAGGCACCTGCCAGCGCACTGTTGCCGCTGGCTTCTGCGGCAATGGCGCCCCAGATGGCGTGAGCCATCGCATTCGCTTCCATGTTCACAGTGCCATCGGCATTCATAGTCTGGTCGTGAATGAGATCGGCAATATACGGATTCATGCCCCCTGCAAGAGCCTTGCCAATATCACCGCCTAACAGTCCCTGAACCACGGCTGTTGCTGCCTGGAGTCCCTGCTGAATACTGCCGCCCGTGCCATACGGAGCCATGGCTGTAATGCCAACTTGCTGGTTAATCTGCTCATCTGTTGGGTTCAGGATACCTTTTCCGGCCAGCACTTCTTTGGCATCTTGTCGCGCTTTCGGATCTTTCAGCGCCTCCTGCTTCGCGATTTCACCCTGCGTCCGCACGATATCTGCCGCCTGGCTGCCTATCTCCCCTATCGCCTGGATTTCCTGCAACCGGCGCTGCTCTTTTTCCTTGTCGAATATCGTGTCCAGTCCCGGATTGGCGTTCGCCACATCACGGCTCAGGTCGTCGACATTCTGTGTCTGTTTGTCTTTATCGCGGATGGTGATGGTTCCACCGCTTATCGCCGACGAGGTGGTCGAGTCTGCGCTGCCTTCGCTGTTGGCACCGACTAACAGGCCGTTTGCCATGTTGCCCGCAAACTGACTGCCGATGCTGCCACCGCTGCTGATGCCTACGCTCTGGTGCTCCACCTCAAATTCTGCGTGGTTGTCGATATTGCTGAAGCCTAATGTTCCGGTGTCGAGCAGGTTTTTATCCGACGTTGCTGTGGAGCTGATCACCGCACCGTTAAGCTGGGTGTGTTCGCCCACCGTGATATCGAAGCCGCCGTTACCGGCGAAGATACCCGTCTGCTCCTGCACTGCCTCGTAGTTGCTGTGCATTTTGTCCTGGCTCAGACTCACTGACCCGGACCCGCCGCCCATGCTCACACTGCCGCCCGCGCTGGCGTTCTGCTGCTTCGAGTCGTACTGGTCAGAGTCCTTTTCACTGGTCAGCGTCAGGTTACGGCCCACGTCCATCGTCACTTTATCGCCGCTGATTTGTGCCCCCGTCAGCGTGGTGTCGCGTCCGCTGATAACGGTCAGGTGGTTACCGGCATCAATCGTGGTTTCCGTATGCGTGGTGCCGTTGCCGGTTTCACTACCTTTACCCTTGTTGACGCTGGCGTTCACCGAGATACCGTTGCTGCCGCCGCCAAAGTTAATCCCCACACCTACCGAGCCACCGTGGCTCTCGTTTTTACCGTCGAGCTGATGGGTGTTTTCGGCTGAAATCAGGTTCACATCGCGTGCCGCATCAAGCGTGATGTCGTTTCCGGCGCGTATCTGGCTGCCGGTGACGTTGATATCGCTGTCCGTCGCTTTAATGCTGAGGTTGTTCCCCGCCTGGATCGTGCTGCCCTGACTGTCGTGGTTGGTCTGCGTTTGTTCAGATTTCGACGACTGGCTGCCGTAAGAGAGGTTGACGCCAATCATGGCAGCAGGATCACCGCCCTGGGCCTGGTTCAGCTCCGCGCCCTGATATGCCTGCACACCGCTGAGCACCGACTTCATGCCGTCGAGTGCCGCCATGCGTCCGTTGCTGTCTTTTTCCTGGTTGGCGGTGTTCGCGCTGGTCACCGCTTGGTTAATCGCGCTGCCCACCGTGCCGGAGAGCGCCAGTGTCAGCCCGCTGCTGCTCTGCTCGACGGTATGTTTTGAGCTGGTTTCATTGTCTGCCGCCAGGATATCCACCTGTTTACCCTGCAGGGCAATGTTGTTCCCTGCCAGCACGTCCGAGCCTTTGATGGTCAGGCCGTTGCCCGCCACCATATTCACATCACCGTTAATGCTGCCCACCGTACTGCCTGCGCTGGTCAGTGATGTCCCGGTGTCGGTGGTTTTCAGGTCATTGGTGCCATAGCTGATACCGATACCGCCAGTGCCGCTTAAGCCCGATTTTTTCTCCTGATGCTGATGCATCTCGTCGTGCTGTTCCGTCGCCGTGGTGACGGTGAGGTTATTCCCGGCAATCAGGTTCACATCCTGGCTGCCCGCCACCTGGCTTCCCTGAATAAACAGGTCGTGACCCGCCGAAAGCGTCACGCCGTCGCCGTCAAGCTGGCTGCCCACCGCCAGTTGGTTGCTTTCGCTGTTGTGGTCAACCGTGGTGGTTTTCGAGGTCATACTGCTACTGCCCGTCTGCTTCGTATACTGCTCGAAGCTGTCGGACGCCGTGCCGTTGACGATATTCAGGTCGTTGCCCGCCTGAATGGTCAGTTGCTGGTTCGCCGAGACGTTGCCCGCGGTGATATTCACATCATTGCCCGCGCCCATCGAGACGTTACCGCCGCCCTGAATGACCGTACCGGTATCCCCGCTCTGTGAGCGCTTCAGCCAGTCGTCGCTGCCCCAGCTCAGGTTGTCATTGCTGCCGGTTTGCACCGTGTTCAGGTTCAGGTTGTTACCCGCGATAATCGTGGTCTGACTGTCTGCGCCACCGTTGCTGACCTGCGCCGCCGTCAGGTTCACATCGCGCCCGGCCTGAACGCCCAGGAAGCCGCCGTCGTTGGTTACCGACAGGCTGCCGATGCGGTCAATGCTGGTGCGGCCAAAGTTACCGTCGGTGCTGACGGCACTGCGTGTGGTGGTGGTGACGTTGATGTCGCGCCCAGCGATCGCCAGCAGGCTGTCGCCCCCTTTAATGGTGCCGCCGATATTGTTGATGTCGGTACGCGCCTGCAGCGCCACATCGTTGCCGCTGATGATGCCGCCGAGGTTGTTGATGTTGTTCGCCAGTATCTGCGTGCTGTCTTTGCTGTTGATACGCCCGCTGTTAGTCAGGTCGCCACTCAGGTTAAGGTTGACGTTGCGCCCGGCAAGCAGCGCGCCGCTGCCGTCAAGGTCGCCCACTTTCACCTTCGCATACACCTGCGGCACCAGTACCTGCTGGGTGCTGCCGTCCGGTAACTGCACGGTCTGGCTTACCATCCAGACGATATCGGATGTCAGTGCACTCATCTGCTCCGGCGTCAGCGCCACGCCCGGTTTCAGGCCCCATTTCTGGCCAAAGGCGATGCCGTTATTCATCAGCATTTTGTACTGCTCTTCGTCACTTTGCGTGTCGCCGATGTAACGCTGTCCGGTCAGTGCCACCACCTGTTCGCGGATCAGGCGCTGCTCGTAGAAGCCATCGCCAAGACGCTTCTGGATATTGTTCGGGTCAGTGATAAACGCCTGCATCATGTAATCGGAGCTGAGCCACTGCTTCTGGTTGGTGAAGCGCGGGTCGGTTTCAACTAAGTAAGGGCTGTTACTCTCGGGATGCGATTTGAACAGGCTGTTGTCCGGGATACGGGTGTTCGGCCCGACCATGCGCACCACCTGGCTGTCGCCCGGCAGGTTCACTTCGAAGGTTTTGCCAGGCGACAGGCTCATGGACGGGCCGCCGTTGATGCCGGGAATGGTCACCGAGCCGACCGGCCCTGTAGCCATCGCGCCCGCGCCGTTTGGCCCGGCAATGTCGCCGATACTGAGGCTGCCGCCGCCCTGAATCGTGCCGCTGACGGAGGTATCCTGGCGCGCATCTACCGTCAGGCCACTGCCGTCGACCTGGCTGTGGTCTGCCACCGTGCTGGCGTTGAGGCTGATCTCCTGAATGATGGCCGGTGGCGTGTAGTCTGAGGTTTTCACGCTCGGGGAGTCACCGCCTTTGCTTTGCTTACGTTTGTAGCGCGTGGCGGTGCCGTCATCGGTGATGGTGCGCTCGCCTGCCACTTCCACGTTATTCAGGTTCGTGGCGTTGATGTTGAGGTTGCCGCCCGCGACGATCTGGCTCTTGTCGTTAAGCACATCCCCGGCATTAATCGTCAGCGAACCGCCCGCAATAATCTGGCCCGGGTCACTTTCCAGTACGCGGTCTTCGGTGATGGTGCGGGTGTAGTCGTAGTGGGTGAACTTGTCGCCGGCGGTGTTGTGACAGAGAACTCCTTCGATACAGATTATCCAGGTCTCATCCTTGTAGATGCTGATGTCGTAGTCGTTATCGTTATAAAGCTGACTGCCGAGACGGTCGACGTTGTACTCGGAAATATGCTCCTGTGACACCACCACATTTTCGGTGGTGAAGTGGTCATTGACGTTGTTGAGCGTGGCAACGTTCAACGTCATATTGCCTGCGGATTCAATGGTCGCACTGTGGTTATTCACGGTGACGGCCTGCCCGGTAGCCAGCCAGTTCTCATCAAGATGACCACCGAGGTACATATTCCCGTCGCTGTAAATCAGGGCGTGGTCGCGGTTATTGAGTATGCCGACGCCAAGATCCAGTTGCTGACGGGCAGCAATGGTCGCCGCCATACCGCCTTCAGCGTTGTTGTTGAGCGTGCGGGCGTCAATCGACAGCCAGTCGCCGTAGATACGTCCGGTGCCAATGTTGTTCAGCGTCTGCGCGCTGAGATGGGTGTTGTAACCGTCCAGAAGGCCACGGTTAGTGAGCATACCGCTGACGTTGACATCCAGCGTGCCCGCGCTCAGCTCCCCGTCCACGGTGTTGTTGAGTGACGCGGCGTTAAACGTGAAAGACTCACCCGCCTGCATCAGGTTTTGGTTGGTGACGCTACCGGTGGTGGTGAAGTCCAGATTGCCGTTAGCCTGAATCGTTCCCACGTTGGTGAAATCGCTGGCAAGCCCGATGTGCATATCGCCCAGAGAAAGCAGTTTGCCATCCCCCGTCAGGCTGGTGCTGTCGAGAGTCAGGCCATTGCCCGCTTCAATATCGCCCTGGCGGTTAATCACCTCTCCGGCACGGATTTTCGCCAGGTCCATCGCCGTGATCAGGCCGTTGCTGTTATTAAGCAGCCCGGTGAGATTAAGGCCGACCGTGTTATTTGCCAGCACATCACCGTTCAGGTTATTGAGCGTGTCGGCGGTCACCAGAATATCGCCGCCCTGAATACCCAGCGACTGGTGGTCGCTGTGGGTGTCCTGGTTTATTACCTGCGCGGCATTCATCAGCACCTGCTGTGCGCTCTGAATCAGCCCCGCCGTGTTGTCGATAATCGCATTCGTGGCGTTGAGCGCCATATCGCCCAGCGCCTGGAGGGCGCCGTGCTGGTTGTTTATACCGGTGGTGTTTAGCGTCAGGTCATCTTTTCCGGCGATTTGCCCGTTGCGGTTATCAAGATTGCCGCTGGTGAGGGTGAGATCTCCGCCGCTGGTCAGCAGCCCCTGCTGGTTGTTCACCTCACCAGTTTCCAGGGCCAGGCGGTTCTGTGCGCTGATTAAGCCGTCGAGGTTGTTCAGGTTATTGTCGTGCGTGTTCCAGTTTAAATCCGCGCCCGACTGGATAGCGCCGCCGTGGTTACTGAGTGCGCCAGTCGAGGCAGTTAGCCCCTGCAAAGCCACCAGCAAACCCGCGTCGTTGTTCACCTCTGCGGTGTTCAGCGCAAGTTGCTGATTGCTGATAATCGCGCCGAGCCCGTTATTCAGCGCACCGCTGTTAAGCGTCATGTTGCCCTGGCTGGTGATACCGCCAGACTCGCCGCTATTCGTGTTGCTCAGCAACGCACCGTGGGTATCAAGCAGCAAGTCACCGCCGCTTTGCACCGCGCCGCCGTTATCGTTCAGCAACGTGCTACCGCTGTAAGTCAGCGACCCCACGCCTGCCAGCAGACCGGCGGTGTTGTCCCAGCTTCCGGTGGCAAGCCGCGCATTGCCCGCGCTGTAAACCACACCGGACTGGTTGTTCACATTACCGGAGGTAATCTGTAAATCATTGCCGCTTGAGATCGTGCCATTTTCGGTATTGCTGAGTGCTGCGCCATGGGTGTCGAGCGCCAGATTGCCGCCGCTCTGTATCAGACCGCCGTTGTCATTCCATAACGCACTGCCGCTGTAATTGAGCGAACCGACGCCCGCCAGTTGCCCTGCGGTATTGTTCCAGCTCCCAGTGGTGAGCGAGGCATTTGAGCCGCTGTACACCGTGCCAGACTGGTTGTTCACATTACCTGCCGTGAGCCGTAAATCGCTCTGGCTGACAATATTGCCCTCCAGGGTGTTGCTCAGTTGTGCGCCATGGGTGTCCAGGTCCAGTGCGCCACCGCTCTGGATCAGACCGCCGTTATCGTTAAGGAGTTCGCCACCGCTGAAGTTCAGCCCGCTGACACCCACCATCTGCCCGGCGATATTGTTCCAACGCCCCGTGGTGAGCTGAACATGGTTGGCGCTGTATACCGTGCCGGACTGGTTATTCACCTCACCTGCTGAGATCTGCACATCACCGCCACCGATAATGCCACCTGACGCGCCACTGTTGGTGTTGCTGAGCGCGGCCCCATGAGTATCCAGCGCCAGATTGCCGCCGCTTTGTATCACGCCGCCGTTATCGTTGAGCAGCGTCTGGCCGCCCCAGGTGAGAGCATTCACCGAGGCCATCTGCCCTGCGGTGTTGTTCCAGCTTCCGGTGGAAAGCCAGGCGTTGCCGCCGCTGTAGACCGTGCCGTGCTGGTTTTGGACATTGCCGCTGTTAAGCCATAAATCGCCCAGACTGACAATGCCGCCCTGGTCGCCGCTGTTCTGGTTAATCAGCGTGCCGCCGTGGGTATCGAGCGTGAAGGTGCTGCCGCTTTGCATTAACCCGGCGCTGTTATCCAGCCCGCGGCTACTGACATTGAGAGCACCACTGGAGGCGATTAATCCGCTGCGGTTATCGACGTTTCCGGTGCTGGTGAGCGCGAGCGAATTGCCCGCGGAAAGCAATTGCCCCTGCTGGTTGTTCACATTGCCTGCCGTGAGAGTGAAATCTCCGCTCGAGGCCATATTGCCCAGGCTGTTATCCAGCCCGCCGCTGACGTTGACCGCCATGTTGCCGCTGCCCGTTTGCGTCATATTCCCTGCGCGGTGCGACAGGCTGTCGGCGGTGACTGTAACGCTGTCTGCCTGGGTGATTGCACTGTTCAGCACCAGATTTTTACCCTGCAAATCCAGTGCACCATTGGAAGCGAGCGTGCCGCCAGTGGCATCCATCTGCGCGGCATTCAGGGTTAATTTTCCGCGTCCTGCATGGATAATCGTGCCCTGCTGGTTGGTCAGTTTTGCGGTGCTGAGCGTGAGGTTGTTACCGTTGCTGGCAATCGTGCCACCGTTGTTATTGATAGCGGTGTTCTGGGTAAGCGAAAGATCCTGTTCACCGAGTTGATTAATGACGCCACTCTGGTTAGAGAGCGTGCTGCCACCCAGAAGCAAGCGGTCAGCTTCCAGCTTGCCACCGTCGTTGTTCAACAGACCGTTGGTCTTCAGCGTGAGGGTTTGCGCCGCCGCGATATTGCCCTGTGCGGTGCTGAGATTGCCGCTTGTCGCGGTCGCGTTAATGTCACGCGCCCAGGTCTGGCTCTGACTGAAATCGACATCAGCGCCTTGCGCATTGAGGGTCGTTGCGGCGAGGTTCTGCCCGTGAGCACTCAGTTGGCCGGTGGTGGAGAGCGTCAGGTTGCCGCTGCTGCCCAGTTTGCCGTCGCTGTTCAAACCGGCGGCTAACACGCCTGAAGTGGTGCTATTGAGGCTGCCCGCGGAAATGTTTGTCTCGTGCGCGGCGGCAATCGTGCCGCTATTAGTGATGTCTGCCGGAGTGCGTAGCGTGGTGTTACCGGCAGCGTACTGCGTACCGCTGTTCTGAATGCCACCGGACGCGCTGACCGCTAAATCCTGAGCACTGCTCATCGCACCGCTGTTTTCGATGCGCCCGTCCGCGGTGATCGTCACGCTGCCAGCAGAAGCACCAATCGTGCCCGCATTGCGGACGCCAACACCGCTTTCAGTGCCAATAAGACGGATTTTTCCCGCATACATGCCACCCAGTTGTGACACATCTACCGCCAGTTGTGGGCGAGTGCTGGCATCCGACGCGGTCTTGCTGATGTTCTCATGGACAGCGTCCACCACATTGCTGCCAGTAGTGACCTTCAGGTCGTTCGCCCAGATCCCGGCGTTCACTTTCACCGCACGGGCAATGATATCGGTGCTGTCCTGGGAGGTGCTGTCCATGCCGCGCCCCTGGATAACAATTTCCCCCTGCCGCACGTCGTAGCCGGTGATTTGACCGTTGCTGAGCTGCGGATTTCCCGTGGTCAGCGTGGTGCGGTTGGCATTGATAAAACCACAGCCATCGCAACTGATACCCGCCGGGTTGGCGATAATGATTTGTGCCTTTTTACCCGCGACTTCCAGCACCCCGTTAAGCTGGCTGGGATTGCGCGAGTTCACCTCGTTAAGGATGATTTTTGCTTCGCTTTTTGCCAGCCACGGGTTGCCGTTAACCATGCCGCCCAGTTGCGTTTGTGTGGCATTGTGCGAGTTATTGAGGATCGCGCCCTGGCCATCGACATCAAACTGGCTGTATTTGTTATGGGAAACGCCGTTGCCGTTGGGTGACTGAATATTTACCTGTGGCGTGCCGTTGGCGCTGTTAATAATCGTCGGCTGCTGATTTCCAGGTGCGGCGCCGTCTGCAACGATCCCCGCCTGCACGGAAACACTCACGCAGCCCAGTGCCAGTAACAGGCTGAAGTTAAGGCGGGACAGAGAGCTGACACGCTGTGAAAGCGTATGCCCGACACCGGAGGACGGGCCGGACGAGGCGCGCCCTGATGCTGCAATATCAGCCACCACCATCAACATGCCACGTGCTTTGTTAAAGACAATGCGATAAAGGTTCTTGTTCATGGTAGCGTCCTTGCCGGGAATTCTTTTATTGAAACAGTCACAGGGTGTGCGGTGCGCCAGTCTTCAGCCTGTTGCTGGCTGACTTTCGCGCCGCGAAAATTTTTGACGCATTTGCCGTGCGTCACGCCACGGTGCCAGAGCGCGCGCATGCAGTGCTCCGGAAACAGGTACTCCGTCACCAGGCGTTTCATGGCGGAGGTATGCCCGAAAGGGGCGACCCAGTCGCGCAGCCACAGACGCGGTCCGCTGAACCAGTCACGTTCCTGCGTCATAATGCCAGGCGCTTCCAGATAACGCCGCTCGGCGTCTTCGTCCATCCACATCCAGCTCAGGAAAAACACCGGTTTGCCGTTTTCGCAGGCCAGCAGGTATTGCTGCTTTTCGATAATCGGCAGCAGTACGGCGGGCAGTGTTTCCAGTGCCAGTTCGCGATGGAATTCCGAATGCATCCACAGCCAGACCGCGGCACCCAGTACTTCAGCTGAGCTGGCTTCCCCACCGAGCACACCCGGTGCAATCACATCAAATCCGTTAATGCCCATCTCAGTACTGCCAGTTCAGGTTGAAGCCGAGCGTGACCGGATCGGTCGTAAAACCGTCGGGTTTAGAAAGCGGGATCCCCACAAACGTGTCGTAACTGGCACCCCACAGACCGCCGCGCAGACCCACCGCGCCGCCCGCCAGATGGTTACCGAGGTTGTACTCGCTGCCGTGGCCGCCGATTTCACCGTAGTCGACGCCGAGATAAAGCTGGTGATTCGGCACCGGAGTTTGCCAGGCGAGTTCATTGCGCACCGTCCAGCCGCGGTCGGCGCTCAGCGTGCGTTCGCCATCGAAACCGCGTACCGTCCAGCGCCCGCCAATAGAGAACTGATCCTGCGGCGTAAGTGGGGTGTTGCTCATCTGGCGCAGGTACTGCACGTTGTAACGGAAGTTCTGCGCGGCCAGCACAAAAGGCGCATCAAGCTGGGCATTAAGTTGGATGATTTTGCTCAGTGCCGTCGCCTCACCGTAATACTCTTCGGAGGCAGGAATGGCGCCAAACCAGCGCGTGCCGCGTTGGTAGCTGATACCGGCATCAAGTGTGGCGGCATCAATATAATGACGATGTTGTAAACCGATTTTCCAGGCGGCAGTCTGACGACGCTGTACGTCAACTTCGGTGCCGTTGACGAAGTTTTTTGAATCGCGGGCAATCACATCATAAGTGAATGAGGTCTTCTGGCTGGCGTTGCGGTGCAGCACACGGCTTAACTGCCAGTCGATATTATTGCTTTCACCGCTGTAGCGAATATCACCATTTAAACCGGCCACCGTCTGATAATAACTGTTGTTACTGGCCGTCAGGCTGGTTGCCCAATAGCCAAATGGCAGGGAGTACTGACCGGTGTAGTTGTGGGTACCTTTGCCTTCCGGCGCATGCAGTGAGCTGCCAGCGGAAAGATAAAGTGTGTCGCTCAGGCTCAGCAGGTTATCGCCGTAAACGGTCACCCCGCCCTGATAGCGCCCGGTGCTGCGCGAGCCGGAGTCATCAAGCGATGCCCCCACACGCCACATTTTGCTTTGCTGCCAGCTCAGGGCGATATCACTTTCGCCCGGTTTTTCACCCGGCACGATTTCCATGCTGGCTTGTACCGTCGGCACGCGCTGTAAGTTTTCCAGCCCCTGTTCTATATCGCGCAAATCCAGCAAGTTGCCTCCATGCGCCGGGAATGCGGTGAAACGAGTGACGTAATGGCCGCTTTGCGGGGTGAGCGCCACATGGCGAATGTTGCCCGGCACGAGGGCGAGCATGAGAGAGCCTCTCGTTAAATCCTGCTGGGGAGCCACCACACGGGAGGTGACATATCCGCTGTCGATCAGGCGATTTTGCAGGGCGCTCATCAGCAGGTTTATGCCGCCGGAACCTAAGCACTGCCCATTGGCCTGGTTGGCGATCTTTTGCAACGGTAACCAGTGCGGAAGTGAACGGCGGTTTTGCAGTTCAACGGTATTAATTGGGAAACACGGGGTTTCTTTCGGAAACTGTAACCTGCCAGAAGACGACGACGGCGCAGAAAGCCGCACATCAGGAGTTTCCGGGGCTAAAGCGGCTTCACGCGCACGCTGGTTTTCCTGCTGACGTATTAATTCCTGGTCTCCCGGGGCGGAATAACCGCTTGCTGATAGCAATAAACATCCCAACGCAAAGAATAACGTTGTAAAAGAAATACGCACATTAACTTCCTGTTAAATAATTAATCAGCGAGAGTGATTTTTAAAACGACTTACAGCAAAAATTAAAATAACCCGTGAACTTGTTTCTAAATATTACCACAGTGTTTCAGATAATATATGAATGCAAACTCCTAAAAATGAGCAGACGTGATTGACAGCAAAAAAATCATGGAGTCAGTTTTAAAAAAATAACCTTTACGGTTTTTATATATTAAAAATTAAATAAATTCATATAGTTACCAAACAAAATCAAATGATATAAATCAAAAACATCAAGGAGTTAGATTTGTAATAACAGTCGTTAAATATGTTTTATATTCACAAGATGAATATAAAGTCCGGGATATATTTAGTAAAATATAACACGATGACTATCAACGTTTTTCCACGAATACTTTTCATCGTCAGCGTCCCGTCATCATTTTGAACCTGGCGTATATTCCGTAGCATATGGCCGGTGGTATAGGGACTGGAGTGGGCACCGAGGAATTTCTGCTCTACCGATGTTAGGGGCAAATCTTGCGCCTGAATCAGCCCAGTTTTTGGCCTTGCTCGCTCATGCCGATAACGTGTCTTATGTATCGAAGACAACACTTCAGGATGAGTCTATGAACGCTAATTTTAAGAATGAAATACAAACGTTCGGACGGTCGTTGCTATTACCTATTGCTGTGCTGGCACCTGTCGGCATGGTTATGGGCATTTGTAGCGCGCTGGGCCAGAACTATATGATTGAAAAGTTACCTTTTTTAGGTAACGCCATTTTTAAAGACTTGCTCTCATCGCTTGGTTTAATCAGCAGCGTGGTATTCCAAAATATCCCTCTGCTTTTTGCGATGGGTGTCGCTTATGGCATGTCGAAAAAAGAAAAAGGCATCGCCGTTTTTGCCTCCGTTGTGGCCTACCTCACGCTGTTGATTTCAATGCACGTGCACTTAAAACTGGCAGGCCAGCTTGCGAAAGGGGATTTATCGCTGGTTGGGCAAGGCATGGTGCTGGGGATCCAGACGTTGAAGATCGAGGCTCTTGGCGGCATCATCGCCGGTCTACTGGCGGCAAAAGTGACGGATAAATATTACCGTTTACAGTTACCGCTGGCCTTTGCCTTTTTCAGCGGTAAAAAATCCGTCGCCATTTTATCCATTGCTTTTACCATCCCTGTCGGCCTGGCCATTCCCTTCATCTGGGATCTGTTTACCGCCGGAATGAACAGCCTTTCGACGGTCATGATGGCGCCTGATATTGGTGCCGGGATCTATATGACGCTCAATCGTCTGTTAATCCCCTTCGGTTTACACCATGTTTTAAGCTCTACCGTTCGCTTTACCGCAGCCGGTGGGACCTACTTAATTGATGGGCAAACTTATGTCGGTATCTTGCCGGCAATGAATAAAATTCTGTTTGAGTTAGGACCAAACCATCCAGCGTGGAAAGAATATATGCCAACGCTGACCAGCTATCTTGCGTCTTCGCAAATGCTGACAACCTTGTTCCGTGTTCCAGCTATCGGCCTGGCGATGTACCACATGGCCTACATGAAGAACAGAAAGTTCGCCAAAGGCATGATCCTGACGGTGGTATTAACTGCGGTGCTCGGGAATGTCACCGAACCACTGGAATTCTCCTTCCTGTTTATTGCGCCGAAGCTGTTTATTGTTTACGCCGTGTTGTGTGGTCTGCTGACTATCCCACTACAGATGCTTGATGTTTCCGTGGGCTATATTCGTGGCACTATTTTTGACTTTGGCATCTTTGGTCTGATGTATGAACACACTCAGTGGCTCAACCTCATTCTGTTGGGCATCGTTAACTTTGTGGTGTTCTACTTTGTCTTCCGTTTCGCCATTCGCAAGTTCGACATTAAAACGCCGGGCCGCGAAAGTGATATGGGCGACAGCACCCTCTTGAACAATAAAGAGTACGACAAAGTCGCCGCTCTGGTCGTGGAAGGTCTTGGTGGCAAAAGCAATATTAAACGCGTCGAGAACTGCGTATCACGCTTGCGTATCGATCTTGCCGACCAAAAGAAACTGGATATGACCATTCTGAAAGAAGCGGGAGCGCTGGGAACCTTTATTCCGTCCAGTAACCATATTCATGTTGTTTTTGGCCCTCATGTTGAGTTCGTCCGCAACGCGGTGGACGATGCCATGGCCAAACAGGAGAAATAACCATGCGCGCACTTTATGATTCAAAAAGTAAAACCATTGATGACAAAGGAATGAAAGCCTTGTTTACCCACGAAGCCCGGGTTCAGTCCTGGCTTGATGTGGAGGCTGCGCTGGCGACGGCACAGGCTAAGGTCGGCATTATTCCTGCTTCAGCGGCAAAAAATATCGCCGAAAACTGTCAGCTTGATCGTATTGACCTGGCAGAAGTCGAGCGCCTGCTGCGGGAAATCGGGCACGGATTTGTGCCGGTGATTAAAGTGCTGGTCAAAGCGTGCGATGAAGAAAGCGGCAAATATGTGCACTACGGGGTGACGACGCAAAACATCCAACAAACCGCGCATCTCCTGTTGGTGAAGCAGTTCCACCAGCAGCTGATGAGTTTTGTGGATGCCACGCTTGAGAACCTGGCTAGACTTGCCCTGCAACACAAAGACACCCTGATGGCGGGACGCACTCACGGAAAACATGCCCTGCCAATTACCTACGGTTATAAGGTGTCGGTATGGATTTACGAGCTGCTGGGTGCCGTTGAACGGATGCAGGAAGCGGAAAAACGCGTCTTTACCGTGATGATGGGAGGTGCAGTGGGTGCCTTCCACGCCACCGGAGAACCGGGGCGGCAGGTGCAGGATCTGGTCGCAGAAGCACTGGATATGCACCCAATGCGCGTGCCTTCCCGCAATGCACGAGTCTATCGCGCCGAATACATCAGCAATTTGTGCCTGCTTGCCACCACCTTCCACAAAATTGCCGAAGAGGTTTATCAGACATCCAGCGAGGAGTTTGGTGAAGTGTCAGAGGCCTTTGCCAAAGGCACTGTCGGCAGCAGCACGATGCCGCAAAAAGTGAACCCGAAACTGGCGAAGGGAATTATAGCGAACGCCCAGCGACTGTATGCCGTGATGACATCGTCATTGTACGTCTGTCCGCGTCCGTTTGAGGCCGACAGTTCTGCCTATTTCATCTTCGATGCCAACCTACAAGAAAGCATTGAATTGATGGCAGAAATCGTTCTTCGCGCTGAAGAGCTGACCCGCACACTGATCGTCGATAAATCGCGTATGCAGCAAAACGTGATGCTGACGCACGGTCTGATCAACAGCGAAAAAATCATGATGAGCCTGGTTGAACGGCTAGGGAAAGATCCGGCGCATGAACTGGTCTACACCATGGCGATGCGCAGTACTCATGAAGGGTTGGATTACGGCAGTGTGCTGCGCAACGAGCCGGTGATTCGCGATAACTTCACTGATGACGAAATCCGTGAGTTGCTTGATCCGGCTGCCTATACCGGCCTTTGCGCGGTGTTGGCAGAGGAACTGGCTCACACCGTTTTTGCCAGAAAGGAGTGATAAATGAGTGACGTCACGGCTCTAAAATCAACGCATATTGTGACACCAGATGGCATTCGCGCCGGGTATTTGCTCATTGAAAACGGCACTATCCTCGGCATTGAAGACAGCTGGTCCGGCCCGGCCACGGATTATGGCAGCAGTTACCTGATGCCAGGATTTGTCGATATTCATGTGCATGGCTGGGGGCGCGGCTCGTTCGCCTATAAAGGCGATCATGCCTCGCTGGTCAACATGAGCCGCGATTTAGTCAGTAGTGGCGTCACATCTTATCTGGCGACTTCCGGCACCATGCCTGACGATTTTCTGAAATCATCTTTAGCCGCCGCCGCTGAGTATCTTGAAGCGGCGACGCCATCGGATGGCGCAGAGGTCATCGGTGTGCATATGGAAGGGCCGTGGATAAACCCTAAGCATCTGGGAATGCAGCGGGCTGATTGCCTGCAATCCCCGTCGATTGAGGGTTTTGAGCAGTTTAACGCGCAGGCAAGAGGACATATACGTCTGGTCACACTGGCACCGGAACTGGAAGGCTCTCTGCCCTTTATCCGCTATTTGCACGGTAAAGGGATTACGGTTTCTGCCGGACATACCGATGCCACCTTTGATCAGATTACCGCCGCCATTGACGCCGGTCTGAAGCACTTCACCCATGCTTTCAGCGCCATGCGCGGTTTCCATCACCGCGAGTTGGGTGTCGTGGGCGCGTTGATGTATTACCCGGACGTGTACGCAGAAGTGGCAAAACAAAGTGGGATCACCATTAAGCCCCAGGCCTTTGACATCCTCTATCGCCTGAAAGGGGATCGCCGGCTGGTGCTCATGAGTGATTGCATGGGTTATGCCGATTTTCCAGAGGGTTACGAATTTCATCACTATTTACGCCAGGAAACGTTTCGCATTCGTCATGGGAAACTGGAAATCACCGCGAAGAATGGCGACTGCCAACAAGTCTCTCCGGATGACTGGCCGGTGGTGTCCGGGCTGGAAATGAATTTCCTGGATTCCGTGAAAAATATCGTC
Source organism: Buttiauxella selenatireducens (assembly GCF_031432975.1). Taxonomy (GTDB): domain Bacteria; phylum Pseudomonadota; class Gammaproteobacteria; order Enterobacterales; family Enterobacteriaceae; genus Buttiauxella; species Buttiauxella selenatireducens. The sequence continues at coordinate 96,193 of NZ_CP133838.1, read as the reverse complement.
GGACGTCTGGAAAAAGGCCTGGAATCGGTGGCGCAAATTGCCTGCCATAACCCAGCGGTGCTTGCGGGAGTGGCATCAAGGAAAGGTAGTCTGGCTGCGGGGAAAGACGCGGATATTCTCTGTCTTGATCAAGCGTTAAATCTGACTCATGTGTGGTGCCGCGGCGTCCACCAACCGTTACCCGATGTCAGATAAAGATCTCAGGATAGCGAGCTTCAAGATACTGCCGTAGCTCGCCGTCCGCCAGGTTCTTACTCTCTTCAATAAATGTCTCAATGGCGATTTTTTTCTTCGCCCGTGAAAGCCCCATCTGACGCAGTGTAGAGATATCTTCTTGTGTCAGATGAAAACTCACTTTGACGTAATCGTACTGGTAATAACGCAGATAACTGGAAATCTTATTGGTAAAGGTTAATAGCAAATCGAACGGGATATCCTGCAACTGATGGATTTCATTAATGTTGACACTTGCCACAATATCAATATGAAACCATGACTTAAGCACTTCTTTAAAATAGCCGACTTTGCTTTCTGATGAGTTAGTGACGATCACCACCCTTTTTTTCACTTCATCATGAAGGCGATTCTGTAATTCGTATTTCTTCAGGATCAGCACCAACGTCGCAATATGCACTGGGGAAAAATTCACCGCCCAGGCTTGCTCAATTTCTCGCACTTCCACACAGACGCCCTGATACAGCGCCGGATAGTGCTCACGTACATGGTGCAGTTTTTTATCCTCAAACCACAGACTGAATTTGTTCTGCACGATGGCGGTATAAATAAACTGATAGACCTCACCGAACCAGGCCTGCTGGTTATTAATTGTCGCCTGAAGAAAAGGGGCAATAGCCTGGCTAAAGCGCTGCACCTTGTCGATCAACGGAACGTCATACAAGGTGAATGGCCGCCAGGTGAATGACAGCGAGGAGAGCAGCAAATCGAGAAAACGGTTTTCCGCAGGTGAGGCAAGGAGACTGAAATCCATCGCCGTGACGAAATCCAGTGCATGGGTGTCGGTAATGCAATGTCCGCGCCCAGTACGCTGCAGGGCGATACTCATATACACCAGAAAGTATTTCTTACCGTTATAGCCCAACGTCAGGCGCGGAGCGATGCGTTGACAGTAAATGTCCGCGGCTTCACGAATTTCCCTCTCGCACTGCTGCAAAAACTGACAGGCGATCGAGCGATTAATGGGTTCGTTGGCGGAATGCTGCACCAGTTGGTTGTCCTCACCAATTTCGACCGTTTTCAGAATGGTGAGACAAATGGCGATACGCAGTGAGATTTCATCCCCCTGAAGCCGGGAGCCTTGTCGGTGAACACTTTGCACCGCAAGTTTATTCGCCTGCAGAAACGTCACCAGCGCCTGATTGTCATTTTTCAGGGTGCCGGGGCTGACGTGGAATTTCTGGTAATAATCACTTTTATTGACGATGTTCTGCAAACACAGCGCCACGGTTAAATCGCGCACCCGCTCTTCCGGGCTCGTGAGATAACGATTGAAGTGAATGTTTTCGAGAAATGACACGTACTCACGATAGCCCATTGCGGTGACAATCGATTGATTTTCAATATGCAAATGAAACGCGGGATCAAGCTGCTCGTTGATTTCTTTCATCGTGCGTTTCAGTGTAGAGAGTGTTTTACCGAATTGTTGTACGGCATCCTCTACATAAACCGGGCTATGTTCCTGAAGGTATTTCAGAAAGGATAAATCAAAACTGTTCATCAAAAACTCTGACAGGAAACGCCGCACGACGCTATGTTTTCATCATCCTGCCATCGTACATGAGCCGCGAAATTAAAACCGTGACCGACGCCGTTATGTCATGGCACGGTTTATGGCCAACGCCTGTTCCGAGGGAGTTTTAACGACAAAATTGAGTCACTCTCCACCCACCAAATCTTGCGCACAAGCCCACGCAGAGCTCCACGCCCACTGGAAGTTATATCCACCTAACCAACCGCTGACGTCCATCACTTCGCCGATGAAATACAGACCGGGTACGTTACGCGCTTCCATCGTGCGTGAACTGAGTTCGTTGGTGTCCACTCCGCCAAGCGTCACTTCTGCGGTGCGATAACCTTCTGTACCGTTAGGTTGCACACGCCAGTCTTGCAGCGTTTCCAGTAGCTCACTTTGTTGGCGTGAGTTCAGTTGCTTCAGCGTCACATCCGGTATCTGTCCTAGCTGTTGCAGGCATTCCACCAGGCGTTTTGGTAACACGATTGCCAGCGTATTTTTCAGGCTTTGATTAGGGTGAGCGTTGCGCTGTTCGTTGAGAAGCTCATCCAGATCGGTATCGGGAAGTAAGTTAACGCTGACAAACTCACCCGGCTGCCAGTAGCTGGAAAGTTGCAATACCGCCGGGCCAGAAAGGCCACGATGAGTAAACAGCAAACTTTCGCGGAAGCTGACACCGTTTTGTGCCGTAATAACTGAAGGTACAGAAACGCCCGACAGCACCTGCAACTGTTCGAGTAGCGGTTTATGTAGCGTAAAAGGCACCAGTCCAGCGCGAGTCGGTAAAACTTTCAGCCCAAACTGTTCGGCAATTTTGTAGCCAAACGGTGTCGCGCCAAGACCAGGCATTGAAAGGCCACCCGTCGCGATGACTAATTTTGCCGCTTGTACGCTGTCGCCATTTAATTGGATGGTATAGCCATTTTCATCACGTTCGATGCTTAACACTTCGCTGCGCAAGCGTGTGGTGACTTGCCCTTTTTCACATTCGGCAACCAGCATATCTACAATTTGTTGTGCCGAATCATCACAGAAAAGTTGACCAAGCGTCTTCTCATGCCACGCAATACCATGCTTACCGACCATGTCGATAAAATCCCATTGGGTATAACGCGCAAGTGCAGATTTGCAAAAATGTGGGTTTTGGCTGAGATACGCGGCAGGCTCGATATAAAGGTTAGTAAAGTTGCAACGCCCGCCACCGGACATCAAGATCTTCCGGCCCGGTTTTTTACCGTTATCGATAAGTAACACACGACTGCCTGCTTGCCCTGCCATCGCTGCACAGAACATTCCTGCGGCACCCGCACCAATAATAACAGTATCAAACTTTTCCACGACCGGCTCCTGACTATACTCAATGCAAGGAAGTGTAAAGATAGGCGCATGGCCGCACCAGCTAAATGCGCACCAGCAATCGCAGGTGATTGAAAATAAATATGTAAATCTTTTCAATGTTTGATGAAGGACAGACAAACATCAAGAAAAGTCCATATTTCTGTTGGCGCATTACGGAGTTGTCTTACATAATGCGCCGCGTTCATGTCCTCACAATGGCGTAACGTCTATGGAATTTCTGTTTACCGGCCTGGATCTACATACCGGGCTCTTGTTATTACTTGCCCTGGCATTTGTTCTCTTCTACGAAGCGATCAATGGCTTTCATGACACTGCGAATGCAGTGGCAACCGTTATTTATACACGTGCAATGCGATCGCAACTCGCGGTGGCAATGGCGGCGTTATTTAACTTTCTCGGCGTTCTGCTCGGTGGATTGAGCGTGGCGTATGCGATTGTGCATATGTTACCAACCGATCTGCTGTTGAACGTAGGGTCCGCTCATGGTCTCGCCATGGTGTTCTCTATGTTGCTGGCCGCTATCATCTGGAACCTCGGCACCTGGTATTTTGGTCTGCCGGCCTCCAGCTCCCATACGCTTATCGGTGCCATCATTGGTATTGGTTTGACGAACGCGTTGATGACCGGCACCTCGGTTGTTGATGCGCTGAATATCCCGAAAGTGATTGGGATTTTCATGTCGTTGATCCTTTCCCCAATCGTGGGTCTGGTGGTTGCGGGCGGGTTAATCTTTTTGCTACGTCGCTACTGGAGCGGCACCAAGAAGCGCCGCCGTATCCACCTCACACCTGCTGAACGTGAAAAACAAGACGGCAAGAAAAAACCGCCATTCTGGACGCGTATCGCCCTGATTATCTCCGCTATTGGCGTGAGCTTCTCTCATGGTGCTAACGACGGTCAGAAAGGCATTGGTTTGATCATGCTGGTGCTGATTGGTGTAGCTCCTGCGGGCTTCGTGGTGAATATGAATGCTTCCGGTTACGACATTGCTCGTACTCGCGATGCCATCACCCACCTTGAGCAATACTACGCACAGCACAGCGATGCGATTAAGCACGTCATCGATCTCAATCCGGCTATCCCAACGCCTGAAGAAGTGAAGGGCCAGGATAAGCCTGCTGAGTTCCATTGCGATGCGAGCCGCGCCATCATTGCGGTACAGCGTGCGAAAGAGCTGCTGGGCAATCTCGACAGCTACGACAAGTTGAGCATTGAGCAGCGTAGCCAGATGCGCCGTCTGTTGCTTTGCATCTCTGATACATCAGAAAAAGTCGCCAAGCTGCCGGAAACCAAACCGGAAGATAAGCGCTTCCTGAAAGAGCTGAAAACTGACTTGCTGTATACCATCGAGTACGCACCAATCTGGATTATCATGGCGGTCGCTCTGGCGCTCGGCATCGGTACCATGATCGGCTGGCGTCGTGTGGCAACAACTATCGGTGAGAAGATTGGTAAGAAAGGCATGACCTATGCGCAGGGGATGTCCGCGCAGGTGACCGCCGCCGTCTCCATTGGTATTGCGAGCTACACCGGTATGCCGGTTTCCACGACTCACGTACTGTCTTCTTCCGTAGCGGGGACGATGGTGGTTGATGGTGGTGGTTTGCAGCGTAAGACAGTCACCAATATCCTGATGGCGTGGGTGTTTACTCTGCCAGTATCGATTTTGCTGTCTGGTTGCCTGTACTGGATTTCACTGCACTTCATTTAAACATGATGCGGTGATCGCAAGACGACAAAAAGCGGGTCAGGAAACTGGCCCGCTTTTTTTATGCGCCGAAACTACTAATGCCAAATCATCAAACCAATAAGGCTTATCACCACCAGTCCACACAACGCGCTGGTCAAAATAAACTGACGGCGTAGACGTTCGCAGCGGCGGATAAACTCATCGTCATGATGGTCAAGATAACGCTGCGCGTAGATATAGCTCACCAGGCGAATCTGTTTACTGGGTTGTCCGTGAGAGGTAAAGAAGCCTCCCCCATCGACATACTGATACAGCAGCGGATCGCACCCGCGCAGTACCACCAGTAACGCGCGCAAAGATGAGTAATAACGCGCCATATTCACAACACAAACTACACAAAGCGCCCAAAAAAGCGCGACGGTGCTGATCATCATAATTCCCCCCGGTGAAGCCCCAGTACATCACTCCAGGGCAACCTCTCACCCCGAAAACCAGAAAGACCGTTCAGCGAGCCCAAAAAACCGATCCAGTTCACATTCATATGCCGGAACGGCTTATTTAATAGTGTAGGAGATCCGTTAATTTTTTCGCCACATCGTTAACCTTTATCAAGGCGATAAAAGCCATTTAAGGCTTAAATGTATACAGCGGTGGCACATTGACGATATCTATCATTCGCTATAGGGTAGAAATATCATCTACAATTTAGGTCCTTACAAGCGGGTAACACCGATGAAGTGCATCGTGCTATCCGACCAGGCTGGTCATCGACAACTTATGGAAGGAGTAAAATTATGGCTTACAAACACATTTTGATCGCGGTAGACCTCTCCCCGGAGAGCAAAGTACTGGTGGAAAAAGCGGTTTCTATGGCTCGTCCATACAACGCGAAGGTTTCCCTGATTCATGTCGATGTAAATTACTCCGATCTCTATACCGGATTGATCGATGTAAATCTGGGTGATATGCAGAAACGCATTTCTGAAGAAACTCACAACGCACTGAGCGAACTGTCTAGCGGCGCGGGCTATCCGATTACTGAAACCCTGAGCGGTAGCGGTGATCTTGGCCAGGTTTTGGTGGATGCGATTAAGAAATACGATATGGATTTAGTCGTCTGCGGCCATCACCAGGACTTCTGGAGCAAACTGATGTCCTCTGCTCGTCAGCTGATCAACACCGTTCACGTTGATATGTTGATTGTTCCATTGCGTGACGAAGACGAAGATTAACGTTTAGCCGCACCAGGTCGCCCTCACCCTAACCCTCTCCCCCAGGAGAGGGAATTGTCCAGTTTCTCCCTCACTATCAGGGAGAGGGAATTGTCTGGTTTCTCCCTCTCCATCAGGGAGAGGGAATTGCCTGGTTTCTCCCTCTCCATCAGGGAGAGGGTGCAGACCGGCTTTCTCCCTCTCCCATTGGGAGAGGGTCGGGGTGAGGGTTGTTTTATTCAGCCGTTCCCGGATAAATATCAAAACGATGGCCTTTGGTCACCACCGCGTTATGCGTTTCCACCCCTGCCAGTGGCGGTGCGTAATCCGGACGCTTCACCACTACGCGTTTTGTTGCAAGCTTCTGAGCAGGCGCAAGCAAACCATCTGCATCTTCGTCCGGCCCAACCAGCGACTGGAACACTCGCATCTCCTTCTTCACCAGCGCGCTTTTCTGCTTATGCGGGAACATTGGATCGAGATAGACCACTTCCGGGCGCGGGGTAATATCGCTTAATGCCGTCAGGCTCGAGGCGTGGATCAGTTGCAAACGCTCCTGCAACCAGCAGCCGATTTCGGCGTCCTGATAACCACGACGCAAGCCATCATCCAGCAACGCGGCGACCACAGGATTACGCTCTAACATTCGCACCCGGCACCCCACAGAGGCCAGCACAAACGCATCGCGTCCCAATCCCGCCGTCGCATCCACCACATTGGGCAGATACCCGCTCTTAATACCCACCGCTTTTGCTACTGCTTCGCCGCGCCCACCGCCAAACTTGCGGCGATGCGCCATGGCTCCTGAGACAAAATCGACAAAGATGCCACCCAGTTTTGGCTCATCGCGTTTACGCAGCTCAAGGTGTTCCGGTGTTAAGACCAGCGCCATCAGGGACTCGTCATCGTGCTCAAGTCCCCAGCGTTCACTCAAAATAGATAAGGCGCCGGAATCGGCGCCTGTTTCAGTTATCAGGCAGATTTTCACAGAGTAAATCAGCCTTTAATGCCGTAATGGGCCAGCATGGCATCCAGCTGTGGCTCACGACCACGGAAGCGTTTGAACAACTCCATTGGCTCTTCAGAACCACCACGGGTCAGAATGTTATCGAGGAAAGACTGCCCGGTTTCGCGGTTGAAAATACCTTCATTTTCAAAGCGCGAGAACGCATCCGCTGCCAGCACATCAGCCCACAGATAGCTGTAGTAACCCGCAGCATATCCGCCAGCAAAGATATGGCTGAACGCATGTGGGAAACGGCCCCACGTCGGCGATGGCACCACAGCAACCAGTTTCTTGATTTCATACAGAGTTTCCAGCACCTTCGCGCCCTGCTCTGGATTAAATTCAGCGTGCAGACGGAAGTCGAACAGGCCGAACTCAAGCTGGCGCAGGATAAACAGCGCGGCCTGGTAGTTCTTCGCCGCCAGCATTTTATCCAGCAACTCTTTTGGCAATGGCTCGCCCGTCTCAAAATGGCCAGAGATAAACGCCAACGCTTCCGGCTCCCAGCACCAGTTTTCCATAAACTGGCTTGGCAGCTCGACGGCATCCCACGGCACACCGTTGATGCCAGAAACGCCCGCCGTTTCGACTTTGGTCAGCATATGGTGCAAACCGTGGCCAAACTCATGGAACAGGGTGATCACTTCGTCATGGGTAAACAGCGCAGGTTTGCCATTGACCGGACGATTAAAGTTACAGGTCAGGTAAGCGACCGGCTTTTGCAATGAGCCATCAGCTTTACGCATCTGACCCACGCAGTCGTCCATCCACGCCCCGCCGCGTTTGTTTTCACGGGCATACAGGTCGAGATAGAAGCTACCGCGCAGTTCACCTTTTTCGTCATAAAGCTCAAAGAAACGCACATCAGAATGCCAGACGTCGATATCTTTACGCTCTTTCGCGGTGATGCCATAAATGCGTTTCACCACTTCGAACAAACCATTTACCGCACGGTCTTCCGGGAAGTACGGGCGCAGTTGCTCGTCGCTGATGCTGTATAAATGCTGCTTCTGTTTTTCGCTGTAATAGGTGATATCCCACGGCTCCAGCGCATCAACATTGAACTCTTTTTTCGTAAACTCGCGCAGTTGTGCCAGTTCAGCTTCACCCTGCGGACGGGCACGTTTAGCCAGATCGGTCAGGAACTCCAACACTTGCTGCGGGTTTTCTGCCATTTTAGTGGCGAGTGATTTTTCCGCGTAGTTACCAAAGCCCAGCAACTCTGCCAGTTCGTGACGCAGCGCGAGGATTTCCTCCATCACTGGCGTGTTATCCCACTTACCTGCGTTCGGCCCTTGATCGGAGGCGCGAGTCGCATAGGCGCGGTACATTTCTTCACGCAATTCGCGATTGTCACAATAAGTGAGGACCGGCAAATAGCTTGGGATATCCAACGTCAACAACCAGCCGTCCAGCTCTTTCGCTTCGGCTTGAGCACGTGCGGCCGCCATTGCACTTTCCGGCATCCCAGAAAGTTCGGCATCGTCGGTGATGAGCTTCGTCCAGCCCTGAGTCGCATCCAGCACGTTGTTGCTGTAGGTCGAACCTAACTCAGACAAACGCGCAGCAATTTCGCCATAACGCTTTTGTTTTTCTTCCGGCAAACCGATACCTGAAAGCTCGAAATCACGCAGTGCGTTATCCACCGCCTTCTTCTCAGCTACGCTCAGGTCCGCGTAATACGCGCCATCACGCAAATTTCGGTACGCCTGATAAAGACCTTCGTGTTGACCTACCCACGTGCTGTATTCAGACAGCAGCGGCAGCGTCTGCTCGTAAGCTTCACGCAGTTCCGGGCTGTTCTGTACGGAATTCAAATGACTCACTGGCGAGAAAATACGCCCCAGGCGATCGTCCACTTCCGCCAGCGGCTGGCAAAGATTATCCCAGTTATAAGGCGCACCCTGTGCGACCACGCTTTCGACTTTCGCACGGCAATCATCCAGTGCTTGCTGCACTGCGGGGACAATATGTTCAGGTTTGAGAGCGGAAAACGGCGGCAGATCGAAAGGCGTTAACAATGGATTGGTCATAAGCGCGGTTCCTGATTTTGGGTATAGCTTTTAACATGAGGCTTAGTGTAGTTAATTTCAATGCCGGGCGGCGAGCATAACGCGGTATACTGAGTACATTATTTTGTCTTTGGAAACCCTGCAATCCATGCTCAGTTATCGTCACAGCTTTCACGCCGGCAACCATGCCGACGTACTGAAACATACCGTTCAATCCTTAATCATTGAATCGTTGAAAGAAAAAGATAAACCTTTTCTTTACCTCGACACGCATGCGGGAGCTGGCCGATACAAACTGAGCAGCGAACACGCCGAGCGTACTGGTGAATACCTGGAAGGTATCGGCCGTATCTGGCAACACGATGATCTGCCGGCTGAACTTGAGCCGTACATCAGTGCGGTCAAACACTTTAACCAGACCGGTCAACTGCGTTATTACCCAGGTTCTCCGCTGATTGCACGCCAGCTTTTGCGTGAACAAGACAGCCTGCAACTCACCGAGCTGCACCCGTCTGATTTCCCGCTGCTGCGTTCTGAATTCCAGAAAGACGCTCGTGCTCGCGTTGAACGTGCTGACGGCTACACTCAGTTGAAGTCAAAACTGCCGCCGGTTTCCCGTCGTGGCCTGATTCTTATCGACCCGCCGTATGAGATTAAAACCGACTACCAGGCCGTCGTCACTGGCATCAGTGAAGGTTATAAGCGTTTTGCTACAGGCACTTACGCGTTGTGGTATCCGGTTGTTATGCGCCAGCAAATCAAACGTATGCTGCGCGAGCTGGAAGAAACCGGCATTCGCCGTATCCTGCAAATCGAATTAGCCGTTCTCCCGGACAGTGACCGCCGTGGCATGACCGCCTCTGGCATGATTGTTATCAACCCACCGTGGAAACTTGAGCAGCAAATGGCTAATGTACTGCCGTGGTTGCATAAAACGCTGGTGCCTTCTGGCAACGGCTCGACCACGCTAAGCTGGGTTGTGCCTGAGTAAACCAGCTATCGCAGCAATCGGTGGAACCAAACTCCGGGCGCGCTACAATCGCGAATATTTTTCGACTCATTAGGGAAACATCATGACCAAACATTATGACTACCTCGCCATTGGCGGCGGCAGCGGCGGTATTGCCTCCATTAACCGTGCGGCAATGTATGGGAAGAAATGCGCACTCATTGAGGCGAAAGAGCTGGGTGGCACCTGCGTAAACGTGGGTTGTGTGCCGAAAAAAGTGATGTGGCATGCGGCGCAAATCGCAGAGGCTATTCATCAGTACGGCCCGGACTACGGCTTTGACACCACAGTGAATAAATTCGACTGGGACAAACTGATCGCCAGCCGTACCGCCTATATCGACCGCATCCACACCTCTTACGACAACGTTCTGGGCAAAAACAACGTTGACGTGATTCGTGGCTTTGCCAAATTTGTCGATGCACACACTGTGGAAGTTAACGGTGAAACCATCACCGCTGACCACATTCTGATTGCGACCGGCGGCCGTCCAAGCCATCCGTCAATTCCAGGTGCTGAATACGGTATTGATTCCGACGGTTTCTTCGAACTCCCTGCTCTGCCAAAACGCATTGCCGTCGTCGGCGCGGGTTATATCGCCGTTGAAATCGCAGGCGTGGTTAACGCGCTGGGTTCTGAAACTCATCTGTTTGTACGCCAACACGCACCGCTGCGTACTTTTGATCCGCTGATTGTCGAAACACTGCTGGAAGTCATTAACACCGAAGGCCCAACGCTGCACACGCATGCCGTGCCAAAAGCCGTTGAGAAGAATGCCGATGGTAGCCTGACGCTGCACCTGGAAGATGGCCGTTCGCAGACCGTAGATTGCCTGATTTGGGCGATTGGCCGCCAACCAGCAACGGACAGCTTCAATTTGGCGGTTACCGGTGTGAAAACCAACGCCAAAGGCTACATTGAAGTTGATAAATTCCAGAACACCAGCGTGCCTGGCATTTATGCCGTAGGCGATAACACCGGCGCTGTAGAACTGACGCCCGTTGCCGTTGCCGCAGGCCGTCGCCTGTCTGAGCGCTTGTTCAACAACAAGCCAGACGAGCATCTGGATTTCAACAACGTCCCAACCGTGGTCTTCAGCCATCCGCCAATCGGCACTGTTGGCTTAACTGAGCCACAAGCGCGTGAGCAGTACGGCGACGATAACGTGAAGGTGTATAAATCCTCCTTCACCGCGATGTATACCGCAGTCACCTCTCACCGCCAGCCGTGCCGCATGAAGCTGGTATGCGCAGGCCCGGACGAGAAAATTGTCGGTATCCACGGCATTGGTTACGGCATGGATGAAATGCTGCAAGGTTTTGCGGTAGCACTGAAAATGGGCGCAACCAAGAAAGACTTCGACAATACCGTAGCGATTCACCCGACCGGTTCGGAAGAGTTCGTTACTATGCGCTAATCCGCGCCTCCGTCCTCCAATGGCGGGAAATAAATCAACAGGCTGTGGATCTTAAGATCCGCAGCCTTTTTATTTACTGCGCGAACCCGCGCTGCAAAATACAGCTCAAATAATCAAAACGCTAACTCATTAATTCTTATGTGTATGTGCAATAGAGTCTATAAAAGTGCAAAGAAATATAGATTTCAAATTATTTAGTTACATTTAGACGTAATTTGCGAACTTATACTCTTTAGCCTGGTGCTGTATGAATTATTATTTATTCAGAATGTTTTTCACTTATTCCCTAAATAATTCAAGTTTCAGGAAGGCGGCAACGCAGTGAATCCCCAGGAGCTTACATAAGTAAGTGACTGGGGTGAGCGAGGAAAGCCAACGCACATGCAACTTGAAGTATGAAGGGAATATATTCCAGGAATTATCTCATGAACAAGACCTCTACTCTGATTGGTATACTGACTGGCGTGTTGCTGGTATCCACAATGTCTACTGCAAATGCGACGATACAAGGCCAGCAACGCCGCGAAGCTCGGGATACTCGCCAGGATACCAGAGATACTGCACGTCATGAAAAACGCGAATGCATCGTCAGCAATGATAAAAGTAATCATGATTGCCGACAGGATAAACGCCAAACTAAACAAGATGGTCGCCAGAAAGCACGCGATATTAAATATTAATACTGGCAGTATCCCAAACTGAGCAGAATAAAATTGGAGCGCACGTTTTTGCGTATTTATATGTCCAGGAGGGCAATTTAGTGAAAAAATACATTCCCGGTTTATTGATCTTATCTTTCGCATTTTCAGGCAACGTATTGGCGCTTGATAAAACATCAGGTGGCGCAATTGCCGGAGCGGCAATTGGTGCTGCGACAGGCAAAAGCGTGAAAAGCACCGTGGGTGGCGCTGTCGTTGGTGGTGGCACCGGTGCCATGTTTAAGAGCGGAGACACAGGTAAAGCCGCTCGTAAAGGGGGTGCCATTGGTGCCGCAGTGGGTGGCGTTGCAGCAGCAGCTACCGGCAATAACGTGTTAAAAGGCGCGGCTGTGGGTGCTGGCGGCGGTGCCTTGATTGGCGAAGCGACTCACTGATCCCTTTAAGCAACACTCTGAATAGAAAAAAAAGCCTGAAATCTGCGGATCCCAGGCTTTTTTACTATCTGAATCTGGAAGATAAAAAAGACGTCTTCGCGAATCCAGGCAGCGATCGCTCTTTTTACCGCATCGCGTCATAAATCGCTTTCTGAATCTCCACCGCATGTTTTTCGTCAGTGTCAGTTGAGTCAGAATTGCGTTGCTGTTGCGCCTGGAGCCGTAATTTTGCGCGTTCTAAATCTTCTTTTTGCCGATCAATAATCTCAGGTGTGCTGCAAAAAGTTTGCAGGAATTGTTTGCGTAGAGAAGTGAGACTTTGCCCGTCGTTCATCGCCTGGCTGACGGTTCTGACCATACGCCGACACGGACGCTCTTCATCCATTTGCGAACGGTATTGCAGCAACGTATTCAGAGCGTCGCGATAATCTCCTGCCAGCGCAGATTCGGTGTAATACACTTTCCAGTTCATACCGCCCTGCATAAACAGACGCACCACCGTGGAGTCGCCACGCTCAATGGCTGATCGCAGATTTCCCTCTTCCCAGGTAATGCCAATATTCGCCAGCTTTTCACGCGCACTTTGGCTAAACGGGAGTGAATCAACCACCGTCACTTTTGCAGGGCCACTGTTTGCCTGCGCGGGCTTTTGAGTGATACCACTCAGGAAATTCATACCCAATATCGCCGCGCTAATCAGCGCCACACCCGCCACGCACCACATCAACATGCGTAGCGTTTCACCGGTGTCCTGCTTTTTTTTGGTATGACGCAAGTCGGGGTGATCAATGGTGTCACGCACTTCATCCGAGTCACGACCCGCCTGATGATATTTTTTCTGAGCAAGTTCAATAAATTCCTGCACTTGAGCGTCGTCAGCAGCCATGAATGCCGCCGGATTGACTGTCGTTCGCCCTTCATCCCAGGCACGCTGGATAGCCGCACTGCTTTCCTGGTAATAGCTATCCAACAATGCGAGTTGCACCGAGGTAAGCGGCGGTTGTTGAATAAGGTGATTGCGAATTTCGCGCACGTCGTCGAGGAAGGTTTGTAGCGTTTTGCGTTGATCAATAAATAGATTCAGCTGCGGCGAGCTGTGGAATATTTCGGCATAGTGGTTCGCAAACTCCTTTTTATCGACCACCATCAAAGCGAGTTCGCCAAATCGCATACCGCTTAAAACATCACCCTGCTCGCCATGCTTTAACCAACGGCGCACACAGTCAGCGCCAAACTGTTTTTTCAGCTTATTCACCAGGTGCGACTGACTGGGATAATTTTTCGTAATCATCGCCTTCAGCATTAACTCCAGCGCCCGCATCTGGCGTACAGCCTTTTGCTGTTCTGCCTCGCTGTTCTTATCGAGCTCAGTCGAATAACCCAGCAGTGGCTGCCTTAAGCGCACCAATTCGAGATAACTGACAAAGCGCAGTGCAGAAATAAGCTGGTTATGGCTGATTTCCTGGCCACTTTCATATTGCGGCACCAGTTGCTGTAAATGGCGCAGCAGCAGAGTGAACTGTGAAATCTCTGCGTCATTGAGGTTTAACCGCTTTGCAACTGCCATCCAACTGCCGAGTGCCAGGCGAGCCTGCTCCAGTTGCTGAAAAAACCATTGAGGATCTTTGCCTTCTGAGGCGGTGATGGTGAGCAGTGGCAGAATTTGTAATGACGCCTGGCGGCAAACACTCAGGCAAGTCTCAAACTTTTCCCGCATCAGCAACTGTGAAGCGCTGGTCATGGTTATCCTTTATTGGGCACGAATGTCTGGGTAGAAAAACGCAATTACACAACAGACTAACGCAAGTGCTGCATGCCCAATGGCGATAAAAGAGAGCAAAATCTACGCGTTCTCCAGCGCCTTATTTAATGCATCCCCCGTTTTACGCAATGCGGCTTCGGTTGCGGCATCACACGGCGATGCGTAATTCAGGCGCAGACAGTTGCGATACTTCCCTGACGCAGAAAGCAGCGAGCCCGCCGCAATATGGATATGTTCTTCGCGCAACGCACAGCAAATCGGTACGATATCTATATTTTCCGGCAGCTCAACCCACATCATAAAGCCGCCCTGTGGACGACTGACGCAGATACCGCACGGGAAATAGTGTCGAACATGACAGGTAAAATCTTCGAGATTACGCTGGTAAAGTTGGCGCATACGGCGCAGATGGCGATGGTAGTTACCGTTCCGAATAAACTCCGCCACAGCGAGTTGTGAGAAGGTCGAGGTACTGCCAGTGACGATGTATTTCATGTGCAAAGCGCGATCAAGATAGCGGCCCGGCACAATCCAGCCGACTCGCAAACCTGGCGCCAGCGTTTTAGAAAAAGAGCTACACAGCAGCACTCGCCCATCAACATCCATTGATTTAATCGTCATTGGGCGGGGATATTCATAAGCCAGTTCGCCGTAAACATCATCCTCAATGATTGCAATATCAAAACGTTGCGCGAGCGTCAGCACCGCTTTCTTACGTGCATCCGGCATAATAAACCCCAGAGGGTTATTGCAGTTTGGCACCAGAATCACCGCTTTAATCGGCCACTGCTCCAGCGCTAATTCCAATGCTTCCACGCTGATGCCTGTTACAGAATCTGTCGGTATTTCAACAACTTTAATGCCAAATGCCCGCAGCATCTGCATGGTGCCATGAAACGACGGCGACTCCACCGCCACAATGTCACCCGCTTCACACACTGCGCGAATTGCAATCGACAGGGCTTCGTGGCAACCAGTGGTTATCAGAATATCGTCGGCGGTCGCCACGCAGCCGCTATCCAGCATCAGACGGGAGATTTGCTCACGCAGCGAACGCATACCGTGAATGCTGTCATAGCCGAGCAATTCGGATTGTTGATACTGCGCGATGCGGCTCAATTCGCGCCATAAAGGTTTGATGGTCGGTTGTGTTACATCCGGGACGCCGCTGCCCAAAGCGATAATATCGCCCTCTTCACGGGTAACAAGTTGCTCGAGCACCGCGTCCCATTGCGTGACCTCGACAGGCCGCTGTACCGGACGCGTCAGTTGCGGAACCGGGGGTTGCGCTTTGCGTTGCGTGACGAAATACCCGGAACGGGGCTGCGGTGAAATCAGCTGTTTGTCTTCAAGAAGATGATAAGCCTGCTGCACGGTGCTGATACTCACGCCATGTTCATTACTCAGGCTGCGCACCGAAGGCAGGCGTTCACCACTGCGGTACAACCCTTGTTCAATGCGTTCTGCCAGCAATGTGGCGAGATGTTGGTAGCGCGTCATGCTGTATCCTCTTAAGCAACCATACAGACGGAAAAACCAGTACAGAGTGGTGACATATTCGCCATTCAGATCATGTTTTAGCGCTTCTGTATGTTAAATAAAAGTAATATTTGAATCTGTCGGCTATCTGTATGGCGGCGCATGATGTACCTCGAACTCACAAGAGGAGCAACATCATGGGCTTTGAAGAAAACCGTTCTCACAAACCGTTTTATGGCTTTGTGATGATTTACCGCTATTTCCGGCAACGCTGGTTACAACACCAGACAGCGCGCGTACTACAAGGGCTTAGTAAGGAACAATTACGCGACATTGGACTGACTACGGATGATTTATCACGCTGGAATTAACCTCATATAACGGCGCAATTTTCTGGCGCCGTTATTTTTTTGCTGATATCACTTAAAGGGCAAACACCTCCGGCAAAAAAATAATAAGGTTCAACCATGCGAATAACTGATTTGCCTTTTAACACGACCGACTGGTCAACCGTTCAAGTAACCGAACATCCGGGCGTAACCGGAAAAGCACTTTGGCGCACGCAGCAGTTTGGGGAAATACGGGTTCGAATGGTGGAATACACGGCGGGGTATCTTGCCGATCACTGGTGTCAAAAAGGTCATGTACTCTTTTGTCTTGCGGGCGAGCTGCAAACAGAACTCGAAGATGGCCGCACTTTCACTTTAAAACCAGGCATGAGCTACCAGGTTGCCGATGGCGCCGAACCTCACCGTTCATCGACCCACCGCGGCGCAACGCTGTTTATTGTGGACTGATAATCATGTTGCATCTCTCCACACCACGACTGAACTTAACGCAAGTTACCGAGCAGGATTGGCCGAGTTTTTTACAGCTGCAACAAGATCCTGTCGTTATGCGTTACGTCTCCGATGACCGCAAAGAAGCGGAAATCCGCCAAATATTTAATTCACGCCTGGTGCGCTGGGAATTGCACAGCCGCCATTGGTTATGCCTTGCGATGCGCGATAAACACAACGGGATGCTGATTGGCTTCACCGGATTTGTACGCGGTGAGGATGACATAGCGGAAGTCGGCTTTATCCTCGATTCGACTTTTCACGGGCAAGGTTATGGTTATGAATCGCTTCATACCCTTTGTCGTTTTGCCTTTGAAAAATGCGCCATGCGAAAACTGACCGCCACAGTGACGGTGGGGAATATCGGTTCGAAGAGAGTGCTTGAAAAAGTGGGTTTTCAGCCAGAAGGGATACTGCGCGAAAATTACTTCCTCGGCGGTGTCTGGCAAGACGACTGGATTTTTGGCTTGTTACGCAGCGAGTTCAGATAAAACACGGGCCGCACATTCGCGGCGGCCCATACAGCGTGAATGCTTAGTTATACATCTCAGCGACACCAAACACTTTGTTATCACCGCCAGCAGAGATAATGCGGATAGATTTCGCGCCAGCCTGTTCAGCTTTTGCTTGTAATTGCGCCTGTAGGCTATCGATGTTTGACGCGCCACTTACGGAAACTGTACCGATTTTTTGGCTTTCAACTGCCTGAGTGGTTGCAGCGAAAGAGGAGAATGAAGCGGCAAGAGTCATAACTACGGCAAAATATTTGATGCTTTTCATGATAATTATCCTTGAGGTTTGTTTAGGTGAGAAAGCGTGTTTGCTTTCGATGTGATAAGAATAGCGCTGCACCTCAAGGGGTGATAGTGGAATGATTCGCTCAAATTATTCAATATTTTTGACAAATATTTAACACGCGAAGGTGAGGATCATTTCACCTTCGCAAGCACACCCACTTACAAGAACATTCCACCCGAAACTTCAATACGCTGCGCATTCATCCAGCCGCTTTCATCGCTGAGCAGAACCGCAATCGCGTTGCCGATATCATCAGGTTGCCCAACGCGTCCCAACGCGGTTTGTGCGGCGATAGCGCTCGCCACCTGCTCATTGTCACGTACAACACCGCCGCCAAAATCTGTCGCAATCGCGCCCGGAGCGATGATATTGACCGAGATCCCTCTCGCCCCCAGCTCTTTTGCCTGATAGCGCGTCAGCACTTCCATCGCCCCTTTCATCGCGGCATATGCCGCTTTTCCTGGCAAAGCGAAACGCGTCAGGCCAGTCGATACATTCAAAATGCGTCCACCATCTTTAATCAGCGGCAGCAAGTGCTGGGTGAGGAAGAAAGGTCCTTTCAAATGGATGTTCATTAATTCATCAAATTGCGCTTCTGTTGTTTTTTCGAACAGCGCATCGAGCCCCGTACCCGCATTGTTTAATAAATAATCAAACGAGTCGCGATGCCACACGTCACGCAGTTGTTGCTTCACTTCTGTAGCAAAAGCCGGGAAGGTTGTGCTATCGGCGACATTCAATTGAATTGCCACCGCTTTCACGCCTGTTAGCTCAATTTCGCGCACCACATCCTGCGCTTCTTGCTGCTTGCTGTTGTAGGTCAGAATAATATTCACTCCGCGTCCAGCCAGCTTCAGCGCCGCGTTTTTACCTAATCCACGGCTGCCGCCGGTCACTAATGCGATTGTTTGACTCATGATTTGCCCCTTCGATGACGGTTCGGTGATTGAGGTAAAGCTTATTAGCTGCTACAAAATCAATAAAGAGTGCCAATAACGCATCACTGTTTCTCTACCAACAACAATGTGAGAAAAAAGTGGATAAAATACATGCAATGCAACTATTCATTAGAGTGGCTGAACTTGAGAGTTTTTCTCGCGCAGCCGACACTCTGGGCCTTCCTAAAGGTAGCGTATCGCGCCAAATTCAGGCGCTAGAAGCCATGCTTGGAACAAGGTTATTGCACCGCACGACGCGACGCGTGCAGTTGACACAAGATGGCATGGTTTATTACGAGCGCTGTCGCGATCTATTAGCCAATCTTGATGAACTGGACGGGCTATTCCTGCATGACCCCAGCAGCGTCAGTGGGCGATTACGTGTAGATATGCCTGTAGGTGTGGCTAAAAATCTGGTGATCCCCAAACTCCCCGCCTTCTTGCAGCAATATCCTGGCATTGAGCTGGAATTAAGCAGCAGCGATCACTTGGTGGATGTGGTGCGCGAAGGGTTCGATTGCGTGGTACGCGTCGGGCAACTCAAAGATTCAGGCCTGGTTGCCCGGCCATTAGGGAAACTCACCTTAATTAACTGTGCCAGCCCAGATTATCTGGCGCGCTTTGGCTATCCGGAAAGCCTGGACGATCTGGCTTCTCACGCCGTGGTGCATTACGCGCTAAACCTCGGCAGCCGCCCGCAGGGGTTTGAAGTTTGGATCGATAAAAATACGCGTTGGATAAAAACCGGTGGCGTTATCACGGTGAATAGTACCGAAACCTATCAAGCCGCGTGCCTGGCTGGGCTTGGGATTATTCAGGTCCCGCGCATTGGCGTGAGAGACTTACTCAAGAGTAAAAAACTGGTGGAGATCCTGCCGCAATACCGCGCCCAACCGATGCCTGTTTCACTGCTTTATCCGCATCGACGTAATCTCTCCCGCCGCGTTCATTTGTTTATGGAATGGCTGACGGGATTAGTGAAAGGGTATGTCGATTAGCATTCAGGCTATAATTTCTTTAAGATCTTGCAGATGCAGAGGAAAAATCACCTGATGACCATGCCGGAAAGCAAAGAAAGTCGCCCTACCGATACGCCCGACGATGAACCGATCATCAAAATCAAAACCAGTAATCAGACCGTCAATAAAACAATCGATAGCGTGAACAGCACTGTCGGGCGTGTCGAACGTAATCCTGTCGTTGCTCACCTGATACGCGCAGCGGAACGGTTTAACGACCGCATGGGTAATCAGTTTGGTGCAGCAATCACCTATTTTTCATTCCTGTCGCTGATCCCGATTTTGATGGTGGCGTTTGCCGCCGCAGGTTACATCCTCGCGTCACATCCCACGCTGCTTGAGAGTATCTTCGAAAAGATCCTCGTCAATGTCAGTGAGCCAACGCTTGCCGCGACGCTGAAAAACACCATCAATACAGCGGTGCAACAGCGTACGACCGTGGGTCTGGTGGGTCTGCTCATTGCGCTTTATTCCGGCATTAACTGGATGGGAAATTTGCGTGAAGCAGTGCGTGCTCAGTCGCGGGAAAAGTGGGAGCGGACACCGCAGGACCAGGAAAAATTCTGGACGAAGTATCTGCGTGATTTGGTGTCACTGATTGGCTTGCTGGTTGCGCTGGTTGTGACGTTATCCATCACCTCGGTTGCCGGTTCCGCCCAGACATTCCTGATTAGCCTTTTGCATCTGGACGGTATCGAATGGTTAAAACCGGTCTGGCACCTGGTCGGGCTGACGATATCCATTTTTGCTAACTACTTGCTGTTCTTCTGGATTTTCTGGCGTCTGCCACGCCACCGCCCGCGTAGAAAGGCGCTTATTCGCGGCACATTCATTGCGGCAGTGGGTTTTGAAGTGATCAAAATCATCATGACCTACAGCTTGCCAGCCCTCGTAAAATCACCTTCTGGCGCGGCGTTTGGTTCCGTTTTAGGGTTGATGGCGTTTTTCTATTTCTTCGCCCGCCTGACGCTTTTTTGTGCCGCGTGGATTGCTACCGCACAATACAAAGATGACCCGAGAATGCCGGGTAAAACGCATAATTGACCCGCTCGCTATTCCCCTTCTCCCTGGGGAGAAGGTTGGGATGAGGGGATTCGATGCCCTCATCCTGGCCCTCTCCCCCAGGAGAGGGAATAAATATCCGCAGCACATAAATCCAACCTGTAACTTTTATTTAACCTAAAAGCAGTTTTATCCACTAAATATCAATTTATGTGAAGCATTACATAGACACTTCTTTTCTGGACTGAAAATTATCCTCTTTTTGCTCGTTAATCGAACAGCGCGGTGAGCAAACCTGCGTTGAAATGCGCCTTTTGCTGTGCGTAATATGGCCTTTCGTTCGATATAAAATAAGAAAAAATTATGCAAGCCACCATCGCTACTCCAGTCAATACTGAAACTGACGCCACGCCCGTTAACTCACGCGGAAAAGTGGTCGTTGCCTCGCTCGTCGGCACCGCCATCGAATTCTTCGATTTCTATATTTATGCCACTGCGGCCGTCATTGTTTTCCCGCATATCTTCTTCCCGCAAGGTGACCCAACAGCGGCGACACTCCAGTCGCTAGCCACGTTCGCCATTGCCTTTGTGGCACGTCCAATTGGTTCCGCACTGTTCGGCCATTTTGGTGACCGGGTCGGTCGCAAAGTGACCCTGGTGGCATCACTTCTGACGATGGGTGTTTCAACGGTGTTGATTGGCCTGTTGCCGAGCTACGAAACCATCGGCGTATTAGCGCCAATGCTGCTGGCACTGGCACGCTTCGGGCAAGGTTTGGGTCTGGGTGGTGAATGGGGCGGAGCGGCATTGCTGGCGACCGAGAATGCGCCGCCACGTAAACGCGCGTTGTACGGTTCATTCCCGCAACTGGGAGCGCCAATCGGCTTCTTCTTTGCCAACGGCACCTTCCTGCTGCTTTCCTGGCTGCTGACTGACGAGCAATTCATGTCCTGGGGCTGGCGCGTACCGTTTATTCTGTCCGCTGTTCTGGTGATAATCGGCCTGTATGTGCGTGTTTCTCTGCATGAAACACCGGTGTTCGCCAAAATCGCCAAGGCGGGTAAACAGGTAAAAGTCCCGCTCGGCACGCTGCTGAGCAAGCACCTGAAAGCGACGATCATCGGCACGTTTATCATGCTGGCAACTTACACGCTGTTTTACATCATGACGGTCTATTCAATGACCTTCAGTACCGCCAAAGTGCCGGTGGGGCTGGGCTTCTCCCGCAACGATGTGTTGTGGATGCTGATGATGGCGGTGATTGGTTTTGGCGTGATGGTGCCGATTGCAGGTTTACTGGCTGATAAGTTTGGCCGCCGTAAATGCATGATTGTTATCACCAGTTTGATGATTGTGT
Source organism: Buttiauxella selenatireducens (assembly GCF_031432975.1). Taxonomy (GTDB): domain Bacteria; phylum Pseudomonadota; class Gammaproteobacteria; order Enterobacterales; family Enterobacteriaceae; genus Buttiauxella; species Buttiauxella selenatireducens. The sequence goes on along the minus strand of NZ_CP133838.1, from coordinate 74,452 downwards.
TTGCGTTAGCCGTCTTCCAGCCGTTATTGGGTTCGGGTAACCCGACGCTGGTGATGGCATTCCTGCTGATTGGCCTGAGTCTGATGGGTTTAACTTTCGGCCCAATGGGTGCGTTGCTGCCGGAGTTGTTCCCAACGGAAGTGCGTTATACCGGAGCGTCATTCTCGTATAACGTGGCGTCGATTCTGGGCGCATCTGTTGCACCGTATATCGCAACCTGGTTGCAGGCGAATTACGGTCTGTTCTATGTCGGTGTGTATCTGGCGGCGATGTCAGCGATTACGCTGGTTGCATTGCTGGTGTCTAAAGAGACACGTCATTTGTCACTGTAGTATTCGTTTTTCCCCTCACCCTAACCCTCTCCCAAAGGAGAGGGGATGGTCCGCTTTTCTCCCTCTCCTGGGGGAGAGGGCTGGGGTGAGGGCGTCCAGGCTCAAATCACTTCTTCATCTGCCCCAAAATATTCTGGCACTGGTTCTGCCCGCCTTCTGAAGGCGAAATCAGCGCCAGCAAAGCAGCAGCGGGCGTAACCAATGTCGCAAGCGCTGCGGCCACCGCGCCACGGGCAATCAGTGGACCTGGTTTCACGCCAGCATCTGGGTTTTTAAACGTTCCCCGCACATAAAGCGGCGAGCGCAGTGTAAGAACGCGCACCCCTTTGCTTTCTGGATTGATGGTTAAATCGAGTCGTTCGCTGGCGAAGTTGGTGGTGCCGGTGACGTTAATCAGCGAATTTTCTGTATCAAAGGCAAAAATACGCGGTGAGGCGACCCCATCGCGTAAATCCAGATTCGCTGCCGCGCAGTTTATCCGCACTTCGTCATCGCCAAAGATTTGCCCGACGAGGTAATTCCCCACATTCAGGCCGACGATCTCCATCAGGTTGCGGCTAATTAACCCATCGTGCATCAGCAGTTTCAGGTTGCCATCGCTGCTCCCCAACAGCTCGGCGATAGAGTTACCCCGGCCACGCAAATCCGCATCGCCATTCAGTTCACCGAGAGTTTTTTGCATTGATTCAACTTTCGGCATCAGCTGTTTAAGCTGTAAACGCCGCGCCTGAATATCTGCGGTTCCCTGCATCGGCTTTTTTTCGCCTTCGAGGTGGATGTTAGCGCTGATGCTGCCGCCCGCCATGCCAAATTTCAGTGGCTGGAGGCGCAAGTCGGCATTCTTGAGAATCACATGCGTCGTAAGGTTGCTGAGGGGCAGCGTCCCGCTGTGTTCGATACGGCCACCTTTAAAACGCACATCGGCATCCATCACATCCCATTTATCAGTTTCGAAACGGTCGTATGGCAGAACTTTGCCGCTCGGCTGAACAGTTTTCTCGCCTTTGGCTTGCTCGGCTTGTTTGCTTTGCTGAGCGCCTTTGCCGGAATCCACACCGATTAGCGGCCCTAAATCCGCCAGACGAAGCTGTTTAGACTCAAGTTCGCCTTCCAGTTTCGGGCGCGGTTTACCTTGAGAATACGTCAGAGAACCATGAATATCGCTCTCACCGATTCGCCCGTTAAAGTTCTGATAACGGAAGATCGACCCTTTTTCCGTGTCGATTTTTGCCAGTAAATGTCCGTCAGTTTCAAAGGGCGGCGAATCCGGCAATAACACGCCGGTAAGATCGTAGAGATTACCCAACGAATCACCGGAGAATTTCAGTTGCAGATCAACGCCCCCCATCTTCATGGGGTCGTTGATGGTGCCAATAAATGCCACGCGTGAATTCCCTGAATGCACATCGGCCTGCACCGGGAAAGCCGTTTCACCTTCGCTGCGCAGTGCCAGCATGCCGCCAATTTTGCCGTTGCCTTCAATCGGTTCCCCGTTGTAGCGCCCGCGAACTTTCAGACCAAAGACATAGTCTCCGGCTTTTGCGGCATCTTTGCCTTTCGGTTTGTTTCCTTCAACTTCGCTAAACGGTAACGGTTTGCCGAGTGGGTCGACGAGGATTTCCATCTCTGCTTTGGTGAGTTTGTCGTTAATCGCAATTCGGCCTTTATCGAACAGAATATTGTCCATTCTGAAGGACCAGGACGACGGCGGCTGATTGGGATCTTTTGGCTTGTCGCTGGCAAAGTTAAACGTCCAGTTATTGTTTTTTTCCGTCAGGCGAATGATGCGCACATCGGGCTGAACGAGCTTTATCCAGGGGATATAAACGGTTTTGGTGAGCAATGCGAGTGGTGCAAGCGTGGCGTCAACGCGTGGCAGATGGACCATGGTGACTTCAGGAATATCGGGTGGATTACCGAGCATGATGTCTTCGGCATGAACATGCGGCCACGGCACCCAACTGCGCCAGCCGGTCTCTTCTTTGTTACGTTCCCATACCACGCCTAAATCGCCACGAATGGCGAAGGGCCGATTAAGCTCCGTCGAGACTTTTTGGTTGATGGTCGGTTTGAGCCGATTCCAGTCAAACGTCGCAATCACAATGATTGCCACCACAACCAACAACAATAAACCCCCGACGATACCGCTGGCGACTTTTCCAGTTTTAGTCATGCCTTTTACCTTCTCCTGATGTGGCTCGCATTCACTAAAGATAGTTGAGCGTGACCGATGCGGCATCAGGAGAGGCGAGTTAGCACACTCTCTAACTGTTCAAATGGGAAGGGACGGGAGAGAAAATAGCCTTGCGCCGCGAATGCAGGAGAGTTTTGGACATCGCGCCATTCATCTTCAGTTTCCACGCCTTCAACGATGACTCCTTTGCAATAACGGTTCATCAATTGCAGCAACATAGTGAATAAATTGCGGCCCTCTTCGCTGGTGCGCAGCATGATAAACAGGTCACGCGCGACTTTGATGTAGTCGTAGTGCACCTCACTTAATGCCGAAAAGTTGGCGACTCCCGTACCGAAATCATCCAGCCACAGCGGGCCAAATTCGTTCATTCCCGCAAGCGTTACCGCTTGTGGCTGGGTAATGTGTTCCACCAGTTCAAAACGCACCCACGGCATTTTGTTTATCAGCGCCAGGATCGGCTGATGATGTTTCATGGCCACAAGCGTAGGGCCATCGACATTCACAGAGGCTAAGATGTCATAGCCGATGAAGATGGATTCCCAACTGCGCAGTAAGTTAAGTTGCTCTTCGATGACCATCAATCGCGTACGGCTGGTGACAGATGAAAAGTAGCGATCGGGCGGAATACGAACGTCCGGTTCATCCTCGTGCGTGACCACCGTCAGTAGCTCTATCGCCATCAATCGACCATCGATTTTGTAGATCGGCTGGAAGGTGTACTGCCGCTGGCACTGCAACCAGAATCGCCGTTCCTGCAAACTTTCGACACTCGCCTCAAGCGTATTAAGCCGGTGAGTGATCTGCTTAAACTTCATCATGTGGGTCCTGTTTACTTTGATAACTCGCATGGCTCATCGACAAGTTATCGGCGTAGCGCATGAGAACTTTATGTTCGCTTTCAGTACAACCTCAATGAAAGAGAGTTCGTTCACATTGACGAGAATCTGCCTTAGCTCAAAGTTTTCCGAAACATCGTTTTAAATTGTTTGACTCGTTTTTAACCGACCAGCAAACTAGCGGGAATTTCATTAATTCAGGTTTACTGCTATGCCAACGCGCAAAATCGCCGTCATCGGTGAATGTATGATTGAACTGTCGCAAAAAGGTGCGGAAGTTAGCCGCGGCTTTGGTGGCGACACCCTAAACACGTCTGTTTATATTGCTCGTCAGGTCAATGCTGATGCGCTTGAAGTCCACTACGTTACGGCGCTGGGTGAAGATAACTTCAGCCAACAAATGCTGGACGCCTGGCAGCAAGAAAACGTACATACCGAACTGACACAGCGCCTGGAACACCGTTTACCGGGTCTGTATTACATCGAAACTGACGCGACTGGCGAGCGCACCTTCTACTACTGGCGCAACGAAGCCGCAGCCCGTTTTTGGCTGGAAAGCGATCAAGCGCAAGCAATCTGTGCAGAACTGGCTCAGTTCGACTACGTCTATCTGAGTGGAATTAGCCTGGCGATTCTCAACGCTGCTAGCCGTGAAAAGCTGATGGTGCTGCTGGCTCAATGCCGCGCTAACGGTTGCAAAGTCATCTTCGATAACAACTATCGTCCGCGCCTGTGGGCAAGCCGTGAAGAGACGCAACAGGTTTACCAACAAATGCTGGCATGCACTGATATCGCGTTCCTGACGCTGGATGACGAAGACTTGCTATGGGGCGAGAAGCCGGTTGAAGAGGTGATTCACCGTACTCAAGCTGCGGGCGTGCGTGAAGTGGTTATCAAGCGTGGTGCAGATTCTTGCCTGGTGGCGATTCAGGGTGAATCGACGTTAGAAGTGCCTGCGGTTAAATTACCGAAAGAAAAAGTGATCGATACTACTGCGGCGGGTGACTCTTTCAGCGCGGGTTATCTGGCGGTGCGTTTGACGGGCGGAAGTGCGGAAGAAGCGGCAAAACGTGGACATTTGACTGCGAGCACCGTGATTCAGTACCGCGGCGCGATTATCCCGAAAGAAGCGATGCCAGGCTAAAACAATCCTCACCCCGACCCTCTCCTTGAAGGAGAGGGGGAAAGACGCCCCCCTGTGTTGAGGGAGATTGCCGCACTATCCCTCCCGATATTCTCCCACCGGATGAGTGAGAATGCCGCACTATCCCCCCCGATATTCTCCCACCGGATGAGGGAGAATGCCGCACTATCCCCTCTCCTGGGGGAGAGGGCTAGGGTGAGGGCGTCCGGTTACTGCGCCGGAGGAACATCCGCCCCATCCTGCTTAGGCTCATCCGTTAGCGGCAGCGTTTTACTCGGCACCATCACCTTATCCCACGTCGCTTGCAGATCCTTCATATTGAACTCAGGTTCGCCTTTGGGCTGCAACAGCACCAGCGCCATTTCTTGCGACAACTGCTGACGTAAATCCTGATTCAGCGAACTCAGTGTCAGGCTATTCAGGAAATCCCCACGCAACTTCTGATACTGTTCCGGCGCGATATCAACCACCTGGTTTTGCAACGAGCGCATACGCTGGCTAATCAGCACATCGGTATCGGTACGAGCGTAAGTGGCAAACAGTTTGGCGAGTTCCGCTTTTTTCTGCGCAACTAACCCATCAAACTCTGCCTGCGATAGCCCTTTATCACGAACGTTAACCAGCTCTTTGCCCACGTTCGCTAAATTCGCATTCAGCTTATCGTTTGGTGACTCAAGGTTAATGCCACACTGCGCACGCTGATACAGCACACGGCAATCGAAGCTCAGGTTGAGATCTTTAATGTTCTGCTTGCTGAGGTTCTGCTGCACATGCCAGAACAGCGCCTCACGTGCGAGGTCAGCACGCCAGTAACGCAGCAATGCAGACGATTCACGAATTGGTTGCCATGAGTTATCCCACATTAAAGAGAGACGATCCTGGCTCACGCTGTCGGTCATCAAACTTACAGGCACGCGCTTGAGCGGAGAAAGGGTCGCAACCGGTGCGGGCGTTTCACGTTTGCCTGTAAGAGTACCAAACGTTTTGTTGATTTGATCGGCAACACTTCGGCTATCAACGTTACCTACCACAATCAACGTCATCGCATCCGGGGTGTACCATTTCTTGTAGAACTCGCTCAGTTGTTCGATATCAACCGGCTGCTTGAGATCTTCTGCCGGGTCATGGCCCAACAGCGTGGAACCTTGCAAGCGATAGCGCCACCAGTTGTCTTTGGTGTCCATCGGCCAGGTTGCCACCATATCCTGAGTTTGCAGCGCAACGTTCACCGTATCCTGGGTTACTGACGTTTTACCGGTGCTTTCTGACAGATAAACCAGCGCTTCTTTGAGCAAATCATTGCGGTTATTAGGCAGGCTAAGATTAAACAGCGTGAAGTCATACGAAACTACCGCTGGAGGCAGAGGACGCTGCGGGTCCACACTTTGCTGCCATAGTGAGCGTACCTGCAAGGGTTGCAAGCTACCGCTTTGTGTAAGTGCCAGGCGTGGTAAGAAGTGGCTAAAGCCGCTCTGCTGGGTGGTCTCAGTCAATGAGCCAGTGTTGACCAACAGACGAATCTCAATACGATCGCTTGGGCGCTGAGGTGTGGCCAGGACTTGCCATTGAAAACCATTGGCCAGCGTGCCTTGCTGCCAGGCTGGGTCGGGCTGTAGTGCTTCTGCCTGCACATTATTGGCGGCGGCGACCAACAGCAATCCGCCAGCTAAGAGTCGAATTTTGGTGCCCTGCATGTTAACCCCTGGAAAACAATCCTGATTAAAAAGTGTAATGGTGGCAAAAGATTACGAAAAAAAGCCACCGCGGTGACATTTCACCACTCCGTTTGACCGCGTCGAAGCGGAAACGTCACTTTTAAAATGAAAAAAAACGCCAAAGAATTTGGCTCAAGGGTCAATTATGCGCAGTAGCCCACAGCGAGGGCAAGTCGCCGTGGGCAATTGAGGGTTTTAAGAAGAGACTTCGCTCACTTTTTTCGCGGAATTTGGATTATTGAGAGTTTCTGTCAGTTGTTTCTCATCCAACTGTTTCACCCACTTCGCCACAACCACCGTCGCCACACCATTACCGACCAGGTTAGTCAGCGCACGTGCTTCAGACATAAAGCGGTCAATACCGAGAATCAACGCCAGACCCGCGACCGGTAAATGCCCCACCGCTGAAATCGTTGCCGCCAGTACGATGAAACCACTTCCCGTCACACCCGCCGCGCCTTTAGAGGAGAGGAGTAACACCACCAGCAGCGTGATTTGGTGGAAAATATCCATATGGCTGTTGGTGGCCTGCGCGATAAACACCGCTGCCATGGTGAGATAAATCGAGGTGCCATCAAGGTTAAACGAGTACCCGGTCGGGATAACCAGCCCGACAACCGATTTACGGCAGCCGAGTTTCTCCATTTTATCGAGCATTCTTGGCAGCGCGGATTCAGACGAGGACGTGCCCAGCACGATCAGCAGCTCTTCTTTGATATAGCGGATAAATTTAAAGATGCTGAAACCCGTCATCCGGGCAATAGAACCCAACACCACCACCACAAACAGAATACAGGTGATATAGAAGCAGATAATCAACTGACCAAGCTGAACCAGCGACCCGACGCCATATTTACCGATAGTAAACGCCATGGCACCGAAAGCACCGATTGGCGCAAGGCGCATGATCATATTGATGATGCCGAAAATAACCTGAGAGAAGCTTTCAATGACGTTGAAAATCAGTTGGCCTTTGTGGCCAAGACGGTGCAGTGCAAAGCCAAACAGTACCGCAAACAGCAGCACTTGCAGGATATTGCCGCTGGCGAACGCGCCAATCACGCTACCCGGAATGACATCCAGTAAGAATGCGACCACGCCCTGCTGCTGGGCCTGTTCGGTATACATTGCCACAGCTTTAGCATCAAGCGTTGCCGGGTCAACGTTCATGCCAGCCCCTGGCTGCAACAGGTTTACGACGAGCAAACCAATAATCAGCGCGATGGTGCTGACGACTTCGAAGTAAAGCAGTGCCACAGCACCTGTACGGCCCACCGCTTTCATGCTTTCCATGCCCGCAATGCCCGTCACGACTGTGCAGAAGATAACCGGCGCGATAATCATTTTAATCAGTTTAACGAACGCGTCGCCGAGCGGTTTCATCTGCGCGCCTAGTTCCGGGTAAAAATGACCCAGCAGGATACCGATGGCGATCGCCGTGAGGACCTGGAAGTAGAGGCTTTTAAAAAGAGAGAGTTTCATAGGGTGTCCTTGAGAGGTAGAGATTCCGCAAACCTTCCGATCTGCGGCACCAAAAATAACACCCACAAAAACACTCAAAAGTGACACAGCGCTGATTTGTAGACAAAATTGTTAAATAATTGAGCTGACTCGCGCCAGCCCAATAACATTTGCAACAACCAGTTTACTGATCTGCGGCGGATAAGTACTTTGAATCAAACTCTTTAAGAGTCAGTGCCCTGGAGAAAAGATAACCTTGAGCAAGGGTCACACCTTCGTTTAACAGCCAGTCGCACTGCGCCTGATTTTCAATTCCTTCAGCCACCAGTTTCAGGCCCAATGTATTCGCCATACCGATGATAACCCCCGCCATCGTGTTGTCTTCCGGCAGGCCATCGACAAAGCTCTTATCGAGTTTTAACACATCCACCGGCAGCGATTTCAGGTGATGTAAATGGCGCAGGCTGGCGTAACCCATACCAAAATCATCCAGCGCAATTCGCACCCCAGCTTTGCGTAACGGACGCAAAATACTGACTGCTTTTTTCGGATCATCAATATTATGACTTTCCGTGACTTCCAGAATTAACATTCCTGGCTGGATGCGGTAACGCGCCATCAATTCCAGCAGTGACGCGCCCATTTGTTCGTGCAGTAATTGATGTGCCGAGATATTCACACAGAGCGGCATAGTGATGCCCTGGGTTTGCCATCCGGCCAGCACACGGCAAGACTCTTCAAGGATCCAGTTGCCAATGGTGAACATCAAACCGCAATCTTCGATACGCTCAATCAAGCCTTCCGGCAGCGCCCAGCTCCCATCTGGCTGCTGCATACGCAGCAACACTTCTGCGCCGACCACTTCCCGGGTACGCATGTTGACCTGCGGTTGCAACCAAATCGCGAACTGATGGTTGTCTAACGCTGCCATTAAATCGTGCTCCTGGGTCAAATGGCGCTGTGCAATTTCCATCTGTTCAGGGTCAAAGAACTGAATCTGATTTTTGCCATGGCGACGGGCAGAAAATGCCGCGGAAACCGCACGGCGATACAGTTGTTCGGCGGTCAAACCGCCGTGATACATCGCAATACCGATACTTGCTGTCGGCTTGAGAGAAATAGAGTGAATGGTCAGTTTTTCGTTGAATACCGCATTGATTTGCTTCGCCAGGGCCATCGCTTGCCATGCATCCTGAACACCATGCGCAATAATGCCGAAGTCGTACCCGCTAAGTTGAGCCAACACCATCTTAGGTGGCAGAACCCCTTTTATTTTCTCAACCAGCGTCAGAAGCAGCATTTCACGCTGCTCCTCGTTCAGCACACCGGCGCTATCCTGCAAGGTTTCACTGGCAATCACGATCAGCGCATTTTTGTTCTCGCTGGCCGTCAGTTGCTCGAGCAACGCCAGTAACAGCGCTTTATTGGGCAACTCGGTCAGGGTGTTTCGGGTGCTCATCGCGCTCGTTTCTTCATGTAAGCGCTGCGACATTTGTTGATTACGGTTATAGCTGCGCACCAGCATACCTATTTCATCATCGTGGTGAAGATGAGGCAGGCTGAGTTGATGGCTCGCCGCTTCGTGCGGGCTTAGGCTATCGAGTTCACGGGCGATTTTACGCACCGGGTGAACAATTAAACGGTTTATCGACCAGCTAATCGCAACAGACAAAATCAGCGCCAGCAGCAGATATGTCGTCAGTAAGGTCGAAATGGTACTGATGATGAATTTGTACATCCGCCAGGAGTCCGCTTGCAGCACCAGATAGGCCAGCGGCTGCGGATTTGCCGGGCGTTCCAGTGAATACAGCGGTAACGATATCTGAACCGGAAGTTCGAACAGACGAGTAATCCATACGGGGATCGGGCGCTCTGGCGCAAAGCTTTTGCGCAATGCCTGGAATTGGTTCGGCAGCACCACATCCGCCCGGCTGATAATGCCGGAAGGTTGGATCTGATTCAGGATGGATTCTGCCTGAGGAATATCCGCCTTCAGGATAGCTTCAGACAGCGGAATACGCACCGAATGGGCGATTTTCTCCATCTGGCTGGCGGTGTCGTAGCGGCTTTGCTGCACAAAGTGAAAAAGCTGTACCACAATAAAAATGAAAATAAACAGCAAGGCGACGGCTGACACCATCGCCATTTGTTTAATCGTTAATGAACGACTGACTCGCAAACTTACACTCCGCAATGGCTGGGCTTACTGGACATATTCTTATGCATGCTGAGTATACTGCATTGTGAAGCCTTTTAGACCCGAGAAACCGAAAGCGCATTCAACGCATCAAGTATAACGGTGAGCACTCCTTCCGTATTTTCTGATAACTCATTATTCCAGAAGCGTAAGACTTTCCAGCCTCTTCCCTCCAGCCATTGTGTTCTGCGTTCGTCATAGCGATGGTTTTCACCGTGCTGCCCGCCGTCCAGCTCTATGGCGAGCTGTGGTTGGTAGCAGGCGAAGTCGAGAATAAACGGGCCAACGGGATGTTGCCGCCTGAATTTGTAATCCGCAAAACGGCGGTTTCTCAGCATGTACCATAGAAGCTGTTCTTCAGGTGTCATCGTTTGACGCAGAGTTTTAGCGTAGGTTTTTAGTTTTTTATTCATTGCTGAATAGTGGTGATTTTTAGGCGGGTTGTCAGAATGGGGGGTTAATTTTGGAAAGTGCCTCGGGAAAAATCACCCTCATCCCGACCTTCTCCCTGAGGGAGAAGGAGAAAACCGTAGTATTCCCTCCTCTGGGGATGAAGGGGGTTTATTCCCTCTCCTGGGGGAGAGGGTTAGGGTGAGGGCCATCCTTACAAACCCGCAATCACCTCGCCGCCAGCGCCACCAGCATCTTCAAACTCGCAGAATAATAATCTTCCTGAGCCGTAATTTGCGGTGCCGCCACATTCGCAGGCTGAAGTACCAAATCCCGCACTGCCAGTAGCCCGCCATCCATCATGTACGATGCGGTATCGCCCGTGGTGACGTTCACCCATGCTGGCGTTTTGTCACGTGGGTAACGTCCCCACCAGGTTTTATAGGCCTGCAACTCAGGGCTGTTGTGATTAAACCAGTACACATACAACGGAACACGGATTGCATCGTAACTAAAACGTGCAGGCCACTGTTTTGCCGGAACGGTACGGCCATCGGAATAGAGCGAAACCCAGTCAGACGGGAGTTGTGGGTTACCAAAGTGCATTTTACCCAGCAACTTCTGCCCATCATTAATCAAATCCCGCCACACCGTTAAATGACTGCGGTCAGCGAAATCCTGCCAGGCCGGGAAGATAAAATAGGACGGGTTCAGATTCACATAGCTATTAAGGTTAAAACCTTTTGCGCCAGGCAGCATCACCTGTAAACCAGCAAAACGCACCACGTTATGAGCGACCAGCGCCTTAGCGATCGCATCTGATTCTTTGAGATAATCCGGGTTCTGCCACTTGTTACCCGCTTTTAGCAGCGCCCACGCGATAAACGTATCGCCATCGGTGGCGTTATTTTTATCGGTGATCGGTTGGGCTTCGACTGGGTTATAACGCCAATAGAACAGACCGTTTTCGGGGTTTTGCAGCGTTTTTCGCGTCCAGTTCCACATCTTTTCAAAACTGGCGCGGTCGTCGTTGGCCACTGCCATCATCATGGCAAAACCCTGGCCTTCGGTATGGCTGACGCTTTTATTGCCGGTATCGACAATGCGACCATCGGGCATTAAAAAACGGGATTTATAGCTGTCCCATGCCGTGTCAGCCAGCGCTTGCTGGCTGAAGATCAAGGCAATAATTGCCACTATCAGCGTTTTGCATCGCTGCAACATCAAAGCACCTCATCGACTATTTTGATATCGAAAGTGTACCACTGTTGCTGACGGTGAAGACTCGCGCCACAGCGACACATGCGGTTTGCCGCCCTGATCGCGCAACCAACGGGCGTATATTCCTTCCAGAACGGCGCTAAAGGCGTTATTCCAGGAAGCCTGCTGCGCTTCGTCTGCGGGAACAGGCAAAGCCATGTGGCGAATGAGCATCGCCGTTTCGCTGGCTTCAATATCAATATAGCCCCAGTTGAAACGGGCAAGCTGAAGATTTATCTGCGATTCGAGTTCGCCCACAGTTCGCGCTAATGCTAATGGGTGACGCGCGGCCAGCGTCTCACCCATTTGTATCAGAAACGAGCGGCTTTCTGCTTCACCCGCATTCGCCACCATGCTATCAATCATGATGTGGAGCAAAGAGAACCAGCCCGGTTGTGTCTGCTGATGTTGAAAGTACTGCAATAACTGCGCGTCATTCATGATTAATTATTCCCTAGCAGATAACGGAAGTAGAGTTGCGCGGTACTTTCGTTGTAATCACCAAAGGTGTCATAACCGACCTGCCCACCAATTCGCATGTCTTTGTTAACCTTGTAATCAGCGCCGGCACGCAAGTTATAACCCATACCATTTTTGCTACTGCCGCTGTACCACGCCTCTTTAGCAAAACCGTTGGCGACATAGTTTTCCAGTTGCGCTTGCATCGCTGAGTCAGTCGGGAAGTACGGGCTTTCATTCTGGCTATACGACTGATAACCCACGGATGCGCCAACCGACATATCCCAGTTATCAAACTTCTGCGTGTAATCCACCGGGAAGGAAACGCTGATGTAATCCTGCGGGCTAAAGTAGCCACCTTGCCCATAGCTGAAGTAGCTGAGGTTTTTCGAGAAGTCCATGTAACTCATGCTGATACCGGTTTTCAGTTCACGGTCATCAGCACGGTATGGGCGAATATAGACGCCAGCATTGCCCGTGACGTTGCCGTTACTCGGCACGTTTTCGCCAATGTAGTTATACAAACCTACGCCCGCGTAGAAACCTGCATCACCGTCGTCGTAGCTCAGTTGAGCGTTCCCGCCGTTTTTCGTGACCTGGCCCCATTTCTTACCGCTGTATTTGTCTTCCACACCAACGTAAGACAGCAAGCTGTCGACCACGGCACGACGTTCGCCGGTCAGAACCAGCTTCAGGTAATCGGTCAGTTGTGGCGACCACTGCACGCCACCGACAACGGTATTTAAATCCTGACCCAATGGCGTGGATCCGACGTCTAATTTGTACTGCTCGCCCGTCAGCGCCATGGCGACTTCCACACCCGCAGCGCTTTGCGAGCCCTGAGAAGGCACGGTTATCTTGTCGATATTGGGCAACTCCGGCGGTGTCGTCGTCGAGGCGTTATACATATCTTGAGCCACCTGCCCCTGAATCAACGCGCCCGTACCAAAACGGAGACTGGATTGGTCAGACGAACTCCCGGCATTCAGGCTGATAGGCGTCACATTGAGATCCAAACGTGAGTCGCCAAACGGAACGGTTGACCATTGCAGTGGCGCTTTGATTTCAGTGAGTTCGCTCAGGCCACTTTCGCCATCACGACCACGAACCGCCACGGCTCCTCGCGCCCAGGTCGCGGTTTTCTCCGTCAGCTGCTCCATCATGTTATCCACCTGGCGCAACGTGCCCGCCTGTGCCGTTTCAACTGGCAAGTCGGTACGCGTGGTGCCCGGAGGTGCAGTTTGTGGGTTACGAGCCAGTTGAGCGACTTGCCACGGCATGACATCGCCATACAGCGAATTGGATGCCGTTTGCGGGGCAACGGTGTTTTTCGGGGTAAACGGGTTATCTGCCAACGCCAGCCCACCCATAGTAGGTGCGGTGTCGCCACTCGTTCCTTGCAGGCCGACCAGTTTCCCACGCGCGGTACGCAAATAACTCATGGCCTGCTGGTGATTGCCATCGGCTTCCGCAACTCGCGCCAATAGCAACAAGCGATCCGGCGTTTCGTCGTTACGCAATCCGGCGGTTAACTGTTTAGCTTTATCAACGTCTTTATTGGCAAGAGCGACATCAATCGCCCCTGCCCGTGCATCTTGCTGCGGCGTGTCACGCGTCATCAGGTAGTCGTAAACCACGCCCGCTTCTTTGTTCATTTTGCCGGACTGATACAAACGCGCCATGGCAAACATCAGGTCGGTGTTTTGCGGGTCGTTTTGCATCGCACGGATCAGTTTGTCGTACGCCGCCGCATAATTACCCTGCGTGCGCAGCTGATCGGCTTCGTTGATCACATAACCATTACGGACGCTGGCCAGTTGCGTTGGTGTACTGCGCGATTGCAATTCAGGACTCGCAAGGAATGCCTGAGCTTCGCGCCCCAGCCCTGCCTGGTTCAGCACGGCTATCTGGTCGCCATAATCGCCAGCATTGCCTTGCACACCACGACGCATGTTGTCGCGCACGATCGTCACAGCCGTAGTGACATCACCGGTTTGCGCCAGCATTTTCGCCAGTTTACCGGCGTCTGCTGGGCTTTGTGGTGGGCGCATCGCCAAGGCTTTTAGGGTGTTAGACGCAGCGACGGTATCGCCCTGCGCCAGGTAGCGTTCCGCGACCGACATTTGCAAATTGTAGTTCACGCGTGCCGCCAGGCTGCGCATGTCGCTGGTCTGGCTGGCGGCTGGAATGCGCGACAGCAAAGTTTGTGATTGCTGCCAGGCATTGTTTTCACTGGCAAACAGCGCACCGGCATACAGTTCGGTATTGGAGGCATTTGGCCGGAATGACGGCGCCATGACGTTACTTGCTTCGTCGCGGCGTCCCTGTTTCTGGAGCTGGCGGGCTAAATCAAGGCGCAACCATGGATCGGATGGGTAACGCGCGACCCCCTGCTGCAAAATATCGATGGCTTGCTGCGGATTGCCATTTGCCGCAGCCTGCTGTGCCTGACGACGCAGCGGATCGGCTGGATTGCCGCCAGATACACGGGGCTGCAATTTCGCCTGCAAGCTGGCGGGTAAAGTTTGCAGCATCGCCTGGGCTTCAGCGGTTTTGTTCTGCTCGCGTAACACGTAGTAGAGGTTTTCACGCGCAGCACCGTTATTCGGCTGCTCGGCCAGAATACCGCGCAAAGACTGCTCGGCGGCGGCGTAATCTTTATTGTGCCGCTGAACATCCGCACGGAATAATTTGGCCGAAGTGCCGCGCTCGCCACTTTGCTGGGCCAGTGGCGCACTGAGCGCCAGCGCCTGGCTGATATTCCCTTGCTTGAATGCCGCCTGAGCGCTCGCCAGTTGCCCGTAAAATTCAGCGTCATCGGCTTGTTGTTTGCGCTCGCCAGACTGATCGCCACCGAGGTTCGCGGCACGATTTAAATATTCAGCCGCGGCACTGTAATCACCTTTACGTTGTGCGATGTAACCCATCCCAGCCAACGCATCGGCGTCTTGCGGGTTGGTTTGCAACACCTGCTCAAACTGCGTTTTTGCCGCTTCCGTGTTACCGCTGTTAAGCGCGTTAAAACCTTCACCTTTCGCCGCACCGCCAATGTTTTTACGGTAGTGATCTTGCACCACCGTGTCTTTTGGGTGGCGTTGCAGGAAGGTTTGATAATAGGGTTCGTCGCTTGAGGTTGGGCCAAGCCAGAGCAACGCCTGACGCAAGGCTTTATCAGCATCCTGGCTCCCGCTTGCCATATTTTGCAGGATGTCCATACCTTCGCGGCGCGTGCCTTCCTGATAGGTCAGCACTTTACCCAGCGCGATGCGTCCGCCGTTATCCTGCGGGTTTTGCGCCGTAAACTGACGCAAGCCTGCCACGGCCTGCGGATAGAGCGATTTATCACCCGCCATCGTCAGATAATATTCTGGCGCAAGGCTTGGCGGTGGCTGGTCGCCATTAAATAAACTGCGCCAGGTGGCGAGGGCGGCGGGAATATTGCCGCTTCTGGCCTGCTGGCGGGCTAAATCCAATTGCCCACGCGGGATTTGCTGAATTTGTTTGGCGTTATCCAGCGCCTGCAAATTGCCATCTTGCGGTGAAACTGACGCCAGGCGTTCGCGCCATTGTGCCGCACCTTTGATGTCCCCGGCCTGCTGGGACCAGAGCGCCATCAGGTACAACGCCTGAGTATTGTTGGCATCGACCATCAACACTTTTTGCAGCGCTTCTTTTGCCAGCTCGTCATGAGACTTTTCATGCCAGTAATTGGCCTGGTCGAACAACGCTTTTAGCGCTGGATTGTTTTCTGCAACCGAATTGTTTTCTGCAGCCTGAGCGCCAAACGTCAGGCTGCCGAAGAAGCACAGCGTTAACAAACGATGGGCGGTTTTGTTTTTATGATTCATTGAGCACCACCTTTATTTTCCATCATCCTGAGGATTAAGACGTTTGCGCGCGCGTTTTTTCAGTAAGGCATACAGGCTCAGGCCAATCACTGTGGCGAACAACAAACATAAAACGGCCATAAATGCAGAATGCTGGTTGGCATACCAGACCACCATCATGTACCACGGCATTTGACCGCTCGGGAACTGCTGGCCGACGCGGAAACTGCGCACACCGTTTTCATCGGTAATGATCGCGACATCGCCACGAATACCGGCGTTGATGCGCGCCGAGCTTAAGTCCGTCTGAAGCCGTAAAAGCTGTTCATCCGTGGTACCAATCGCCATCACCACCACTCGTGCCGGGTTCCATGGTGCGCGGAAACTGACAAACCCACGCCACGCTTCGTTAGACGAGAAGTAGCGGTCAGCGCCAACACCCGTTGAACCCCAGTCGCCTTCGACCCAGTTTTGTATTTTTTGCCAGATGGATTTGTCCCGAACACCAAATGAATGCTCGTTGCTGGTAAAGGGCGACTGAGCCAGCAGTGCGCGGTTAAACGCACTTTGATTGAGCGTTGAAACCGCCAGCACGTGGCTGATTTCCAGACGTTGCAGGTTTGCGCCGCCCGTCGGCAGGCCAAACATCACCGCGTTATTGTTAAGCGATGTGCCGGTCGCATTCCCCGAACGCGCCGCCATATTCAAAAGCGTGCTGATTTCAGCCTCGCCTGGGTTTTCTGGCAACAACAGAACGGTATGCGAGTAGTCAGCGAAGCGTGAGAACGGGAACGACGCACCAACGAAGTAAGAAAGGTTTGGCAGCAGCGAGAAGTGACGCGTTTTGCTCAAATCGATCCACGAGTTTTCGTCGATACGGCTCTTAATATTGTTATTAAGCAGTACGTTACACGGTGCGGATTCTTTGGTTTCGATGTTGAAATACAGTGATAACTGGTTATCGCCATAAATCAGATAAGGTTGCAGCGCGAGGTTGTAACTTTCCTGCCGTGCATCGCCACCCAATTTACGCCAAAGCGTTTCCAGCGCGCCGAGCTTGTTCACCGGCAGGTTGCTGAGGAAGGTGCCGTTGAAGGTCATGGAAAGGAAAGAGCGATCTTCGTCTATCCAGTTTTCCGTCGGGAAGCGATAGCCGATTTTCATCGGAATCGTGCCGCCATCCCACAAGAACAGATCCGGTGCCGCACGGAAGGCCACGCTTAACGGTTCGTGCCAGATACCGGTCGCGGTCAGGCTTTGGTCTTTACGCATCAGCTCGGTTAAGCGCACCGGGCGTTCGGTAGTGATCCAACGCGGTGCGTCATACGCCAGGCTTACTGGAATATTCTGGTTTTCAACGGTGGTACTGGCGGTCTGGAGAGTAAATTTCCCCTGTGTTAAACGCCAGGCGGCTGCGCGCAATTGCTGATCGGAATTCCCAACCACCAACAGCAGCTTATAAACCGGATTGCCTGGGTTATCGATAATTTGCAGCATCGGTTTTTGCGTTTCAGGCAGCGTCAGGCCGCCAATCTGCTCACCAGGTTTGCCAAACAGAATGCCGTTTTTCTCAGGCAGTTTGTCGTTCAACGCGTTAAAGGAGATGCCGCGATAATCCGCCTCAATGCCCAACCAGGATGCAACCAATGCCGCCGCACTCACTTGTTCTGGCTGCGTTTTTGCCGGGAAGGCAAACGCCACAGAAGCAGGCGTCATCTGCATTGAGTCAAAGAACGGGCGTGGGAATTGGCTGAGATCCGCGCCGATATTCAGCTGCTGCCCTTCCAGGTCCAGCCGCGTGTTCGGCATGATGGTGACCTGGTATTTATCCGACAGGTCACGCAAGCAGAGTAACGCATCACCATCGTTGATTTTAAAGCTGATGTTGTTGCTCGACACTACCATCGCCGCCGGGATTTCCAGCTGATAGTTGGAAACATCGCTGTCAGCAGAACCCAGTGGAACGGTTCCCAATGGCTGACCGTTCATCATCAGCTGCAATGTCGTATTTCGTGCCGCCATCGCCGGAGACACTTTCAGGTTCAGAAACAGCTGCGCGTTGGTGATGACCTGATCGGATGGCAAAGTAAAATCAATACCCGCCTGTAACTGGCCACCGCTGAGCATGACGCCGTGCGGCTGGCCCATCTGCGCCACGGTAATACTGCTCACACTCCCCGGCACGATAATCGAAGGTGCAGGCGTAGCCACGACCGGAGCGGCAGGTGCCGTTTCTGGTGCAGACGCGGGTTCCTGGCCCGGTACCGGTAAATCTATCGGAAGAAGCGACTCCACCGTGGTGGCCTCTTCGGCCATCACCGGTGTTGTTAAAACGCTTAACGCAAGCAACAACTGGCAAACTTTAAAGGTCATCCGTTTCATACCACGTTGTCCTCACCGGTACTTTCCATGCGCTTTGCCTCTTCCTGACGCAAACGGCGGTTTTCGCGGCGCGATTTAAACGTCAGCCAGAACAAATCAAACACACAGCGAATAATGATTAGCAGGGAACGGAACGGGTTGTCCTGCGGTTTTGGCGGGTGAATCCAGGCGTCAGCACGTGCCAGCACCACGCGCACCAGTTCACGGCGGCGGTCCAGTGGGATCTCTTCAAACATCAGGCGAATCGCCTGTTCGTCGTAAGAGATCATTTGCACCGGAATACTGATAGAGCCGGATTTCAGTTGCAGCTCGATTTCTTCAATTTCGTCGGTGAGATGGCGGTCATCCGGCACCGCAATGCGGCTGCCACCCATGGACAAATCAAGCGTATGGCTGCGTGAGGAGATACCACTGGCGTAATGAATCACCACCGGGATATCGACATCAATACGAATCGTTTTTCGCGTCTGGCGCGTTTCACGGGCGACGGCGATTGCCGCCAGCAGGAACACCAGGCTGTATAAGCCCCAGCCAACGTTCAGCGCGATAACGTTAGGGTCGACATCAAAGTAGTCATGGGCAAAGGCGCGCACAATCCCCGCGGTGACTCCCACTGCCAGTAAAACCGCCACAATCATATGCGGGCGAACGACGCTGAAATCGAAATACCCGACGTCCAGCAACGCGCCTTTATCGGTCACGTTGAACTTGCCACGTTTTGGGAACAGCATCGTGACCGCCGTCGGTAGAACCAGGTGGAAAGCCATCACCATGTCGTAAATCTCGCCCCAGAAACTGTAGCGATAACGCCCGTTCATACGCGAGTTGAGGTAAATACTCAGGATCAGGTGCGGCAGCGCATAAGCAAAAATCAGGCTGGCTGACGAGTGGATGATGTTCAGGTTAAACAGCAAATAGGCCAGCGGTGCGGTCACGAACGCCACACGCGGCAAGGCAAACTGGAAATAGAGCATGGCGTTGAGGTAGCACAGGCGCTGCTGCCATTTCAGGCCACGACCGAATAACGGGTTATCGAGACGGAAGATTTGCGTCATACCACGCGCCCAACGGGTTCGCTGGATAACGTGCAGAACCAGGCGCTCCGTCGCCAGCCCTGCCGCCAGCGGAATATCAAGGAACGCGGATTTCCAGCCAAGGCGCTGCATTTTCAGCGCGGTGTGCGCATCTTCGGTCACGGTTTCTACCGCAAAACCGCCAATTTCTTCCAGCGCACTGCGGCGAATGACCGCACAGGAACCGCAGAAGAACGTCGCGTTCCAGTTGTCATTCCCTTGCTGGATTGGCCCGTAGAACAACGCGCCTTCGTTAGGAATATTTTTACCGCCCGACAAGTTACGCTCAAAAGGATCGGGAGAGTAGAAGTAGTGTGGTGTCTGCAACAGCGCCAGTTTCGGGTCTTGCAGGAAGGCACCCACCGTGGCTTGCAGGAAGATGCGCGTGGCGACGTGGTCACAGTCAAAGACGCAAATCAGTTCGCCTTTGGTGAGTTTCATGGCGTGGTTGAGGTTACCAGCTTTGGCGTGCGAGTTGTCGTTGCGCGTGATGTACCCCACGCCAACGTCCGCCGCAAACACCGCAAACTCACGCCGCTTGCCGTCATCGAGCAGGTAGATTTTTATTTTGTCGCGCGGATAGTCGATACATTGCGCGGCCAGCACGGTATCGCGCACCACTTCAAGACTTTCGTTATAGCTGGGAATGTACACATCGACCGTCGGCCAGGTCGAGGTGTCATCCGGCAGCGGCACTATCCCCCGTTTTAAAGGGAATGCGGTTTGCAGATAACTCAGTAATAAGACAACCCAGATATACAGTTCGGCTAAAAATAACCCTATACCTAAAATGGCTTCTATTTCGGAATTAAAATGTAAGGTTTGAGTTGCACGAAAATAAATATAACGCGTCGACATCAACACTGATACCAGCATCATGATTATCGACACGCTGTGCTTTTTGCTGAAGCCTAATAAAAACATCATACCGAGGCTGATAAAGCCAAAGATATACTGCTTCTGGCTGTCCATAGGCGTAATGATGATAAGCACTGCTATGGGTGCCATGACCAATAGCAGTAAATAAAACAGGACCTTTTTCATAGGACATCCTGGATGATTGTCAGAAATTTGATGTTCTCAAGGCGGCATGTACCGCGCCATCACCAATTTTTATGCCGAGAACACCCGCAACTCTTTTACTGATCAGTTCAATATCAAAAGCCGCAGCAGAGGCCGGGCTAAAATCGAATATTGATTGCTGAGACGCGTTGGCTTCAGCCACACTTTCGTCGCGGTTAATAACCCCGAGCAAACGATCGCCAAGACGCTGTTGCATAAATGCCGTGACATCGCGACTAATATGGCGGCGGTTATCACTTTGGTTGAGGACAAAATAATATCCGGCTTTATTGTTTAGCGGTTCACCAATAAGACGGTGATTTTCAATATGCGGCAACAATGACAGCGAAGCGGTATCTGCCATCATGGTCACCAGATGCAAATCGGCCAAATGCGATACCGCTTTCAGCGCCGGATTAGGGCCTGGCGGGAAATCGGCAATGATCACAAGGCCTGGGTAGTTAAGTAAGGTGCTTAATCCACGCATCAGAAAATGGCTGTCGGTACTCAGGCGGTGCTCAAACTCCATGCGCTGTTCTTCGGTGACATCGCCATACGGCAGCACGAACAAATTGCTACCGGCAGTCAGCACGGACTGGCTCCAGTCTGCGGATTCAATGGCTTTTGCCACATAGCCACGGCCATCCGATAAAGGCACCCCAAAATGCAAGCGCAGCGCATTTTGCACATCAAAATCAATGGCTAACACTTTGCTACCCGCGCGAGCTAACGCATACGCCAAATTGGCGGTAACCGTGGTTTTTCCTACTCCGCCTTTTGGCGAGCAAACACACACTAGCGGCATGACGCAATCATCTCCAGCAACGGTTGCAGCGGTAAGTCTTTAGCGGGATGATTCCGCGCCGTGTTCCCTTTGGCTGCGAACAGTTTGTCAAAACGCACAGGTTCAGTTTTTACCGGTGCAGAGGCCTGCGGCGCTGCGATAGCGGCAGGTTTCACGGTTTCTTTTAGCGGTTCTTTTGTTGGTTCTTTTAACGATTCAATAATGGATTCTGGTTGCGCCACTACCGGTGCAAGTTGTTCAAACAACGTCGCTGTGGTGTGATGACTTTGCTCAGGCTGGAAAACCTCGGCTTTAGCTTCTGGCAGCGCGCTTTGCAAGCTATCCAGAATAGATCCTTGAGACGCCGAGTTGCTGATAGGTTGCGCCACCAATGGCCTGAAATGGCTGGCATCAAACTCATCAGCCTTTACCGCTTGCGGAACGGGCACTGCGATACTGCCTGCATGGGAAAGCACAGAACCTTCATCTTCAGTTTTCATTAACTGTTTGATTATCGCCCAGTTGCTGGCATCTGACTGTTGGCTTTGCGCAGACATATCTTTGAAGTCGATAGCGCCTGTACGAGTCTTATCCTTGAAACGCTGCAAATCATCATAGTTTTTCATTGCGACACCCATGATTTATAAGACATTTGTATTTGATGCATGAATATACTCAAGCTTATACCGTGACTATTAGAACATTTTGGTTGGTTATAATTTTGGCTTATTGACTTCATGAATCACTAATAATTGCAGTGCGTTATCATTCTGTGATTTATTATTCATTTTCGGAAAACTGCTGCATTTCAAGCCAATATATAGGCACTGATGGTCTCATCACCATCTTTTTTTCTTATTAATAACGGGCTAAGCATATAACCGATTAGATTTGAGCTTGAGTAATATTTAACACTACTCCTTAAAAGGTAGCAGCTTTCTTTTGTGATTTCACACACATAAAGAGCATTTCTTGATTTGGAATATTTCGCGTAAGAAATTAACATTAGAGGCGGGATTTGAGTGAACATATATTCACGCAACTGATGAATCAACTCAGTGCGCAGTTTTTTATACAGACATATGGCCCGCGCATTTCTATTCAAATAATTTGAGTTACCAGCCAATAACAATGCGCATAGCCCCTGGCAGAACAAGGAATAAACCTGCCACGCGAGGTTTTGATACAGAAAGGGATTGGACCGAAGAGTTTAGCTTAACGCCCTCATCCCGACCTTCTCCCCCAGGAGAAGGAGAAAATCACGCCGAGGGTGAAGGTGAAAACCAGAACAATCCCCTCTCCCGGTGGGAGAGGGTTAGGGTGAGGGCGAAGGCGATCCGAACTACCGAATTTCCACGTTCTCATCCTGATCAACCGCAAAACACGCCACCAACTGACCACCATACTCTTTAAGCTGCGGCTGCAACTGCGTGCATGGCCCGAAGCGGCGACGACAGCGGGCATTAAATGCGCAGCCTGGCGGCGGATTCAGCGGGCTTGGTAGCTCGCCTGTCAGCTTGATACGTTCGCGACGGTCATCCGGGTTCAGGCGCGGTGTTGCAGACAATAACGCCTGGGTGTACGGGTGGCGCGGGTTAGAGAAAATCTGGTCTTTCGTCCCCTTCTCTACGCAGCGGCCCAAATACATCACCATCACTTCGTCGGCAATGTGCTCTACCACGGATAAATCGTGGGAGATAAACACATACGACAACCCCATATCCTGCTGCAAATCCATCATCAGGTTCAGCACCTGCGCACGCACGGAAACGTCCAGCGCAGATACCGGTTCATCGGCGATCACCACGTCCGGGTCGAGCATCAAACCACGGGCGATGGCAATACGCTGACGCTGACCGCCGGAAAACATATGCGGATAGCGGTCGTAATGTTCGGTTTTCAGGCCGACTTTCGCCATCATCGCCAGCGCTTTTTCACGGCGCTCGGCTTTACTCAGACTGGTGTTGATTTGCAGCGGCTCTTCGAGAATTTGCCCCACTTTTTTACGTGGGTTCAACGAGCCGTACGGGTTCTGGAACACGATCTGGATTTTCTGACGACGCAGCTTTTCAGAGGTTTCGTCAGGTTTGAGCAAATCCTGGCCCTGGTAGTAAAGCTCACCACCGGTCGGGATTTCGATCATTGTCAGCAGGCGGCCCAGCGTGGATTTCCCACAGCCAGACTCGCCCACCACCGCCAGCGTTTTGCCGCGTTCGAGTTCAAACGAAACGCCGTCCAGCGCTTTCACCAGGCGTTCCTGGCCGAAAATGCCTTTCTTCACCGGGTAGTGTTTTTTCAGGTCGATGGCCTGCAACAGAGGTTGCGCAGTGGCCTTATCGGTACTCATAGGGTTGGCCTCCCGGCATCATCGAGTGGGAAGTGGCATTTGGACTGACGCCCGTTGTCCACCATGTTCAGTTCTGGTTCTTCAGTGCGACATTTATCCGTCGCATACGGGCAACGCGGGTTGAGCAGGCAGCCGGTCGGGCGGTCATACTTACCCGGAACCACGCCTGGCAGCGAGGCCAGACGCGCTTTGTCCTGCGCAAATTCCGGCAGCGCGCGCAGCAATGCCTGAGTGTACGGGTGGCGCGGTGCACGGAAGATGTCGTGCGATGCGCCGGTTTCCACCACTTGCCCGGCGTACATCACGATGATCTTGTGTGCCGCCTCAGCCACCAGCGCGAGGTCATGGGTGATTAGAATCAGCGCCATGTTCTCTTTTTGCTGAAGTTCCAGTAACAGCTCAATGATTTGCGCCTGGATGGTGACATCCAGCGCAGTAGTCGGTTCATCCGCAATCAGCAGCTTAGGACGACAGGCAATCGCCATGGCGATCATCACACGCTGGCTCATACCGCCGGAAAGCTGATGCGGGTAAACGTCCAGACGCGAAGCCGCATCGGGAATGCCGACCAGGTTCAGCAGGTCAATAGCACGCTGACGACGGGTACTTTTGTTGCCGCCCTGATGCACCTTGATGGCTTCCATAATCTGGAAACCAACGGTGTAGCAAGGGTTGAGGCTGGTCATCGGGTCCTGGAAGATCATCGCCACTTCGGCACCGACCAGGTTACGACGCTCTTTCTCGGAAATCTTTTGCAGATCCTGGCCGTTAAACTCCAGTTTCTCCGCCATCACGCGGCCTGGGTAATCAATCAGCCCCATAATCGCCAGCGAGCTGACCGATTTACCGGAACCTGATTCCCCAACGATACCCACCACTTCGCCTTGATTTACGCTATAGCTCACGCGGTCTACGGCACGGAACGGTGTCTTTTCGTCGCCGAAATGCACCGATAATTTATTTACATTCAATAACGCCATCTCGTGCCTCTTTACTGCTTGAGTTTAGGATCGAGTGCATCACGCAGCCCGTCACCCATCAGGTTAAATGCCAGCACCGTCAGCAGGATTGCGACACCAGGGAAGGTGACAACCCACCAGGCACTTTGTGCGAACTGCAACACGTCGGAGAGCATCGTGCCCCACTCCGGTGTTGGCGGTTGCGCACCCATGCCGAGGAAGCCGAGAGCGGCCATATCGAGAATGGCGTTAGAGAAGCCAAGGGAGGCCTGCACGATAAGCGGTGCGAGGCAGTTCGGTAGAATGTTGATGAACATCTGGCGCATAGAACCCGCGCCTGCAACGCGAGAAGCGGTCACGTAGTCGCGATGCACTTCCACCAGCACCGCGCCACGCGTCAGTCGCACATAGTGCGGCAGCGCAACAAAGGTCAGTGCCAGCGAGGCGTTAACTATCGATGGGCCAAATATCGCGACCAATACCAGAGCCAACAGCAGGCTTGGCAGCGCCAGCATGATGTCGACGACACGCATGATGATGTTGTCGATAAGGCCACCAAAGTAGCCTGCGATCAGGCCGAGCACCACGCCCATTATCAGCGACAGTACCACCACCAGACAGCCAACCAGCAGCGACAGACGCGCGCCGTACATCAGGCGAGCCATGATGTCGCGGCCGACGTCATCAGTACCGAGCAGGAACTGCCAGCTACCGCCTTCCTGCCACACCGGAGGGTGCAGCAAGGAATCACGGAACTGTTCCGCCGGGCCGTGTGGAGCAAGGACGTTAGCGAAGATGGCGATCAGGATCATGACGGTGACATACACCAGGCCAACGACCGCCCCTTTATTTTTTTTGAAGTAGTACCAGAATTCCTGGAACGGCGTCATGGGGACGGGCGCCGCGACCACTTTATTCTCAGTTATTTGCGTCATGATAGACCCTTATTTCTTATGGCGTATACGCGGGTTCACCACGCCGTACAGTAAGTCGACGATCAGGTTGACGAGGATAATCATCGTCGCCACCAGCAATACGCCGCCCTGTACTACCGGGTAGTCACGACGTTGTAATGCATCAATCAACCAGCGGCCAAGGCCCGGCCAGGAGAAGATGGTTTCCGTCAGAATCGCACCTGCCAGCAATGTCCCCACCTGCAAGCCGATAACGGTGACAACCGGCAGCATGGCGTTACGCAAAGCGTGTACGACGATGACGCGCATACGGGTCAACCCTTTAGCGCGAGCAGTACGGATGTAATCTTCGCCCAACACTTCCAACATGGACGAGCGGGTCATACGCACGATAACCGCCAGTGGGATGGTACCGAGTACCACGGCTGGCAATATCATATGCATCACGGCATCGATGAAGTCACCGGACTCACCCCATATCGCGGTGTCGATAAGCATAAATCCGGTGAGCGGCAAGGTGTCATCAAGGAATACCGTATCGCTGACGCGCCCGGAGACTGGCGTGAGGTTCCAGTAGACTGAAACCAGCATGATTAACATCATACCCCACCAGAAAATAGGCATTGAGTAGCCTGTTAACGCCAGGCCCACAGCGGTGTGGTCGAATATGGAACCACGTTTAACGGCTGCCAAAACGCCAACCGGAATCCCCACGGCAACGGCGAAAAGCATGGCGCAAACACCGAGTTCCATCGTCGCTTTAAAGCGCGGTACGAACTCGTCCCAAACAGGGAGACGGCTTTTTAACGAAATGCCCAAGTCACCGTGCATCACGCCCCATATGTAATGGAGGTATTGCTGCCACATTGGCTTGTCGAGACCGAGTTCGGCCAACAACTGAGCATGACGTTCAGGAGAGATACCGCGCTCACCGGCCATAATCATTACCGGGTCACCGGGAATCATGTGCACGAAAGCGAAGGTAAGAAGGGTAATACCGATAAACGTGGGGATAACGAGTCCCAAACGTCGGAGGATGAACTGCAACATATCCCGGATTCTCTGTAATGACGAAAAGTCTGGTGACTCTTCGTCTTTATTGCTCACAAATAATTTCCGCAAACCTGGGGGGGAAGTCGGGTTGGCGATGTGTCGCCCTCACCCTAACCCTCTCCCCCAGGAGAGGGGAAAAACCCCCTCGGACTCCCCCTCTCCAGCGGAGAGGGAAAAGACCTCGATCTTCTCCCTCTCCCTCAGGGAGAGGGTCGGGGTGAGGGGTAATCAGCCAGTATTATTCGACCGAAACGTTCTCGAAGTGGTGTTTGCCCAATGGGTCAACCACGTAACCTTTCACTTCTTTGCGCACTGGCTCGTATACCGTGGAGTGAGCGATGATCAGCGCCGGAGCCTGGTCATGCATCACAACCTGAGCTTGCTTGTACAGTTCGATACGCTTGTTGTGATCGTCTGTTGCACGCGCAGGCTGAATCAGGTCTTCAAACGGCTTGTAGCACCAGCGAGAGTAGTTAGACCCGTCTTTCGCCGCATTACAGCTAAACAGAGTCGCGAAGAAGTTGTCCGGATCCCCATTGTCGCCGGTCCAGCCCATCATCACAGCCTGATGCTCACCTGCTTTCGCACGTTTGAGGTACTCGCCCCACTCGTAGGTAACAATCTTGGCAGTTACGCCCACTTTCGCCCAGTCAGCCTGAATCATCTCAGCCATACGGCGAGCGTTCGGGTTGTACGGACGTTGTACTGGCATTGCCCACAGATCAACGGTGAAGCCGTCAGAGTGGCCGGATTCTTTCAGCAGCGCTTTCGCTTTCTCAGGATCGTAGGTGTAGTCTTTCACGTCATCGTTGTAGCCCCACATGGTTGGTGGGATCAGGTTTTTAGCCGCAGTGCCTGCGCCCTGATAAACCGCTTTGATGATCGCATCTTTGTTTACCGCGTAAGTCAGCGCCTGACGTACTTTCGCGTCATCAAACGGTTTCTTCTCGGTGTTGAAGGAGAGATAACCCACGTTCAGGCCAGCCTGTTCCATCAAACTAATGCTCTTATCTTCTTTCATACGAGCGATATCAGCCGGGTTCGGGTATGGCATAACCTGGCACTCGTTTTTCTGCAGTTTCGCGTAACGCACAGAAGCATCTGGAGTGATTGAGAACACCAGACGGTCGATCTGCGGCTTAGTACCCCAGTAGCCTGGGAACGCTTTGTACAGAATGCGGGAGTCTTTCTGGTATTGCAGCAGCTGGAACGGACCGGTACCGATTGGGTTCAGGTCAGTTTTTTCCGGCGTGCCGGCTTTCATCATGTTGTCGGCATATTCTTTAGACAGAATAGACGCGAAGTCCATGGCAAGGTCGGCAAGGAATGGAGCTTCCGGGCGCGCCAGCACGAACTGAACGGTCTTGTCGTCTACTTTCTTAACTTCGCTGATCAGGTCAGGCAAGCCCATGCCTTCAAAGTATTCGTAGCTGCCGCCAGAGACTTTATGGTACGGGTTGTTTGCATTTTTCTGGCGATCAAAGGAGAACACAACGTCGTCAGCATTTAAGTCACGCGTTGGTTTGAAATCTTTGTTGTCCTGCCACTTCACGCCCTGGCGAAGATGGAAGGTGTAAGTTTTACCGTCCTCACTCACTTCCCACTTTTCAGCAAGACCAGGAATGATTTCAGTGGTGCCGATTTTGAACTCAACCAGACGGTTATAAATTGGCACTGAGCTGGCATCGTACGTAGTACCAGAGGTGAACAGCTGAGGGTTAAAACCTTCTGGGGAACCTTCTGAGCAATAAACCAGGGTTTTTGCCTGAACGCTAGCTGCTACGGTCAGTGCCACCAGGCTCAGACCAAATTTCAGCATCCCTGACTTCTTCAAGGAAAGACTCATTCTTCTGCTCCGTTGTGATGTTCCCTTCATCTTTCTTGCCGAAGCTTTGTAGGCTGCCTTGCACTAACGCCGTCACTTACCCAAGTAAGATCCGGTGTTTTGTTCAATTGCCGTCACACTGCAACAAGAAATCTATTGGGACATATGTCGTGTTGTTTTTATCCGTTAGACCTTTGTTATATGAGTGCGGTCTGTTCGGTGTGCCCGGAGGCGATGGTGAGGCCAGGGTTTCCCTTCGTCAGGCTAGCTGTGTGGTAGTGCGGACTGTCCATAATTTGCCCCTCACGCCCTACAATCTGTCAATAGATGAGTAAAACGTCAATATAGGTAACGGGGATTTACAACCGAGGTGAGAAACAGCGAACAAAGTTAAAAAAAAGCCAGTCACTCTATTTCCAGCAGGGAAATTTATGCTACGGCTATGTTTCTAGAATATTACACTGCTTAAAAGACGAGCTACAGCCGTATTCAGTTGTGTCTATTTTGTAAAATTTCTTGCCGAATGCTGATTATCTGAACGATATGTTTTGTGATCCATATCTCCTACAGCGAATAATGCTGGGTTGAAACATAAGCATCGGGGTAAAAAACCACTATTTTCCATAACAAAATACGATGGAAAATGTCACAAAATCGTCCTCCCGAGGAGGATACAACGTAAACAGAAAGGTAAAACCATTTTGAGTCACCAAACAGGCTGTTTTACTCCGTTCAGGAAGAGATCGTTTAAAATGAACAAATAAAAACAACACTATTTTTAAGCGTCACTGGAATAAAACGAAAATAACCAACAAAACATGTATTAATATTTATAATAATTAACAAGTCCAATTTAAGACAATAAACAACAACCCTTGACGGAGCAACGTCATTATTAATATTGTTGATTCTTTCTCCAAGGAATTAATATGTATTCATACAGGGAATATATTAACAAGAAAATGCTTCGTGTTCTTATGAGTGGTTTATTAACAGCGTTATTTCTTTCAGGATGTGATGAGACACAGCAGGACGTTTCTGCAAGTGCCTCTTCTGAACAGGCTCACATCAGGAACGCACAATGCTACGCCCTACCGAAGGCCCCGGTTAATATCCAGAATGGATCTTATCCCTTTTGGAGTGATCACTCAGCCGGAAGTAATATTCAAAATCTCCAGAGCACACTTTCTGATATAGAAAAAAGCCAGGACAAAACATTAGTCTATTATTCTCTCGCCATTATTATCCAGGCCGATAAAGCGACGGAAATAGTGAGCAAAGAAACATTTACCCCGCAAGAAGCAAAATTACAGGTGACGGCACTCAACTCGCTGATTGCGGAGGCTAAAGAATGTTATAAAGCGACGCCGCCATCAGACAATGCCAGCCTTATTCGTTATAGCTTCCTGCTCGACTCTGCAAACCAATACAGCAATTTAGTCGCAGAGCGCATTCAGCGACAACAAAGTCACGTTGCTTATAGCGAAGGTGAAAAGGCCCAAATTGGCAGCATGAGCGAATGGATGGTCAAAGGCTCTGCGGGAAGAGTGATCCGGGCCTATAACAAGGTTGTCAGTAGTTTTAATGATTTGAGCTAGTGAGGAGATTCTCATCCTCTATAAGCTTCAGATGCAAAAAAGCCAACCCGAAGGTTGGCTTTTTCTAAATTTGGTCGGCGAGAGAGGATGACTTGTCACTGCGTGACGCGCCCTGCGGGCCGTTGCTAAAGCAACGTTGTCTCGCTACGCTCGGCTCAAACCTCCTTCGGAGGTTCTCATCCTCTTCAAATTCCAGACGAAAAAAAACCTGCTTTAAAAAGCAGGTTTTTCGAATTTGGTCGGCGAGAGAGGATTCGAACCTCCGACCCACTGGTCCCAAACCAGTTGCGCTACCAAGCTGCGCTACTCGCCGAATGCGGAGCGCATCTTACTGCGCACCGTTTTAGCCGTCAATCCCTGATACTTAAAATTACGTCCGTTTGATTCAATTTCCAGCATATGTGGCGAAAAAGTTACTGTACTGCCTTCTGCGGCACATGACACCAGTTGTTATTCTGGTTAATACCGCCATCAGGCGACGTGTAGCCCAGGCAACCCAGAATCGTGTCGTACAACTCGACATGACGGTGCGGCACTTTCATTTTCGCCTGTTCCTGCATGTGTTCAAACTCACGCGCGCGGTCCGGGTTTTCCAGATATTTATCTGAAGCCCAAACTAACAACGGAACACGGAATTGCTCAGGCGGTGCCATTTTGCGTGGCGTACCATGCAAATGCTTTTTCTCATCAATCGATTCACCATGATCCGAGGCGTAGAAAATAATCGCCCGCTTATCACGCAACTGAGAAATCACACTATCCAGCACCGTATCGGTATAGAGCACTGAGTTATCGAATGCGTTAATCAACTGCTCTTTACTGCACTCTGAATCAATACTGACGCACTCAGGAGTCCATTTAGCGAAGCTGCGCGGATAGCGTTGCACGTAAGAGAAGTGCGAACCTTTGGTGTGCAGCACAATCAGATGCTTACCATCTGGATGCTTATCAACCGAACGCTTCATCTCCTCAACCAGCAACATATCGTCGACTTGTTTACCGCTGTTCCGTGGCTCAGCGGCGATTTGCTCACGATAAGAGAAGTTATCTGCCATGGTATTGCCGTAGAACCACACTTCACTTTGCATCGCAAACAGCTCAGAGCTAAAACCCAGTTGCTTGAGTACGGCAAACACGTTTTGTTCTTTTAACGTCCGTTGCGGGTTGTCTTCCGCTCCCCCTTCACGCACAAACATGCAGCGCAGCGAAAGTTTGGTCGCGGTATCGCAGGATTCCCCACGGAAAGCGACGAGGTTTTTCTCTTTGGCGAGTTTTGGCGTGGTATCACGGTCATAACCCAAAATCCCCATATGATCCCAGCGCGTCGTTTCGCCAATCACAAACACGACATAGGTATCATCCAGCTCTTTTGGTGCGACATAGGTGAACTTTTCCGCCGGATTCATCAACGAGTTGTTATCTGTCGATTCATCGGCCTGAGCCCAGGCAAAAAGACCCAAAGCGGAAACCCAGTTAGACGGCAGATAGGAGTTTGCGACCACACCGCCATAGCTTGGCATATCAACGGTTGAGCGCTTCTCAGAACGGTTTTGTTGTTTATCCAGTAAACGCAAAGGCGCCCAGACCATCAACCCTGCCAGCAGCACAATAGCCACATTCTTGATGCGTTGGCCTGGTGTTTTTAACTGATGAAGCAAGGTGTCGCGGGTATTACTTCCCCAAATTAACGCCAGCGGGATAACGCTGACCAAAATCATCCACATGACAAACTGATAGCCGACAATCTCTTTAGAAAGGTCGATATCGGTGGTCATTACCGACGCAATGATCCCGTAGCCAATAACAACGTTGAGTAACGTCATGTAGTAGCTTGCAGCGACAGAGACCACCACAATCATTGACGCGAGAATTCGCCAAACCATGCGGCCAAACAGCGACAACAGACGGAGTAAGAAGAAAGTGACCAGCACGCATGCAGCGACTTCAGCCAACATAGAAAATGCTTTAAAGCCGCTAAATTCCCGAATGAATCCTTCAAAACGATGATAAAAAACCGAAAGGTTTAAAAATAGTCCGATGTATACCGCGAGCAGCAAGCACAGCTTCTGCTGGGTCATCGATTTAACGTAATTCATGCAGTTGTCCGAAGAAATGGTGCAAAAGAAGAAATGTCATAAACATCACTCAGACTCTCTTTAACTTGTAAAATTCTGAGTAATGAAAAAATAAAGTCCGAATCAGGACGATTCTTAGCCAATTTTTTGTGCGAATTAGTAGAGCATAGGGTGGGGAAAAAGTATCGACAAAAATCGCGATTCGATATGTTGTTTACATATCTCTAGCCTGATTTACCTTTTTAAAAGGCATAACAAAAACCAGGCGTCACGACCGGGTTGTGGGTCACATGAGCCAATACGGGTGATGCGGAGGGGAAATCATGTTGTCACTGGAAGAACGCGCACGCCGATATGCCGCTAAGGCCCATGCAGCTTGCGATCAGCGCCGCAAATATACACTTGAGCCATACATTGTTCATCCCGCCGCCGTGGTGGAACTGGTCAGAAGCGTGTCGCTGGTTGAGGAGATGCTTGCTGCGGCCTGGCTACACGATACGGTAGAGGACACCGGCAGCACGATTGTCGATATTCAGGAACACTTTGGGCCAGACGTCGCGATGCTTGTTGCCATGGTGACAAACCCCGAGCAGCACCCAGGCACCAACCGCATGACGCGTAAACGCGCCCATTTCCTGCATACCGCCAATGCCAGCGGCGAAGCGCAAACCATTAAAATCGCGGATATCATTGATAATACGCGTGAAATTTTACGCTATGACCCGCATTTTGCCCGAGTCTATTTGATTGAAAAACGGATTCAGTTGGCAGGATTAGCGCGAGGGAATGAGCAGTTAAGGATTCAGGCAGACAGTATTATCGAACAAGGGATTTCACAATTAATGATGCCGCCGTATAACGTCCCGGCGGCATGGTTTGCGGCATTAATGGCTCGCTATCAAGCGTGAGCTTCTTGCAAGACTTCTCGTGCAGGCTGGCGGATAGTCGTTGAAATGGCCAGGGACAAAATCAGCAGCGCGAAGATGACGCAGAAGGTGACATAGAAGCCGCCGAACACAGAGGCGATAATCGAACCGCAGATGCTGCCGATACCGAAGCCCAGGTAAATCACACCGTAGTTTTTAGTCAGGTTATTCAGACCAAAGAACTCACTGACCAGTGATGGATAAACGGTGATGGTGCCGCCGAAGTTAAAGGCTACACAAGCGATCGCGGCAAAGAAAGTCGCTTCGTTGAGTGGGGCGAACAACAGTGCCGCCATACCGACTAAAGAAATGACCTGGCCGATAGTAATAACGCGGATTCGGGCAATTTTATCGGACAAAATGCCCAGAACTAAACGACCACTCAGGTTAGCAATGGCGATAACAGTCACCGCGTTAGCCGCCGCTTCAGCAGTCAAATGCACCATACCCTGCGCGATATCTTTTGCTACACCAATCACATACAGACCACTCATGCAGGCTGTCAGGAACATAATTGCCAGCATCCAGTATTGTGGCTGACGCATAGACTCTGCCAGTGTGTAATCTTTTTCAGCCACGCCGCTCGCTGTTTTCACTTCCTGCAATGGCGCATCTTTCATCAGCATTGAACCGAAAAGAATCATCACCATCGCCAGGCCACCCCAAATCATGAAGGTGCTTTCAAGGCCTACTGTCGCCAGCAAATGAGTGTCGATGTATTTAAAACCTAAGCTACCAAGGCCGTAGGAACCAATGGCGAATGCGGAAATCAGGCCTTTACGCTCAGGGAACCACTTCACGCAGTTGGAGAGAGTTAACAGGTAACCTGCGCCATCTGCCAGGCCCACCAGCACACCGGCGCTCAGCCATAACATCAGCAGATTGTCGGAGTGAGCGGTCAGGAAGAAGCCAACACCCAACAGCACACCTGCTGCCATCGTCACGTTACGCACACCGAAACGTTCCTGCAGTTTGCCTGCGACTGAGGAAGAGATCGCAAGGCCGAGGCTTAACAAACCAAAGGAGAATGCGACCTGGCTGATTGGCTCACCCAGTTTTTGCGACAACGCGCTATTGAACAGACTCCAGGTGTAAACGGAACCCAGTGCAAACTGAGTAATGATGGTGCCGATTAGCGTTAACCAGCGTGTACGGTTGTAGTTGGCATTATTCATGGCAGATGTCCGCAAAATTTAAGAGAAATCTTCTGCCGCTAAGAGTAACGAAGTGCATTTTATTCCAGGAGAAAAAGGCATGAGATGCACTCAGAGCGGAATGAAATGCCACTGAAAGGGAATGAATGACCTGGACGTGAGATTAATTCTTTGAACGGTTAGTGCTTACTATCGCTATAAATGGCGTAAATGCTGATAATTAAATGTTAAATATACCAGCGCAAGGTTAAATGAATGATCAGAACCTTGCGCTGACGCCAAGGTTATAAATATAGGTTTCGCCCGTGGTGACACCTTCGGCTTGTGACAACGAAGCAAACGCCGCCATATTTTTACCGATTGGCATATCCGCACCGACGGTGACATCAATCCAGTTGCTATCCTGGCCTGACGCAACATTCGCCCTCAGCCCTGACTGGGCTTTCCACAAGTTTTCGCCGTACTGGTGGTTGTAACTTATCTGTGCCCACGGATGCAGATAGCCGAGCGACGAATCCAGCCGCCAGCCCACGCTAGACACGCTGGCATGCCAAAGCTGATCGTTAAATCCAGACCCGACAACCGAATCACCGTATTCGTTATAAATCCCCGTCGATGAACCGTCCCAGCGGTACTTTGCAGTCGGCCCCGTAGTGATATTTCCAGGCAAACTAATATTCCAGCCAATACCCAAAAGTGAGTTATCAGCGCTAACGCTATCGTTACCAGAAACGAGCGACAGCCCCTCCTGGTTTTGGGAGGTAAAAGAAGAATTAATCCGTTCTGCGAGAATATCGTTATAACTTGGTTGGTGACTGCTGTCCCAGGTATAACGATCCTGTGTTTCGCCCGGTGCATCCTCAACAACATATTCTTGTTGCCAGGCAAATACATTCGTAGCATAGGTAAGACAACATAAAGCCAGCACCGTGGTGAGAGTGACACGGTGACCACTGCGTAGTTTTATTATCATTAATGCGACTCCAGGAAAGAGCCAAATCCGGCGATATTTTTAGTCTTTTTGGCGGGCTTGCGGATAGCCCAAAAATAATTCAAGGTGCATCGAGGCAGCAAGTGAGCGAATCCCGGTGAGCTTACATAAGTAAGTGATTCGGGTAAGCAAACGCAGCCAACAAAGAGGCGACTTGAAGTATGTAAGGGATAGCCCTGAATTAACTATTGTCTCTTTATCTGGCACGTCAAGTTGGCACGAGAAATTTCATCAAAGGAGAAACGTATGTTGCGTTGTGGATGGGTATCCCAGGACCCGCTTTACATGGAATATCACGATAAAGAATGGGGCGTGCCGGTCACTGATGGACAACATCTTTTCGAGATGATCTGCCTTGAAGGACAGCAGGCCGGTTTGTCATGGATTACCGTGTTGAAAAAGCGCGAAAACTATCGTCGCTGCTTTAAAAATTTCGACCCTCAAGCGGTAGCATTATTGCAATCAGACGATGTCGATCTGTTGGTTCAGGACGCAAGCATCATCCGTCATCGCGGAAAAATAGAAGCCATAATCAATAACGCGAAAGCATACCTGGCGATGGAAGCGAACGGCGAGAAATTCCCTGAGTTTGTCTGGTCGTTTGTCGACAATCAGGCGCAAGTGACGAAAGCCGCCACGCTTGCTGAAATCCCAACCACCACACCCGCTTCAGACGCGCTCTCCAAAGCACTGAAAAAACGCGGCTTCAAATTTGTAGGCTCGACGATTTGCTACTCATTTATGCAGGCCTGTGGTCTGGTTAACGACCATGTGACGAGCTGTTTCTGCCACCCAGATAACCTGAAATGATTCGCCGTATGCAGTCGGATGAAATGGATGAGCTGATCGATATTTGGCTTGCCAGCACCATTCAGGCACATCCGTTTATTCGCGAGCGTTACTGGCATGAAAGTGAGTCGATTGTCCGGAATGTCTATATTCCGCAATCAATGACCTGG
The DNA here is from genome assembly GCF_031432975.1 of Buttiauxella selenatireducens. Taxonomy (GTDB): domain Bacteria; phylum Pseudomonadota; class Gammaproteobacteria; order Enterobacterales; family Enterobacteriaceae; genus Buttiauxella; species Buttiauxella selenatireducens. Next base: position 38,532 of record NZ_CP133838.1, on the reverse strand, counting down.
GTTTATGTCGAAAATGACAAAATAGTGGGATTTATCAGCGTGCTGGACTCACACTTTATTGGTGCGCTGTTTGTGAGTGAACCGTTCATCGGCAAAGGAATTGGACAGGCGTTGATGGCACACGTCAAAACGCACTTTTCAGCGCTGAGCCTTGAGGTTTACCAGATGAATCATCGGGCAGTGCATTTTTATCATCACCAGGGCTTTCGCATTGAAGAAAGCGCCTGGCAAAATGAAACGCACCACCCGACGTGGATTATGAGCTGGCAGGAGGGAGAAACGCTGTGACTTCCGGCGCTGGGCCAAGATACTTTTCGGCCCACACCAGCGATGAATTCGCGGCACAGCCATTGGCCAGCCGCGAAGTCGGTATATCCAGCGTCAGCACGTTTACCGCACCGTTTTTACACAGTTTCCGGTCATCTAAATCCGGCCATGCTCCCTGATGAATACAGACCACGCCCGGCTTGATGCCCTCCGTTACTAACGCCCCAACCAACACCTGCCCACGCGCATTCCAGACTCGGACCAAATCCCCATCGGCGATACCACGTTCTGCGGCATCTTTGGGATGCAGCGTTAACGGCTCGCGTCCGGCAATAGCGTATTTCTCGCGTAATGCCGCATAGTTCAGTTGGCTGTGCAAACGGTGCGCCGGGTGCGACGAAAGCAGTTGGAGCTGGCCGGGAGCGGCATTGCCCTGCCACTCATCCGGAGCAAGCCAGGTCGGGTGCGCGGGACAATCAGCATAAGCAAAACTGGCGATGCGCTCGGAAAAAATTTCAATTTTGCCGCTAGGGGTTTTTAACGGGTTAGCCTGCGGATCCTTGCGGAAATCAGCAAAACGAATGAAAGCGGCATTCTTCTCACTTTCTGGCATTTCTATCAGTTGGTTAGCATCCCAGAACTGTTGGAAATCAGGCAATTCAACCTGCTGAGCGGCCCCACGTTTACGCGCAATTTCATAGAACTCTTCCAGCCATTGCAGCTCGGTTTTCCCTTCCGTGAAACGTGTCGCGCCCTCTTCTTCCCACAATGCGCTGAGCTGCGCAAAAACATCAAAATCATTACGTGCTTCACCCTGCGGTGAAATGACTTGCTTCATTGGCACCAGATGCTGGTTGCTGTAATCGCCAGTCATCGTCAAATCATTGCGCTCAAAGGATGTGGTGATCGGCAGGACAATATCCGCGTGTTTCGCCGCAGCCGTCCAGAAGCACTCGGAAATGACCACCAACTCCGGCTTCTGCCAGGCTTTAATCAGACGGTTAGTGTCCTGATGATGGGTGAAATTGGCACCGCCCGCCCACCACAGCATTCGAATATCCGGGAAGGTTTTTTGCAGCCCATTATGCTGATACTCGCCGCCTGGGTTTTCCAGCGCTTCGACGATGCGCGCCACCGGGATTTTTTCCACGGCATCAATACCGTTTTTCACCGAACCTTGCAGGGATCCCAGTACCGCAGCGCGACGTGTCGGATTACCGCCGTTCGCAAAGTGATATGAAAGCCCAAATCCGCCGCCTGGCGTCCCAATCTGCCCAAGCATTGCCGCCAGTGTTACCAGCATCCAGTGTTTTTGCTCGCCGTACTGCTGACGCTGCATCCCCCAGCCCGCCATCAACATGGTGCGTTTTTCACTGAATAACCGCGCCAGAGAGTCGATGGTTTGTGCCGGTACGCCGCAAATCTCTGCCGCCCAATGCGCTGTTTTTGGCTGGCCGTCAGATTCGCCCAACAGATAAGCCGCAAATTTGTCGTAACCGTGCGTGCAACGCGAAAGGAATTGCGTATCGTGCCAGCCATTGATCACCAGCGTATGGGCAATGCCCAGCATCAGCGCCACATCGGTGCCCATATTCGGCGCAATCCACTGGGCTTTTTCACCGAGGAAATCCACCGTTTCCGATCGCATCGGATCGATGGTGATCACCGTTTTGCCGCTGTCTCTCAGTTGTTCGAAATACTTCACGCCCTGCTCATCGCTGGCATTCCACGCAATCTTTAGCGTGTTCAGTGGGTTAGCACTCCACAACACCACGACATCACTATGTTCCAGCACTAAAGGCCAGCTCGTTTGTTGCTGGTAAACTTCATTGGAGCCCACCACGTACGGCATGATGACCTGCGCCGCACCGGTAGAATAATCGCCAAGATGCCCGGTATATCCGCCCGCCAGACTCATATAACGTTGCAATAACGTCGCCGCTTTATGCAGCACACCATTGGAACGCCAGCCGTAGGAGCCAGCAAAAATCGAGGCTGATCCATAACTCTCGCGAATACGTTGATGTTGCTGGTGAATGAGTTGTAACGCTTGATCCCAGCTAATCCGTACATAGTCGTCCTCACCACGCACACCTTGTGGTGCGTCAGGTGATGCCAGAAATCCTTTGCGGGCCATAGGGAATTGCACGCGAGCCTTGCTGTGAACCTGGTCAGGAACGGCGCTCTGCAATGAATTCTCATGCCCGGTTTCCAGTGCGCCCGTTGAACTGATCACGCGTACCCCGTCGGTTTCGACGAGCATCGGACCCCAGTGTGCGGCTGTTAGAATTTTTTTATTTGATGAAGATGCACAAGCCAATTCGGGCTCCCCTGTTTGCAGGTGGCGGTCTATTGACCACTCAATATTTTATTTAGAAATTCAGACGACTCTATAGAAACTTCTACACATTCACGCGGCATAATCAACCGCCGCTGAGCATGCGATTGAGTTATTTAATTCACAAAGGAAATGAGATGAAAAAACGCGTCATGATGATTGCCGCTATTGTCTGCGGCACGTTAGCAGTTTCTGGTTGTACTACCAACCCATACACCGGCGAACGTGAAGCGGGTAAATCGGGTATTGGAGCAGGTATTGGCTCACTGGTAGGTGCTGGCGTCGGCGCTCTTTCGTCATCGAAAAAAGATCGCGGCAAAGGTGCATTGATTGGTGCCGCAGCAGGCGCAGCATTAGGCGGTGGCGTTGGTTATTACATGGATGTGCAAGAAGCTAAACTGCGTGAAAAAATGCAGGGAACCGGCGTAAGCGTCACGCGTAATGGCGACAATATCGTGCTTAACATGCCAAACAACGTCACTTTCGACAGCAGCAGCGCAACACTGAAACCAGCGGGTGCTAACACCCTGACCGGTGTGGCGATGGTACTGAAAGAATATCCAAAAACTGCGGTTAACGTCGTGGGTTACACCGACAGCACCGGCAGCAATGATCTGAACATGAAGCTCTCCCAACAGCGTGCCGATGGTGTGGGCAGCGCGCTGATAACCCAGGGCGTTGCAGCAAACCGTGTACGTACAACGGGTATGGGGCCTGCGAACCCCATTGCCAGCAACAGCACTGCTGAAGGTAAGGCGCAGAACCGCCGTGTAGAAATTACGCTGAGCCCACTGTCCTAATCATTAGAATTGATGCGCTCGCGCCCCGGGAACCTCCCGGGGCAATGCTATTGAGTCCAACACAAACGGCAAAACTCACATCGGCGGCGTCAGCCCGTCTTTGCCCGCAGAAATACCCCGCGCCACCACTTGGCCTTTATCGTCTTTCACGGCATGCAGCACCACTTTGGTACCGGGTTGCAGCAGGTTCCGCATTCCTGGGGTAATCAAAACAACGGGAACATCGTCAGGAACTATCACCGTTTTCTCCTGGTCTTTAACCTTCACCGTCATGGTGCGGCCATTGCTATTCACCAGTTTGCCAACCGTACCGTTCGTCATCGTGTTGACGTTGCCGTCTGCAGATTCAAAGGGATTAAACCCTTCACCTGAGCCACGTAAGTCTGGCGAAAACACGTGTACCTCCAACGCTTTCAGCGAGCCATCGGCCTGCTGCACGGCAGCCGTGCCGATAAAACTATCCGGCTTGATGTCGCTGATGTTGGCCTTGCTGACGCTATTCACCTTGGTTTTGTCCGTCAAAGCCACCTCGAGCTTCTCCCCCTGCCGGGTGGTAATTGTGACCTCATTTCCATTCACCGAATCAATGATTCCACGAATTGGCCTAATAACATTATCAGACTGAGCCGCCACAGCCCCCGCACTCAGCAACAGAGCACTGAGCAATAATGCGGAAAAACGATGCTTTATCATGTCTCTCTCCAGTATTCAGTAGATGAATAATTAGCACGCTCATTAAGGGTAATTCGCAAATGAAGACTGGGGAGGAAAGTGGAGTGAAAGAGTGTGTTTAAAGATTTCGTCGAATCGTGTGACGCCAGACAGTCGCAGCTAAACTATCGTGATACGCTGCGTGAATTCGATATCCATCGTGCTGGCTCAGGAAAAAATATGGCTTACAAATTTGCTCTGTTATTGCTTATCCCGTTCGCCATTCTTGGCTGCGCTTCGAGGGATACCTCAGGCTATGACGGGCATCGTACGTATGGTCCAACCGAAACCGACGAGTTTATGCGCTCGCAACAGCTCGATCCCCTCAACAACCGTGAAAATTTAACCCCGGAACAGCGCAAGGCGATTAGCGAACAAATGCGGGCAGAAAGGCTAGAAGCCAGAGGCAGAATGGATAACAGCACTGACAGTGGCGATGGTTTTGGGCAGGCTGTTCCGCGAGGATTCTCTAACTAATTATTGAAGGGTGGGCAGCGCGTATCTTTTTCCTCACCTAAAAACCCCATCACCAAAAACAAAAAACCCCGCTGGTGAGGCGAGGTCTTTTGTTTTTACTGCTTAGTGCTTTTGGCGCATTTGCTGCTTCGCACACCACGCAACATCAACCCTCAGAATATACGACGAAACCTATAGCCGCGCAAACACTTGCTGTTAATTTAAGCACACCATAAATTCTCTGCCTGGGAAGATGCTCGCATTTTCATCAAAATACTGTTTTTTTATACAGTAAAACATTTATACTGACTGTGTTGAAAGTGATGCGCTCTGAGGCCGCAATTCGCCGCGGAATACAAGTCCTGGCTGAAACGGGTGGTGCCGTCAGTGCCTTAACCTCGAAGGAGCACGCCACGTAACTTCAACAAATTCAGCAGACTACAGGCAGCGGAAAGGCGCGTCGGCTGACAGTGCTCCTGGCCACAGGAGAAAGCGTATGGGCTTGATGGAACTGGCTATTCTGTTTCTGAAACTCATGGTTGCGTTGTTGCAACTGCTTGAGGTTGCCATGAAATACTTCAAGTAATTCATGACCTTCAAGTCGCATCAAAAGGAGGCGGGAAACCGCCTCCTTTTAATAAATTTCAACTGCCGTTTCGCTGGCAACAAAAATTGCCGTTCAGGCTTTAAAAGCTGCCATTAAATCCCCGCTCAAAAAGCATTACACCATATGGCTTCATTGTCTTTTTGTGGTAGATTCCTCTCGATTTTTAGAAACAGTTAGATTTATACACTGACCATTGGCACATAAACCCCTACAACGCACCTGAGACAATGAAAAAATTAGCCAACATTCACCTGCTGATGATGTTAATTCTTCTGGTTGCCGTCGGGCAGATGACGCAAACCATTTATATTCCATCTATTCCCGATATGGCTCACGACTTTGGTGTTCGCAACGGCGCGATCCAACGCGTGATGGCAGCCTATTTGCTGACCTATGGCGTATCGCAGCTTTTCTACGGGCCGATTTCAGACCGCATTGGCCGCCGTCCGGTCATTCTGGCGGGTATGAGCATCTTTATGCTCGCGACAGTGTGGGCGCTGTTTACCACCAATTTGACCGCACTGGTGATTGCCAGCGCATTGCAGGGGATGGGAACCGGTGTTGCGGGCGTCATGGCGCGAACCATGCCACGCGATTTGTACGAAGGGGCATCGCTTCGCCAGGCTAATAGTTTGTTAAATATGGGGATCCTTGTCAGTCCGCTCATTGCACCGGTGATTGGAGGCATGCTCGATTCCATTTGGGGCTGGCGCACCTGCTACGGCTTCCTGCTGGTGCTGTGTATTATTGTCGCGATCTGCATGCTGCGCTGGCTGCCAGAAACTCGACCCGTTCAGGCCAAACCTCAACGCCTGGTCGCGAGCTACAAAGCACTGCTGGGCAGCGGCTCGTTTAACTGCTACTTGCTCATGTTGGTGGGCGGCCTTGCTGGCGTGGCGGTCTTTGAAGCCTGCTCCGGCGTTTTAATGGGCGGCGTGCTGGGGCTAAACGGTGTTGTCGTCAGCATTCTGTTTATTCTGCCGATTCCGGCGGCATTTTTTGGTTCGTGGTACGCAGGTCGACAAAATGCCCGTTTTTCATCGCTGATGTGGCAGGCGGTTTTGAGCTGCCTTATTGCGGGCATCCTGATGTGGATCCCAGGCTGGCTCGGTTTCATGAATATCTGGACACTGCTGGTGCCTGCGGCGCTATTTTTCTTCGGTGCCGGGATGCTATTCCCGCTGGCAACCAGTGGCGCGATGGAGCCATTCCCGTTCCTGGCAGGGACCGCGGGCGCGTTAGTGGGTGGGTTGCAAAACATTGGTTCTGGGGCGATGGCGTGGTTTTCTGCCCTGCTGCCACAAACCGGGCAATTCAGCCTCGGCATGTTAATGACCGCCATGGGCGTGATGATTTTGTTCTGCTGGCTGCCGCTTGCGCATAAATTCCAGCAAAGTGAACAGACTATCTAAAGCAAAAAAAGCTGCCCAATAACAGAATGCAAAATTGGGCAGCAAAATTGAGAACGGGCTAAGGGGCTGCCCTGAAAGCGAACGAAAATTAAAGCACCTTACTCAAAAACTCTTTGGTACGCGGATTGGTCGGATTGTTAAACAGTTGCGACGGTGGCCCCTGTTCCTGAATCACGCCCTGGTCGATAAACACCACACGATCGGCAACTTCACGGGCAAAACCCATTTCGTGGGTAACGATAACCATCGTCATGCCTTCCAGCGCCAGTTGCTTCATCACCGCCAACACTTCACCCACTAACTCCGGGTCGAGTGCTGAGGTCGGTTCATCAAACAGAATGATCGACGGCTCCATTGCCAGCGCACGCGCAATCGCCACACGCTGCTGTTGTCCACCAGAAAGGCTCGATGGCCAGGCATCAATTTTGTCTATCAGCCCCACTTTTTGCAGTAGTTTTTCCGCACGCGAAACCGCTTCAGCTTTCGACAAACCTTTAAGCGACATCGGCGCCATCGTCAGGTTTTCCAGCACCGTCATATGCGGGAACAAATTAAAGCGCTGAAAGACCATCCCCACACCGGAACGCAGGGTATTGAGGTTCGTTTTCGGATCGTGAACCGCAAAACCGTTCACCACCACTTCACCGCCATCCGGTTTTTCCAGCGCGTTCAGGCAACGTAAAAAAGTACTTTTACCTGAACCCGACGGGCCAATCACGCACACCACTTCCTGTGGCGCGATATCACATGAAATACCACGCAGCACATGAGTTTTGCCAAATTGTTTCTGTAAATCATTAATGTGAATCACTTTTGCCAAGCCTCTTTTCCATGTGTTGCACCATCAGCGAGAGCAGGAATGTTAATACCCAATAAACCAATGAGATTGTCAGGTAAGGTTCCCAATACGTCGCATAAGCGCCAGAAACGGTACGTGCTGCGTAAGCCAAATCCGCCAGGCCAATCGCTGAAGCCAACGAAGAATCCTTCACAATGGCGATGGCATTATTGCCAAGTGGAGGCAGGATGCGGCGGAACGCCTGCGGCAAAATAACTTTGCGCATCGTTTTGCCCCAGCCCATTCCCAGCGCGCGCGATGCTTCCATCTGGCCTTTGTCGATTGACTGAATGCCCGCACGGAAAATCTCAGAAACATACGCCCCGGCATTCAGCGTTATCGCGACCACGCACGACAGGAATGCACCATATTCAGACCGCAGTTCGCGGGCAAAATCCACCGACATCAGCCCACTGCTGACCAACATCCCATCACGCGGGTTGATGAATAGCGGCACCAGCGCGAAGTGAACCACCATGATTTGCACAAACAGCGGCGTCCCACGGAAGGCGCTCACGTAAATGCGCACCGGCCACTGTACTGCGTAGCGCAGCACCTGTTTCCACGGGCCATCTTCGGCATGCGCCATTCGACCCAGGCCAAGTAATAAACCCCAGGTGGTACCCAAAATGACACAGATGATGGTGCATTTGATGGTCATGAGCGCGCCTTGCATAAATAGCGGCGCGTATTCTGAGATTATCTCCCAGCGAAATCCGGTCATACCTATCCTTGTTGGGGCCAGACAGGCCCCGAGTCATCCAAAATTATTCAGCGGGGAGAGTTGGAACGTTGCTATCAAACCAGGTGGAATAGATTTTTGCGTAAGTCCCGTCAGCTACGATTTTCTTCAAGCCGGAGTTGATTTTACCCAGTAACTCCTGGTTATCTTTCGCGACGGCAATACCGAAATACTGGCGTTCAAACTTGTCATCTTTGACCGCTTTCAGCGCTTTATCCGGATGGGATTTGATGTAGTACTTCACCACGCCAACGTCACCGACCGCAGCATCAATGCCATTTTCAGCCAGCTCCTGAAGCATCAGCGGCGTATTATCAAAACGTTTGATGTCGGTGCTGTTTTTACCCAGTGTTTCGGATACCACGGTATCGCCCGCGCTTGAGTTCACCACGCCGACTTTCTTGCCTTTCAACGCGTTAACTGAATCGACACTGGAATCATTCGGCACGACGATGGATTGCTCAGCCGGGAAGTAAGGAGCCGAGAAATCGACCATCGCTTTACGTTTATCAGTAATGGTGATGCCTGAAATAATAATGTCGCGATCGCCTGAATTCAGGGTGGCAAAAATCCCTTCCCACGGCGTATTAACCAATTTGATATCAAAACCTTCGGCTTTAGCGATGGCTTTGATGATGTCGATATCGAAACCTTCAAGCTGCTTTTGGCTGTTTTCAAATTCAAACGGGCGGTAGGTCCCACCAGAACCGACCACATAAGTCTGCTGTGCGGCCCAGGCAGAAGTGAGAACGGTAGAAGCAAGGCATCCTGCTAAAACAACTGATTTTGCTAACATCCTGAACATATGACGCTCCCAATAAAATTATTTATGCACTTTAATTGCATAAAAATACATAATTTCATGAGAAACGGCAACTAAAAATCATACGTGTGATTGAAGCCACTGGATAAACGCTTCAATTTTCGGCCATTGCCGTCCAGGCAGCGTGGTGGCGTAGTAATGCTGATGGCATTTCAGCGTCATTTCCCCAAATGGGGCAACCAACTCGCCGCGATCCAGGCGTTTTTGCACCAGTCTTTTTCGTCCCATCGCCACACCGACCTGGTTCACGGCCGCAATCACCGCTAAATCTGAGCGATCAAAACCGATGCCTGAAGATGAAGGTAACGGGACCGAAAAATGCTGCGCCCAACTGTGCCATTCGTCCGTACCGGAATCATTGCTCCATGCTTGTCTGTCATGCAACAACGTGCAATTGCGTAGATGCGCAGGTTTATCTTTTAATTCAAATTGTTGCGCGTATTCAGGACTGCACACCGGCAGGATAGATTCATCCATCAGAAAATGATGTGTTAACTGCGATGAAGGCGCATCGTCAAAATAAAGTGCTAAATCAATGCCTGCGCGTTGCAGATTCACGTTCTCGTTGCCAGTGAGAATGGTCAGTGAAATAGACGGATAGCGCCGCGTAAAATCCCCAAGAATCGGAACCAACCAGCACTGGGCAACGGAAGGACGCGAGTAAATGGTCAGTAGACCAGACAGCTCCTGGTTTTTGATATCCAGGATCTCCTGATTTAGCGTATCCAGAGAAGATTTCAGCGCCCAGAAAACCCGTTTTCCTTCATGTGTTAACTCCACTTTGCGGTGCGAGCGCACAAACAACTGAATTCCCAACTCCTGCTCAAGCTGATTAATTCGGTGGCTGACTGCGCTTGAGCTTAGAGAAAGCTCTTCTGCCGCCAATGCGAAGGATTGATGCCGGGCAGCGACTTCAAAAGTGTAGAGTTTTGATAGCTGCCAACCATTAAGTAAGCGATTTCGGACTTCGCGAATCGGATCCATTGTGCTTTCCAGAGAGATAAATCATGGCGGCATTGTAAAAGATGCGCCTGAAAACGTCGTTTTAAGATGCGAAAAGTCGAACCAAAATCAAATTTACACCCCGATTTTCAACCTGAATCACTCTTTTGGCTCAATCTGGCTCATGTGAAATGCCATTTATATCGTTTGTCAGCCAGGAGCAATTTTTGTCCAATAGCCGCAGATAAATCGCAGAACGAGGTGGGTATGGAATCTCAGATTTGGGTTGTGGGAACGCTGCTAAGCAGCATAATTTTAATCGTCTTTACCATTGTCAAACTGAAGTTTCACCCTTTCCTTGCCTTGCTGTTGGCCAGTTTTTTTGTCGGCACAATGATGGGCATGAGCCCGCTGGATATGGTGAATTCCATCGAAAGCGGCATCGGCAGCACATTGGGCTTTCTTGCAGCGGTCATTGGCCTTGGTACGATTCTTGGGAAGATGATGGAAGTGTCTGGCGGGGCTGAACGAATTGGCCTGGCTTTGCAGCGTTGCCGCTGGTTGTCTGCTGATGTCATCATGGTTTTGGTGGGGTTGATTTGCGGTATTACGCTGTTCGTTGAAGTCGGCGTGGTTCTTCTGATCCCACTGGCATTTTCTATCGCGAAAAAGACCAACACCTCCCTGCTGAAACTGGCTATCCCGTTATGTACCGCGTTAATGGCCGTGCATTGCGTGGTTCCACCTCATCCGGCCGCCATGTTTGTTACCAACAAATTGGGCGCAGATGTCGGTACGGTGATTGTGTACGGCTTACTGGTAGGTTTAACCGCATCGTTAGTCGGCGGGCCACTGTTCCTGAAAATTGTCGGCAATCGCCTGCCATTTAAAGCAGTACCCGCTGAATTTTCAGACCTGAAAGTCCGTAAAGAGGAAACGCTGCCATCGTTAGGCGCGACACTGTTTACAATATTGCTGCCGATTGGCCTGATGCTGATCAAAACGCTCGCCGAGTTGAATATGGCGAAAGGCGGGACGTTGTATACCGTGCTGGAGTTTATCGGCAACCCAATAACAGCCATGTTTATTGCGGTGTTTGTGGCCTATTACGTCCTCGGGTTACGTCAGCATATCGGCATGAGCCAGCTGTTAACCCATACGGAAAATGGCTTTGGTTCTATCGCCAACATTTTGTTGATTATCGGTGCAGGTGGGGCGTTTAACGCCATCCTGAAAACCAGTGGTCTTGCGGATTCTCTGGCGGTGCTGCTCTCCAATTTGCATATGCACCCGATTCTGCTGGCATGGCTGGTTGCACTGATTCTGCATGCCGCCGTAGGCTCTGCAACGGTCGCAATGATGGGAGCAACCGCGATTGTGGCACCGATGCTGCCGCTCTATCCCAACGTCAGCCCGGAAATTATTACGATTGCTATCGGCTCCGGCGCGATTGGCTGCACCATCGTCACGGATTCACTGTTCTGGCTGGTGAAGCAATATTGCGGCGCAACACTCAACGAAACATTTAAATACTATACAACGGCGACATTTATCGCCTCTTTACTGGCACTGGGCGCGACGTTCCTGCTTTCATTTATCATCTAAGCGCAAAGAGATTGTCTTATGAAAAACGCTGAAATCAATACTTTAACTCAACAATTTCCGCTAGTTAGCGATTTAATCGCCCTGAAAGAAACCTGTTGGTTTAACCCGGAAACGACTTCATTTGCCGAGGGCTTACCTTATGTAGGCCTGACAAGCGAAGATGTGCAGGATGCCCATGCTCGCCTGACACGTTTCGCACCTTATCTGGCGCAGGCGTTTCCAGAAACAGCGGCGACCAACGGTATTATCGAGTCAGAACTGGTCGCGATCCCGGCAATGCAAAAGCGCCTGGAAACCGAGTTTAAGCAAAAAATAGGCGGCCAGTTGCTGCTTAAAAAAGACAGCCATCTGCCTATTTCCGGTTCAATCAAAGCGCGTGGCGGGATCTATGAAGTGCTAACGCATGCCGAAAAACTGGCGATTGAAGCGGGTCTCCTGACGACCGAAGATGACTACCGCAAGCTGCTGACGCCTGAATTTAAAGACTTCTTTAGCCAGTACAGCATCGCCGTAGGTTCAACCGGCAACCTGGGGTTATCTATCGGTATTATGAGTGCGCGCATTGGGTTTAATGTCACCGTGCATATGTCAGCGGATGCCCGCGCCTGGAAAAAAGCCAAACTGCGTAGCCATGGCGTGACGGTTGTGGAGTACGAGCAGGATTACGGAGTCGCCGTTGAGCAAGGTCGTAAAGCTGCCGAATCCGACCCTAATTGTTTCTTTATCGACGATGAGAACTCCCGTACTTTGTTCCTGGGCTATTCGGTTGCCGGTCAGCGTCTGAAAGACCAGTTCGCGCAGCAGGGGCGCATTGTTGATGAACAGCATCCGCTGTTTGTTTACCTGCCGTGCGGCGTTGGCGGTGGTCCTGGCGGGGTCGCATTTGGCCTGAAAATGGCGTTCGGCGATCACGTTCACTGCCTGTTTGCTGAGCCGACTCACTCACCTTGTATGCTGCTGGGGGTTTACACCGGCCTGCATGATGAGATTTCCGTGCAAGATTTGGGCATTGATAATATTACCGCTGCCGATGGCCTGGCGGTGGGACGTGCATCCGGGTTTGTTGGGCGTGCCATGCAAAGACTGCTCGATGGTTTTTATACCCTTGAAGATCAGACGATGTATACGCTGCTTGGCTGGCTGGCAGAAGAGGAAAACATTCGCCTCGAGCCTTCCGCGCTTGCCGGTATGCCAGGCCCTCTGCATGTGAGTGCCGACGCGGCCTATCATCAAATGCACAACTTCACTGCTGAGCAATTGCAAAACGCCACGCATATCGTCTGGGCGACGGGCGGTGGCATGGTGCCGGAAGCAGAGATGGCGCAGTATCTGGCGAAAGCGAAGTAGTCACGCTTAATAAGCACGCCCTCACCCCAGCCCTCTCCCCCTGGAGAGGGAGAAAACCGAACAGTTCCCTCTCACCCTGGAGAGGGAGAAAACCGAACAGTTCCCTCTCACCCTGGAGAGGGAGAAAACCGAACAATTCCCTCTCACTCTGGAGAGGGAGAAAACCGAACAGTTCCCTCTCCCCCAGGAGAGGGAGAAAACTGAACAATTCCCTCTCCCCCTGGAGAGGGAGAAAACCGAACAGTTCCCTCTCACTCTGGAGAGGGAGAAAACTGAACAATCCCCTCTCCCCCTGGAGAGGGAGAAAACCGAACAGTTCCCTCTCACCCTGGAGAGGGAGAAAACCGAACAGTTTCCTCTCACTCTGGAGAGGGAGAAAACCGAACAGTTCCCTCTCAACCTGGAGAGGGAGAAAACTGAACAATCCCCTCTCCCTGTGGGAGAGGGTTAGGGTGAGGGCAGCCCACACCCAACAAAACTTACTTCAGTTCAGGCCAGTAATCTTTGTTCGCCTCAATCAAATCATCAAGAATCGCTTTGGCAACCGATGCACTCGGTACGGTTTTAGAGAGCGTAATGGCCTGCCATAACTTCACATAAGATCCCTCTTCCCAGGCTTCAACCACCAGTTTTTCAACCGCCACCTGCTGGCTCATCAACCCTTTCTGGAACTGCGGGATGTTACCGACGACCAACGGCTCTGGGCCGCTTTTCCCGACCAGACATGGGATTTCAACCATCGCTTCCGGGTCAAAGTTATTAATCGCACCGTTGTTTGGCACAATCAGCAGCATGCGCTCCTGGGTGTTGAATGCGATAGCCGCCGCCAGATCGACGATGTACGACGCATGTTCGTCAATTTCCAGCTCTCCGGCAGACGATTTCCCCGCTTGAATGATGGCGTTACAGGAACCAAAGACGTGTTTTTCACGGTGTTCCATCACTTCATTCGCGCGAGTGTGCTCAGGGTTTGAATGCTCAACCACGTAATCCGGGAACAGGTAGTATTTCAGATAAGTATTTGGGAAGGTGGTTGGGTCCAGCGCCCACACATCTTTTGCTTTCGAGAAAGTGTCGTTCCAGCTGGCTTCTGTACCATGTTCATCAGATGGCGGCACGTAACCAAATTTCGCCACATGTTCACGGATTTTAGGCATCAAATCGTTGCCATCTTTATCTTCAATAGACGTCCACCAGCCGAAGTGATTCAGGCCGTAATAGCGTACGCGCATCTCTTTGCGATCTTTCAGACCAGCAATTTGCGCCATGCGGCTTTCAATGCCGATAGGCATATCGCAAATGTTAAGAATCTTCGCGTTCGGGCGCAGTCGACGCGTCGCCTCTGCCACAATCGCCGCCGGGTTGGAATAGTTAAGCATCCAGGCGTTTGGCGAGTATTTTTCCATAAAATCAACCAGCTCTAATACACCGCCGATGGAGCGCATCCCATAAGCAATCCCGCCCGGCCCACAGGTTTCCTGGCCCAACACGCCGTGGCGTAGTGGGATTTTCTCGTCTTGTTCACGCATCGGGTATTTACCCACGCGGATATGTGCCATCACGAAATCCACATCGGTGAAGGCTTCTTGCGGATCGGTGGTGTAGCTGAATTCAATGTCTGGCGCTTGCTCTTTGAGGATGACTTTACAGGCCTCAGCGATGGTTTCCTGACGCGCGCCATCGTTGTCATAGAACTTTAAAGAACGCAGTGGGAAACGATGCTGGTTCGCCAGCAACATCAATACGATACCAGGAGTAAATGTGCTGCCGCCACCGGCTACAACTACAGAGAATTTTTTCATGATACTGCCTCCGTCATGGATTTAAGTTCGGTCAATGATGTGTCTTTCATCAGGGTTTCAATCTGGTCACGGACTTGCGGGACATGCAGACCCACAATCACCTGAATACCGTTGCCGCGCCGCACCACACCGTGGGCGCCCAGCGCTTTGAAAATTTCGTCACTCTGCGTCAGCGCCATATCAGCCAGAGTGATGCGTAAGCGAGTTGCACAGTTATTGACGCTAAGGATGTTGTCGTTCCCCCCCAGAGCTTCGAGGATGCCAGCAGCCTGGCTCTGTTTGCTTTCTTTGGCCGCCGCAGCGGTGGTTTGCTTGCGTGACGCCTGGTAATCCGCCTTGCTGTAGAGCTTGATTTCACTCTCTTCACGGCCTGGCGTTTTCATGTTGAAGCGCAGGATTAAGGTACGGAACACCACGAAGTAGATGGCGGTGAACGCAAGGCCGATGCCAATCTGGATAAACATCATCGATGCGTGGTTGTGGAACATCGGTATCCAGTTTTGCGGCAGGAACTGGTCGAGCAGGCCGCCGCCCATGTTGCCCACCACGCCACACATGTACATCACGGTCGCCATCGTTGCGGCGAGGAATGCATGAACGGCAAACAAGACTGGTGAGATAAAAAGGAAGGTAAATTCAAGGGGTTCGGTAATGCCCACGAGCATCGCGGTCAATGTTGCAGGGATCAGCAGACCTGCCACTTTTACGCGGTTTTCAGGTGCAGAGGTGGCATACAAAGCAAGTGCAATCCCAAGGCAGCCAAATATTTTCGAGTTACCGTGCAGCGCGAATCCCCCTTCAGGGAACAGCGTTTTCAAAGGCAGTGTGCTTTGGCTGAACTCCTGCAAATGCTGCGCCCAGTAAACCTGAATACCGCCTTCTACCACCGCAGGGCCAAAGATAAACGGACCATAGATGAAGTGATGCAGGCCGGTTGGGATAAGAATGCGTTCAAGGAAGGTATAAACCCATACGCCAAGTGAGCCGGCGTTGCGTAAGAAATCCTGAAGGGATTCAATGCCCATTTGCACTTTCGGCCAGCCAAACAGAGTGAGCCAGGCGCACGGGATCATCACGAAGAAGGCCACAATCACGACGAATGAACTGCCCTGGAAGATGCCAAGAAAGACGGGAAGTTGTTTTTCGAAATAGCGGTTGTGAATAGCCGTGACTAATCCGGAGATAACAATCGCACCAATGATGCTGGTATCGAGCGTTTTTATTCCGGCAATCATAGTTAGCCCGGTACCCGCTGTCGGGTCGACGCTAAAATCAACACCGAAGTAATGGCCCCAGGTCATCCCCATCGCATTGATGAAGTAGTTCCAGGTCATAAAGCTCACCAGCACTGCTAAACAAGCACGGCCCTGCGCTTGTTTAGCGAGGCCAATAGGTAAGCCGACGGCAAAAATCAGCGGCATATTGCGGAACACCGTCCAGCCGCCTTCTTCAATAATGTGGACGATTTGCGCAAATAAGTTATCGGGAGCGGTTAGCGCTTCGCCGACAAACATCGGGTTGCGCAACATAATGGCGATGCCTACGACAATCCCGGCGAATGGAAACAGCAAAACCGGGGTAAACATTGCGCCACCAAAACGTTGTATTTGACTGAGCATTTTTAAATCCTCACGTAACAACTTGTAGGGTAAGTGACCTTATTTTTTAACGCTGGCCTGAGACTGAGAGTAGGGAGACGTGGGTGACTTATCTTTGCCCGCCGCGCCGATTCGTGATCGCTTTCATAGTTTTTATTTGGGGTAAGTTGTCTACTTTTTGATAAATAAATAGACACGCTGATTTTCACCATCCAATTCACGGCGTGAATGAGTAATTTAACTCAATTAAATCAAGTGAATATTTAATGAAACAAGGGTTTATTAAACCCTATGCGCAGCCATTAAGAGGTCTACAGGTGATCTACAAATCTATCGCCGATCGGTTACGAATCCGCCTTAACTCGGCTGATTACAACATTGGCAGCCCACTGCCTTCTGAAGTCCGTCTTGCAGGTGAGTTTGGCGTATCACGCATGACGATTCGTAAAGCTATCGATTTGCTGGTGAGTTGGGGGCTGGTAGTGCGCCGCCACGGTAGCGGCACCTATGTGGCTAAAAAAGATGTCCATCATGAGACGACGAATCTGACGGGATTCATTGAAGTGATGCGTAACCAGGGTAAAGAGGTCATCAGCAATGTGCTGGAGTTTCAGGTAATGCCCGCACCGCCTGCCATCGCTAGCCAATTACGCATTAATATTGATGAACGGATCTACTACTCGCGCCGGGTGCGCTCGGTAGACGGAAAGCCATTGATGGTAGAAGACAGCTACATGCCATTGAAATTATTCCATAATCTATCAGTCGCACATCTGGAAGGGTCAAAGTTCAGTTATATCGAGGATGAATGCCACATTATCGTGTGCGGTAACTACGAAAGCCTGACACCCGTCCTGGCCGACCGGAAGATGGCAAAGTTACTCAACATCGACGAGCTCACACCGATTTTGCGCATCACGTCGCTGTCATACAGCGACAGCGGCGACTATGTGAATTATTCAGTAATGTTCCGCAATGCCAGCGAATACCAGGTGGATTACCATTTGCGGCGAGTGCATTTATAGGCAATCGTCAGGCATTACACCCAGAACAACACCGCCAAAAGCTGCGGGGTAATAATGCGCAGAAACATGACCAGTGGGTAAACCGTGGCGTAAGACAATGCCGCCGCGCCACTGGTGCCATGCAAGCCGTTAGCAAAGGCCAACGCCGGGGGATCGGTCATCGAGCCTGCCAGCATGCCGCAGAGCGTCAGGTAATTCATTTTGGCGAGCAATCTTGCAATGATCGCCGTCACCAGCAACGGAATGCCGGTAATCAGAATGCCGTAGCCAATCCAGCTGACACCGTCGCCATGCAGCAAAGTACTGACAAAATCCCCACCCGATTTCAAACCGACCACCGCAAGGAACAAGACAATTCCCAGCTCGCGCAATGCGAGGTTCGCACTCGGCGGCATAAACCAGTACAGCGTACCAATACTGCCTATGCGCCCAAGAATGATCGCCATAATGAGCGGCCCACCCGCGAGTCCAAGGCGCAGTGCGACAGGGAATCCCGGAATGAAAAGCGGGATCGAGCCCAATAAAACACCGAGCCCAATGCCGATAAATACCGGCAACATTTGTACTTGCTGGAGTTTTTGCTGCGCGTTCCCCACCTCTGCCGCCACGGCTTCTATCGATTCAGGACGACCAACTAAATTGAGGATATCGCCAAATTGCAGGCTAACATTGCTGCTTGCCACCAGCTCAATACCTGTACGATTCAGGCGCGAAATGACCACGTCGTACTTCTGCTTTAAATGCAGGTCGCGGATTTTTTTCCCCAGCACTTTCTCATTGGTCACCACCACACGCTCCACACGCAAGTCGGTTCCGCGTGTAGAAAGTGAGGTATCCACTTGCTGGCCGATAACCAATAATGCGGAATGCAGATCTTTTTCTTGCCCCACCAGGTGCAATAAATCCCCGGTTTGAATCACCGTACCCGGCGCGGGGACCATCAGTAATTCTCCGCGTTTCAGGCGTGAACAAATAATGGTATCGCTGTTAAGGACGGGCACATCCTGAATGGGTAAGCCGTTGAGATTGGGGTTGGCGACACAGATATTCATGGTCTGGAGTTGAGCATGACTTTGCCCGGAGCTGCTATCAAAGCGCGCCGCTTCTTGATCGACGTTAATACGAAAGACCATGCGAGTCAGCCACATGGTTATCAGGATCCCGCAAATACCGAACGGGTACGCCATCGCATAGCTCATCCCCATTTTATCAACCCATTCCGCAGGGTTGCCCAGATCTGTCAGGATTTGCTGGCCCGCACCCAATGCTGGCGTATTGGTCACTGCACCCGAGAAAACACCTAATACCACGGGCAGAGGAACATCGAAGATTTTATGGATGAGCGCAGTGACCAACCCGCCGAGCACCACAATGAGGAGCGCAAAGAGATTGAGGCGCAAACCGGACACGCGCAAAGAAGAGAAGAACCCCGGCCCGACTTGAATACCAATGGTGTAAACGAACAGGATCAGGCCAAATTCCTGAATGAAATGAAGCATGTCGCCATTCAAGTTTATTCCGGCTTTATTGACGAAGTGACCGACGATAATACCGCCGAATAGCACACCGCCTATCCCAAACCCGATGCCACGAATTTTGATGTTGCCAATCCACAAGCCGACGACCGCGACCAATGCCAACATACTGACGGTTAACGCTATTTCACTCATCGCAGAATTCCCTGTGAATAACATTATTATTAACAGTGATTCTGGCAGAGAGATGCGGGCGTTAATGGGGTGCAGAACACAAAAAAAGGCCCCATAAATGGGGCCTCAGAAAGGGGGATACTGCAATTAGCTATTAAGCGCAGGGCGCTCGCTGATAGCGATGCGTTTCGGTGCCACCTCTTCAGGAATTTCACGTACCAGGTCGATGTGCAACAGACCGTTGGTAAATGTCGCACCGGATACCTTCATGTATTCTGCAAGGGTGAAGCTCAGGCTAAATGGCTGAGTCACTAACCCCTGATGCAGCCAGGTGGTTTCCTTTTCAGGTTTGACCGGCGTGCCTTTTACATGCAGGCGTGTACCTTCCAGCTCAATCTCAAGATCTTCCTGGCGGAAACCGGCCAGCGCCAGTGTGATCCGATAGTGGTTATCATCGCCTTTCTCAATGTTGTAAGGCGGGAATGTCTGCCCTTCGCTGCTGGTTTGTAAGGCATTAGCCAGTTTGTCAAAACCGATCCATTGACGCAGCAGAGGTGATAAATCGTAGTTACGCATGTGTTTTCTCCTTCTTTGAAGCGAGTTTTACCTTCGGCTCCCTATCGGCAAGCCTGGGCTTTGTTACGTTATTTGTTCAGGCCGCTCAATGCGACCCGCAGAGTTAGTTAATTTCGATTCGGCGCGGTTTCATTGCTTCTGGAATCACGCGCTCCAGATCGATGTACAGCAAGCCATTGACCAGGTTTGCACCACGGATGTGGATGTTTTCTGCTAACTGGAATTTGCGTTCGAAGTTGCGCTCGGCAATCCCCTGATAGAGATAAGTGCGCTCTGGTTGTGGGTCTGCGTGCGCGCCTTTTACAACGAGCAAGTTATCCTGGGCAGTAATTTCCAGTTCGCTTTCAGCGAAACCGGCTACTGCAATCGCAATGCGATAGTTGTTTTCGTCAACTAATTCAACATTGTATGGAGGATAGCCGCCGTTGCTCTGGCTCTGGTTGCTTTCCAGCAGGTTAAACAGACGGTCAAAACCAATAGCAGAACGATAAAGCGGGGATAAATCGAAATTACGCATAAATTAATACTCCTGATTATCAGCGAGAATCAAACATTGCCTTCCATCATGGACAGGCTTCAGTAACTGAGTACCCTTACGGCGTACCCTTTATTGACCACGTTAATAAAATCGGTCCTGTTTCACGCTTTTCAAGGCCACAAAAGTAAATTTTTTGCGGGTTCCGCTGTCAGTACATAGACTGATTGCGGAGTAAACAGGAATTATCTGCGATAAACGCCACAGAGTAGTAAGTGCAGTTTTTTTATTATCTGTATGGGTGATATAACCCAGTGCAGCCAGGCCAGAACAGGCCCTTTACGACGAAAAAATTATAGTGATGATGAAAAGTTATCTTCCAACAATCATTCTGGGTAGTGGATTACTCACCGTCAGTGGATGCTCAAGTGTCATGACTCATACAGGTGGGCAAGATGGGACGTATCCCGGCACCCGCGCAAGCTACCAAATGCTGACTGACAGCGGAACAAGCTGGGGATACAAACCGTTTGTCGTACTCGATATGCCATTTACGGCGATTGCGGATACCGTATTGGTGCCGTGGGATTTGTACCGCACCGACAAGTCTCTGAAATCTAAAGTCGAAGCGAGCGAGAACGCGAATCTGGCCACCAATTCTGTGCTCCCGCCCGTTCAGTAATTACAGGCGTGTTTCCGTCATAAACAGTTGACGGAATCCCTCGACATCCTGCATCCAGGCAATGTGTTTTCCATCCGGTGAAAACACCACGGCATCTGCTGAAGGCACCTCACTCCCTGGCCGCGTCAGCGGTGTGATTGCCCCATCGTTCACGCCAACCAACACAATCTGGTTATTCTGCACAAAGCCCAGCGCTTGCCCATTCGGATGCCAGTTAAACGCCGACTGGATGCTCTCTTGCACATGCGTCAACTGACGTGGCTCCCCACCGTTTGGTGAAAGCAAATACATTTGCACCACACCCGAATCATCGCGCATCAAAAACGCCAGTAAACTGCCGTCCGGGCTGCTGCGTACCCAATGCCGTGGCTGAACCGCTAAGCCTGGGTAACGACGTTGATGGGTATAGGTAAGCCGACGTTGATGCACTTGCGCAGGCGGGGCGGGCAATGTGGTTTGCGTACCTTCGACAGGCTCAGCGCCAGCCTCGAAGTAAGCCTCTTTGTTATCAGGTAAATCCACGACAAACAGCTCAGGCACTTTATTGCCGCTGGTGGAAAGCGTGTCACCAATAAACGCCAGCGCCCAGCGCTGCTGGCTGCCATCCGGTTTACGATAACCATGATCCCCAATCCAACCTTCTTCATAAGCACGGTTAATCTCGTCGCTTTCAGGCTGTGGATTTGGCGTAGTGCGGCTGACCAGAACGCAATAATGGCTGCCATCGTATTCACGAGGATGTTGTTTGGTTGGGATTACCGGGCCATATGGCAGTGCGATACCCACATTGCGCAAATCTTTCGACGCATCGTATTCATGCATAACGTGGTCGTTATAGGTGAAGCTCAGACGCGTGCCGTCTGGGCTCCAGACGTGAACATGGCTGCCGCCGCGCAATGCGCCAGGAGTAAAGGGCGGCGTAATGTCCATCGCATCGAGATTTGTTGCCGTACCGTTTTCAACCACCACGCCACGGCGGTGATGAAAGTCGTACTGCCAGTGTTCATCTGGGTTTTCCGGGCCATGGATAAAGACATAACGCTCAGGTTGCTGCGGATTCACCGTGACCACGCCGACATGCGCGCCTTGCGACGCCCGGTACACAACATCTACTTCACCCGTATTAACATTAACGCGCTCAATGGTTTCGCTGGTAAACGACGCGCCAGAAGGGCGCACATCAAACACCAACCATTGGCTGTCTGGTGTCCAGGTGTTGGTATTCGTGAGTTGATGGTGGCGAGGTGCAAAGGTGAGTTGTTTGATCATGGTTTTACCCTGAAGCGATGGACGCCTCAGGGTAAATCATTGCTGATTTTTATCCCACCCTTTCTACTTTACCGACCAGCAGAATGTAGGACAGTGCGCCAAGCAAGGCGACAGCGGCAATGTACACCAGCGCCGGTGCAAAACCGTAGCCTTGTGCCAGGTAACCAATCACCAGCGGAACCGTAATCCCGCCCAGACCGCCCGCAAAGTTAAACACGCCCCCCGTCAGGCCGATTAAACGCATCGGTGCGAGAGAGGAAACCAGCGACCAGGTAATCGAAGCAAAACCATTACCAAAGAAGGCGATAGCCATCAGCGTCATAATCCAGACAGGATCGTTGGTGTAGTTTGCGCCCATGATGCAGGTAGAAAGCAACAGGCCACAGATGATTGGCGTTTTACGCGCCATACCCAACGAATAACCTTTGCGTACCAGGCGATCCGCTACCCAACCCGAGAGCAGCACACCGACAAAGGCCGCGAGGAAAGGAACCGTGGTCATAAAACCGGCTTTCAGCGCCGTAATGCCTTTTTCCTGAGTCAGATAGTTCGGGAACCAGGTCAGGAAGAACCAAAGCGTCGACGCCACGGCAAACTGCCCTAAATAAACGCCAACTAATTTACGGTTGAACACCAGTTTCCAGTCTGCCGCCGTCAGCGGAGTGCGGGCTTTCTTCTCAACCGGTGCGTCGCCATCAATCAGGCCACCACCGTCACGAATGTGCTCAAGCTCAGCCTGGTTAATCCCTTTGCTGGTGCGGGGTGGCTGGTAAACCTTGAACCAAATCAATGACCAAACAATACCAACGGCGCCGGTAATGATGAACACCCAATGCCAGCTCAGCATTTCCTGAATCCAGATCAGCAGCGGCGTCAGGAAAGCCAGGCCAACAAACTGACCGGAGGTATAAAAACCGACTGCGGAGGCACGTTCTTGTTCCGGGAACCAACTGGTCACCATACGGTTATTGGTTGGGAACGCAGGCGCTTCAAAAATACCGGTGATCGCACGCAGCCCTATTAACGACATAAGCCCGGTTGCAAACCCCTGGAATAAGGTGGCAACCGACCAGCCGAAAATAGCAATAAAATAGGTCATGCGCGAACCCATGCGGTCAAGGAACCAACCGCCTGGGATCTGGCATAAGGTATATAACCAGGCAAAGGCCGAAAATATATAACCCATTTCAGTTTTAGTAATACCAAACTCTTCCTGAATATGAGCCGATGCTACCGCCAGATTCGCGCGATCGACATAACAAATAACGACTGTAATGAAGATCATAATTAACGTCACATAACGGCGACGCGTAGGTCTTGTAGCGGTTACAGAAATATCCATAACATCTGTCTCCAAAAATAGTACAGAGGATTTTTATATTCGATTTATTTTTACGTTTTAATATTCTAAATCATTCGAGTCGCAGCAAGGCGGCAAGTAAGTGAATCCCCGTGAGCTTACTAAAGTAAGTGACTGGGGTGAACGAACGCAGCCAACGCCGCTGCGGCTTGAAGGATGAAGAATATTACCATTCAGCGACAGCACCATCTGGATACCGCCACAAAGGATTGCGCCAGTCGGTCACATTTTTACTGCGTTCAATAACCATTTCTTCGTTAATTTCAACGCCAAGACCCGGTTTCATTAATGGCATAAAGTGGCCGCCATCCATTTTGAAGTCTTCTTTATTTTTAACGAAATCGAGTAATTCAGCGCCTTTGTTGTAATGAATCCCCATACTTTGTTCCTGGAGTACCGCATTGCGGGAAACAAAGTCGATATGCAGGCACGCGGCAAGTGCGATGGGCCCCAACGGGCAATGTGGTGCCAGTGAAACATCATAGGCTTCGGCCATACCCGCGATTTTGAAGCATTCGGTGATGCCACCCGCATGGGAAAGATCCGGTTGCAGAATCGCTAAACCGCCCGCTTCCAGCACGCGTTTAAACTCAAAGCGCGAGAACATGCGCTCACCTGCGGCGATGGGAATATGCGTTTGCGCGGCCAGACGCGGGTAATATTCCGCTTGCTCAGCCAGAACCGGTTCTTCAATAAACAATGGGCGATAAGGTTCCAGTTCTTTAATTAATACTTTCGCCATTGGCGCACTGACGCGTCCATGGAAATCCAGACCAAATTCAATTTCATTACCAAAGGCTTCACGAATTTGCGCTACGGTATTAACCGCCGTATCAATTTTACGTGAGTTATCAATAATCCCCATTTCTTCGCAGCCGTTTAATTTAAACGTATCAAAACCAATTTTTCGTAATGCAGTAATTCCTTCGATGACGTCTGATGGACGATCGCCGCCTACCCAGCTATATGCTTTAATTTTATCGCGTACCAGTCCGCCCATTAATTGCCAGACAGGGGCGTTTAAGACTTTACCTTTAATATCCCACAATGCCTGGTCGATACCGGCAATGGCGCTCATTAATATCGGGCCACCGCGATAAAAACCACCCCGGTACATCACTTGCCATAAATCATTAATGCGAGCAGGGTCCTGGCCAATCAGAAATTCACTTAATTCATGAACTGCGGCTTCAACGCTTTTTGCCCGTCCTTCAATTACCGGTTCGCCCCAGCCGACGACGCCTTCATCAGTTTCAATTTTCAGGAACATCCAGCGCGGAGGTAAGCGGTAAGTGGTTAATTTAGTAATTTTCATGCCTGCACAGCCTCTTTGTACGCGTTAACGAATGCTTTTGCTTTCTGTGCAGTTTGTTCAACGGATTGCCCCGCACGGTATAAATCACTGCCAAGTCCCGCCCCAGCACAGCCTGCTTTTAACCATTGCGCGATATTTTCCGGCGTCACCCCACCCACCGCAAAAACAGGCACTTCAGGCGGCAATACCGCTTTTAGCGCTTTGATGTAATCAGGTCCGAAGGATGAAGAAGGGAAAATCTTCAGTGCCTGCGCGCCCGCGTCGAGTGCATTAAACGCTTCGGAAGCGGTGGCACAACCGGCACAAACCGTCATTCCGTGGCTAACCGCGCGGCGAATAACTTCCGGTTGCGTATTTGGGGTTACGACCAATTTGCCGCCCATGGCTGCCAGTTCATTGACCTGATCGGGCTTCAAAACGGTTCCTGCACCAATCAGTGCACGATGTCCGAACTCTGCCACCATTGCCGTAATGCTTATCTGCCAGTCTGGCGAATTCATCGGGATTTCTATCGCGTCAAATCCCGCATCCAGCAACGCGGCAACATGTGCGTGTGCTTCATCCGGCGTAATACCGCGCAAAATAGCGATAAGGGGAAGATCAGTTTGCCACTGCATTTGCAATACTCCTTATTCCTGCCTGGAATGCATTGTCGCCATCCAGCACTTGCGCCTGGTAGCCCAGTAAACCGAGAGCGCTGACATAACGCTGGCTCAGTGCGGGATTAGCAACAATGGTGATAGGTTGTTGAGCGTCCGGCGTGTACTGGCGAGTCATCGCAGCCACTTCGTTACCAATCAACAACCCGGAAAGAAATTCGCTCACCTCACTACGCGGCAGTTCACCCAACACATGGGCGGCGCGTATTTCGAAAAGGCGTGGCAATAAATCGCTATCACTTATCCCGCGATGCAGTCCGGCGAGGAAGGCTTCATGGCTGGTTTGTTGCTCAGGCAGGCCTGTGCCAATTAAGGAGTGATTCAGCAGAAGATGGTGCAGTTCGCCCGTCATTACCGTGCGGAAATCCTGCACGGTGTCTTTATCGGCGTGAACCCATTTGCAGTGCGTTCCCGGCATGATGTAAAGCGAGGCCGGGCCAAGCGTTCTTGCGCCAAGCAACTGGGTTTCTTCACCACGCATGACGTTGCAGTTATCGTCACGTTGTACGCTGAGGCCAGGAATAATCCATACGTTATCCAGCACAGGGGTAAGTTGCTGGCTTAAATCAGAAAAACGAGCCGGACAAGGCAGATAGGGGGCAATTTTCCACCCGGCATTACTGCCTACCATTCCGGCCATCAAAACGGGCGTGTTCGTTTCACGCCAGTTCTGAGTGACTTCATCGAACACCGCTTCTGGGGTTTTACCGTTCAGGCGCGTAACGCCTGCGGTGGTCTGGCGACTGTCAATGCACATTCCGTCCTGGTAGAGCCAGGCGCGGAGGTTAGTCGACCCCCAATCAATAGCGATGTAGCGTGATGTCATGTGATTTCCTTTAGTCGTTTGGTGGAGCTAGCAATCATTGTCAGTGCGGCTTTTTCAGCTGCCTGACTGTCCTGGTGGCGAATCGCATCAAACAGGGCTTTATGCTCCTGAAGCGTTTGCGGCATGTTGGCTTCATCGCCCATCCATGTGCGTTCAAACACCGCTCGTTGAAGTGAGCTTATTGCCACGCTCAGTTGCTGTAACACTGGGTTGTGCACCGATTCCAGTACCGCTTCGTGATAGCGAATATCGGCTTCGTTAAATGCGTCTCTGTCCTGGTTATTTGCCACCATGTCATTAAGCGCGGCTTCAATTCGCGCCAGTTCACTCGATGTGGCTCGTTCTGCGGCCCAGCGTGCAATGGCAGGCTCGACCAGGTTTCGCACTTCGCTCATGGCGCTTATCAGCCTTGGGTCGTAGTCGTTTTCCAACACCCACTGCAAGACTTCGGTATCGAGGTAATTCCACTGGTTACGCGGCTGTACAAAAGCCCCTCGATAACGCTTCATTTCGACCAGTCGTTTCGCCATCAGAGAACGAAAAACTTCGCGAATAATGTTGCGTGAGGTTTCGAACTCCTCACATAAGTCGGCTTCTGACGGAAGTGCTGCACCCGGCGTGTACTTGCCGTCAACAATCTGTTTGCCCAACGTCACGATGATGCGATCGGTCTTAGTCATGGTTAGCCCTGTTCTATTTAGGTTTTAACCTTACTTTACCGTGAGCGCTGAAAAACACCGCTATTTTGAAGTACAAATGTGAAGCCAATAGCTCTTCCGATGCGCGTAATGTAGTACAACAATTATGCGTTGTACTACAATTAAGATCACAAAACAGACAGTAGATCACAATAATTACCGCCGGTAAAATCAGCACGGACTTCATCATCACTTCACAGAACCCTTCTATCGTGCACGCCTGAGTTAAACGCTGGGGTGCAGGAAATGGAACATTACGACATAGCAATCATCGGGTTAGGTCCGGCTGGCGCGACATTAGCAAGGTTGCTTGATTCAGATTTGAAGGTGATAGCTCTGGATAAAAAGCAGCAGAAGGGTGAAGAAGGGTTTCAGAAACCCTGCGGCGGATTGCTGGCGCCTGATGCACAACGCTCTTTTATCCGCTCAAGGATAAATCTTCCGCTGCACGTGCTGGCTAACCCACAGATTTTCAGCGTCAAAACCGTTGATTTACAATCAGATATCGAGTGCAACTATCAGCGCAGTTATATCAATATCAACCGTCATGCTTTTGATCTATGGCTAAAAACACTGATTCCTGACTCGGTGGATGTTCATCACGACACACTTTGTAAGCGCATTAAGAAGGAAGGGAAATTCTATCGCATCTCTTTTGAGGAAGACGGAAGTACGCGGGAAATCTTCGCCCGCTATATCGTTGGAGCCGATGGCGCAAACTCGCTGGTTCGGCGCACCATCTACCCACAGCACACGATCCGTAAGTACCAGGCTATACAGCAATGGTTTCCAGAAAAACACGCTCAACCATTCTTATCCTGCATTTTTGATAACAACATTACTGACTGCTACGCCTGGAGTATGTCCAAAGACGGCTACTTTATTTTTGGCGGCGCATTCCCCATGAAAGGTGGGCGAGAGCAATACAGCACGCTAAAACAGAAAATGACCTTACGCTCTTTTGTCTTCGGAGAAGCGATAAAAGAAGAAAAGTGTATTGTGCTGTGCCCCTCAAAATGGAGTGATTTTGTCTGTGGCAAGGATAATGCGTTTCTTATTGGTGAAGCTGCGGGATTTATAAGCGCCAGCTCGCTGGAAGGGATCAGCTATGCGCTGGATAGCGCAGAAATTCTGGCAAATATCTTTAACGAGCAGCATATTGCGCCCAATGCTGCTTATCTGAAGCGAACAGGGAAACTCAGAAGAAAACTTTTTGGGAAGGTGATTAAAGCCAAGATATTAACTTCAGCCTGGTCGCGCAAGCTCATCATGAAAAGCGGCTTTGCTGATATTCCGTTGGCTTAAAAGCGTTGATTTAAAGCGGCCACGTTTACAACTTGAAGTATGACCGCTATAAATTAATCGAAAGTATAGTTTGAAAGCTCTTTTTCTATACTCTTATTCCCTTTGTATTTTACCTCGAGCTCTATTTGTTGTTTCTTAGCCAATCCGCAATATTTATCGACTGCTTTTTCTATTTCCTGCTGCTTTTGTTTAGATATAGAACTATCCCACTCCCCTGAGTAATGTGTACATGCATCAGCACTTTCAACAAACGAATTAACATCAGAAGGGATTTTTCTATTTACTTCCGAAATACAACCATTACAAAACAGCATTGCGAAAATAAATATAAATTTGGTTTTTTTCAATTTAGCGACCATCATTAGACCAATGCGGCTCATCAGCAAAACCGCCATGATATATTCATATCAATAGCGTTACCTTCTGTATGGCGACTATTTAATGCAGGAGCTACATGTAAGTTATGCATGCCATAAGCATTAACCATTGCAACAGCAGCAGCTATACTTTTACTATCATATTCATGTACCCAGTTGATATTAACACCTTTAAAATCAGGCACTTTATTTGGTGGCGTTTTCCTATTAGCGATCATCCAGGACCAATGCATAAGATAGGCTCTCTCTGGAGGACGGAGCGTTGCTGCTATGAGCACCCTGGCTCCAGCTTGTACAAGTGCTTTATAGAATTTCTCGACCCCCATACGAAATCCTGGGCTAAGGTCATCAATACTATTTTTTCCAGGGAAGTATCTCACCCATTCGGCACCACTCAGCTTATTCATCTTAAATTCCATTTAATATTTTGAGTGGATAGTTAACTCCCGGTTAATTTAAAAAACAACCATATAATAAGTTAAGGAGCATTACATATTCTAACTTTGCCAGAAAAAAGCCCCCAAAAGTTAATTTGAGGGCTGAACTGGATTATCTCAACAGAAAAGTCAGGATCTATTCAGTACAAACTTCTCAATCGCGTAAGCAACGCCGTCTTCCAGGTTGGATTTAGTGACGAAATTGCTGACATCTTTCACTTTGTCGATAGCATTTTCCATCGCGACGCCAATACCGGCGTATTCCAGCATCGCAATGTCGTTTTCCTGATCGCCCAGGGTCATCACTTCTTCTTGCTTGATACCGAGCGTTTCAGCCAGCGCTTTCACGCCAGTGCCTTTGTTTACGCGCTTATCGAGGATCTCAAGGAAATATGGGGAACTTTTAAGCAGCGTATAGCGCTCATACACGTCATCTGGAATTTGAGCGATGGCTTTGTCCAGAATGGCGGGTTCATCGATCATCATCACTTTCAGATATGCGCCGTTTTTATCCATATTTTCTGGCTCACTGAATACCAGCGGGATATTGGCGATAAAGGATTCATGAACGGTGTAGTAGCTGATGTCACGGTTCGCGGTGTACAGCGTATGCCTGTCCAGCGCATGGAAGTGGGTACCCACATCACGGGAAAGCTGTTCCAGATAGCGGTAATCATCGTAGCTCAGCGCCGTTTGCGCGACGGTGCTGCCGTCGCTCGCCTTTTGTACCAATGCACCGTTATAGGTGATGCAATAGTCATTCGGCTTATCCATGTGCAGCTCTCTGAGATAGCTCTCAACACCTGCAAAAGGGCGTCCGGTACACAAAACAACGTTAACGCCCTGTTCGCGCGCACTGGCGATGGCGGCTTTAACGGCTGGAGAAATGGTGTGGTCCGGCAGCAGTAATGTGCCGTCCATATCAATAGCAATGAGTTTTATAGGCATGGGATTTTCTGAGGTAATGAGTTTATCTCATGCTAACGCGATTAAGCCCGCAAAAATAGCGCTACGTTTCACGTTAAAAAGGTCCGTTTTATACACAAGAAAACGCCACCCAGTACTGCAAATAAAATGCGTGAGTGGCGTTTTTCAGCTAGCTGAAGAATTTATCTTTCAGCATATGGAAGCCTTTAGTCAGCAAGTCTTCGTCATGAGCGACTTCACCTGCTGGTGATAAGGTATCGACTATTTTTGGGAACTGCTCTGACAGCAGTTGAGATGCGCTTCCCACATCAATTCCCAGTTTCTCAGCCAGTCCGCTGATTGCGGGCATGCCCAGCACCTCTTGCACCTGCTCAGGGCTAACGCTTTGATTATGTGCGCCGCTTAACCATGAGGTGACAATATCTGAGTACCCCTTTTCCCGAAACTGTTCAAGTATTGCCTGAATACCGCCTTGTTCATTTATCCACGTTAGGATGACTTTGAATTTACCTGCATCGCCACCCCCCATCATGCCAGTAACTTGATCGAAAAAGCCCATGACCGTGTCCTCTTGCATTCACGAAGTGTGCAATAGAAGTGTAGTCAATCACGAGCGAGTTAAGACGATTTTGCCGAACGCACCGCGATCAAGATGCGCCAGCGCCTGTGGGAGTTCGTCAAAACGGTAGCGCGTTTCGATGACCGGTTTCAGGCCGTTGGCATCAATCGCACGGACGAAATCTTCAAGAGCCCGGCGATGGCCGACACCAATCCCCTGAATCGTCGGTGATTTCAGTAAGAGCTCACCCACCGGGCCTGAGAATTCAAAACCTTCAAGTACGCCAATCACCGATATACGCCCATGCACCGCCACCGCCCGTAGAGAATGACTCAGGTTTTCCCCACCCACTGTTTCGATAATATGATCGATTCCGTGCTCATAGGTCAGTTCGTAAATGGCATCCACCCAATCACCCTGCAAACGATTAATGCCATGATCCGCTCCCAACGCCTGGGCGCGAGCCAGTTTTTCATCGCTACCGGAGGTCACAAACACTTGGGCTCCATGAGCTTTAGCGATTTGCAGAGCAAACATAGAAACACCGCCGGTTCCCTGTACCAGCACTGTTTGCCCGGCACGTATTCCGCCGCGTTCAACTAATGCAAACCAGGCGGTAAGCCCTGCGCAGGGCAATGTGCTGGCCTGAATATCATCGAGAGTTTCAGGGGATGCCACCAGCCAGTTTTCGCTCATAACAATGTATTCCGCCAGCATTCCCTGGTAAACCCCACCGAGCGTGCGATATGGCGGAGTGCGCGCGTTGCCGTTTGGCTTGCCGTCAATCCAGTCGGGCGAAAAGGTCGAAATAACACGCGACCCCTCCTGGAAACGCGTCACACCTTCACCGATTTTTTCCACTACGCCTGCCATATCTGACGCAGGGGTAAAGGGGAAAGGAAGCGGTAATGGCATCGTGCCATCAATCACCATTTTGTCGCGGTAATTGAGTGAGATTGCATTAACCCGGACCAAAACCTCACCGGGGCCAGGGTTGGGAATAGGTACAGTAGAAAGCGCCAGATTTTCGCGCCCCACAGCATTCATGGCCCAGCGTTGCATTGTTTGGCTCATCATTTGCTCCAACGATTACGGTTAATTCATCACAATCCGAAGTATATCGTTGACCATAAATAACCAGTGGCGATAGATTTTCTCTACATTGATTCCAGAATGGATACAAAGAATGAGCGAGCAACTGAAGGGAATTTCTGTTTTCGTTACGGCCGTTGAGGCGGGTAGTTTCTCGCTTGCGGCAACGCGTTTGCATCTCTCACGTTCAGCCGTCGGCAAAACCATCTCCCAACTTGAGCAGCGACTGGGCGTTCGGCTGTTTCATCGCACCACGCGCAGCCTCGCATTAACCGACGATGGGACGCTTTTCTATGAGCACTGCTTGCGGGCACTGGAAGAAATAGATACCGCAAAAACCTTACTCGACAGTGGAAAAAAGAGCGTCAGTGGGCGGTTACGCATCTCAATGCCCGTGCTTTATGGGCGCATGTGCATCGCGCCATTACTGACGGAATTTGCGAGCCAGAATCCAGATCTGGCAATGGAATTGTTGTTTAGCGACAGAGTCTCTGACCTGGTGGAAGATAGATTGGATCTGGTGATTCGTAACGGGAAATTGCCTGATAGTAGCGGTCTTGTCGCACGACGTATCGGTTCACACCGCATGATTATTTGTGCGTCACCGAGCTATTTGATGCAGCGAGGCAAACCACAAACGATAGAAGATTTATCGCAACATGAAGTGATTAACTATATCAATGCAGGGGTGCCCCACCGCTGGATTATTCCCGAAGATAACGGTCAGAAAAGAGAATTTGTCCCGAAATCACGCTTGTTGATGGATGAATTACAAGCTATCGCCGATACGGCGTTATCGGGGTTTGGAATTGCATTGTTGCCAGACTGGCTGATTGAGGATGAGTTGCAAACAGGGAAGCTGGTGCGGGTGCTGTGTGATTACCGGGAAAATGTCTATGAAAGCCACGCGCTTTGGCTCCAGACACCCCACCTGCCGCTAAAAACCCGGCTGGTGATAGATATGCTGGTGAGCAGATTGCCTGCTCACCAGATTTCTCTAACTTAGATATCGATGTTCGCCGCTTTCAGGGCGTTTTCTTCGATAAATGCACGACGTGGTTCAACCGCATCGCCCATCAAGGTAGTGAACAGCTGATCGGCAGCAATCGCGTCTTTTACCGTTACGCGCAACATACGACGGCTTTGTGGATCCATTGTGGTTTCCCACAGCTGATCCGGGTTCATTTCACCCAAACCTTTGTAGCGCTGAATAGACAGGCCACGACGGGACTCTTTCACCAGCCATTCCAGCGCCTGCTCGAAGCTGGCAACAGGTTGACGGCGTTCGCCACGTTCGATGAAGGCGTCTTCTTCGATAAGGCCACGCAGTTTCTCACCCAGCGTGCACAGACGACGATATTCGCCACCCACAATGAATTCGTGCTCCAGTGGGTAATCAGTATCCACACCGTGGGTACGCACGCGAATCACAGGCTCAAAGATATTCAGCTCGCGGTTCTGACGCACGATAGAGTTCCAGGTGCTGCCATGCTGTTCATTTTCGTTAAGCTGGGTAACCAACTTAGTAACCCAGGACGTCACTTTGCTTTCGTCTGCCAGTTCGGCTTCTACAAGCGTTGGGTGATAAACCAGATTTGTCAGCAGGTTACGCGGATAACGGCGCTCCATGCGGCCAATCATTTTCTGGCAAGCATTGAACTCAGACACCAGTTTTTCCAGCGCTTCACCAGCAATCGCTGGTGCGTTGGCATTGGTGTGCAGCGTTGCGCCATCCAGTGCGATTGAAATCTGATACTGATCCATCGCTTCATCATCTTTGATGTACTGCTCTTGCTTGCCTTTCTTCACTTTGTACAGCGGTGGCTGTGCGATATACACATGGCCACGCTCAACGATTTCAGGCATTTGACGATAGAAGAAGGTCAACAGCAGGGTACGGATGTGTGAACCATCGACGTCCGCATCCGTCATGATGATGATGCTGTGGTAACGCAGTTTGTCCGGGTTGTATTCGTCACGGCCAATGCCGCAGCCCAACGCAGTGATCAGCGTGGCAACTTCCTGAGAGGCGAGCATTTTGTCAAAGCGCGCTTTCTCAACGTTCAGAATTTTACCTTTCAGCGGCAGGATCGCCTGGTTCTTACGGTTACGCCCCTGTTTTGCAGAGCCGCCCGCAGAGTCCCCTTCCACAAGGTACAGTTCGGAGTGAGCCGGGTCGCGTTCCTGGCAATCAGCCAGTTTGCCTGGCAGACCAGCCAAATCCAGCGCGCCTTTACGACGGGTCATTTCACGAGCACGACGAGCCGCTTCACGAGCACGAGCCGCATCAATGATTTTGCCAACAACGATTTTCGCGTCAGACGGGTTTTCCAGCAGGTATTCAGACAGCAGTTCGTTCATCTGCTGCTCAACCGCAGATTTCACTTCTGAAGAAACCAGTTTGTCTTTGGTCTGAGAAGAGAATTTCGGGTCGGGTACTTTTACAGAAACGACCGCAATCAGGCCTTCACGAGCATCGTCACCCGTGGCGCTGACTTTCGCTTTTTTGCTGTAGCCTTCTTTATCCATATACGCGTTAAGTGTACGCGTCATCGCGGCGCGGAAACCGGCCAGGTGGGTACCACCATCGCGCTGCGGGATGTTGTTGGTAAAGCAGTAGATGTTTTCCTGGAAACCATCATTCCACTGCAATGCCACTTCCACACCAATACCGTCTTTTTCAGTACTGAAATAGAACACGGTTGGGTGAATTGGCGTTTTGTTCTTGTTGAGATACTCAACGAATGCGCGGATACCACCTTCATAATGGAAGTGGTCCTGACGGCCATCGCGCTTATCAATCAGACGGATAGATACGCCTGAGTTCAGGAATGACAACTCACGCAGGCGTTTAGCCAGGATGTCGTATTCGAACTCAATAACGTTGGTGAACGTTTCATGGCTTGGCCAGAAACGAACTTGCGTACCTGTCGCTTCAGTTTCACCCGTTACTGCCAGAGGCGCTTGCGGCACACCGTGAATGTATGTTTGCTGATGAGTTTTGCCTTCGCGGCGAATCAGCAGTTCCAGCTTCTGAGAGAGGGCGTTAACAACAGAAACACCCACACCGTGCAGACCACCAGAAACTTTATAGGAGTTGTCATCGAACTTACCGCCTGCGTGCAGCACGGTCATGATAACTTCAGCCGCAGACACACCCTCTTCCGGGTGAATACCGGTAGGAATACCACGGCCATCATCGGTTACGGAGACAGAGTTATCAGCATGGATGGTGACAACAATGTCTTTACAGTGACCGGCAAGTGCTTCGTCGATAGCGTTATCTACGACCTCAAATACCATGTGGTGCAGACCGGTGCCGTCATCCGTATCGCCGATATACATTCCCGGGCGCTTACGTACCGCATCCAGCCCTTTAAGGACTTTGATACTGGAGGAGTCATAAGAATTCGACATCAACGTTTCTCGCTCATTTATTCTTGGGTTAATCCGTTATTTTACCCTGATCCACGACGAACATCTTCGAATTTTTGTCCGCCATATCCATCACATGTTCTGCGCTAATTGCGCTAACAAAAACCTGTGATTCCGTCGCCTTTAACCGGCTGGCTAATAGACCACGGCGTGCATCATCTAGTTCAGAGGCAAAATCATCTATCAGATACAGGCAACGTCGCCCGTTCTGTCGGGTGAGAAACTCACCCTGCGCCAGTCTTAAAGCGCACATCAGTAATTTAAGCTGCCCGCGCGACAGGGTATCTTCTACCGGCGCACCGTCTGCACGGATCCTGAAATCAGCTTTGTGGGGGCCGTGAGCCGTGTAGGTCAGCATGCGGTCGCGTTCGAAATTACGCTCCAGTAGCTCGCCATAGTCACTCTCTTTTTCCCAACCGCGTTGGAAAGTGAAGCTCAGCGAAAACTCCGGTAGAAATTGTGCGCAGGTATCAGCCATGTCATCGGCAATGGCTGAACTGTATTCGGCACGCCAGCGGCTGATTTGCTCCGCTAGTGGGATAAGCTCTTGATCCCATGGCCGCAGTTGCGCATAGCGCGTAACTTGCCGCAACGCTGCGTTGCGTTGCTTGAGCAGGCGCTTGAGATTGCTCCAGGCGACAAAAAATCCTGGTTCGTTATGGAAACATCCCCAATCGAGGAACGCTCTACGGAATTTAGGGCCACCGTTGAGCAGTGTAAATCCTTCGGGGGTGATGAGCTGCATCGGCATCAACAGCGCCAGTTCAGCCACTTTGTGGCCGTCGCTGCCATCGATACGCACTTTGCTGTCGCCTGCACGGTCTTTAGTCAGGCCAATTGCGGATTCCCGCTCGCCGTTCTGCAAACGGCCATGCAGTACAAAGGATTCTTGTTCATGGCGTATCACACGCTCAATTTTCAAACTGCGAAAAGCGCGCCCGTGCCCGAGGGTATAAATCGCCTCTAACACGCTGGTCTTGCCACTTCCGTTGGCTCCTACCAGGAAATTAAACCCCGGTGAGAGAGCCAGATCTGCATTTTCGATATTACGAAAGTCTTTAATTAATAGCCGTGAAAGGGACATCTACAGTCTCATTGGCATCACAACGTACGCTGCGGCCTGAGAAGCTGCATCTTCAATCTGCACACTAGAAACGGAGTCGGTCAGTAAAATGCGTACGTTCTCGCACTTCAGTGCATTCAGAACATCCAGCACATAACTGACGTTGAAACCAATTTCCATATCCGTGCCGTCATAAGTGACGTCCAGAATCTCTTCGGCTTCTTCCTGCTCAGGGTTGTTCGCCGTGATCTTCAATTGGTTTTCACTGACTTGCAGACGCACGCCGCGGAATTTCTCGTTCGAGAGAATCGCCGCACGCGAAAACGCTTGTTTCAGTAAATCACAGCTGGCATCCAGGTGTTTGTCAGGATTCTTCGGCAACACGCGGCGATAATCCGGGAAACGGCCATCAACCAGCTTAGAAGTGAAGATAAAGTCGCCGACGTGAGCACGGATGTTGTTGCTACCAATTTGTATGCGCAGCGGGCTATCGCCGCCGTCCAGCATACGCATCAGTTCAATCACGCCTTTACGCGGCACGATCACCGAATGGCTAGGCAAGGACTGACCCACCGGCATCGAACATACCGCCAGACGGTGACCATCGGTCGCCACGGTGCGCAATTCTTCGCCTTCAGTTTCAAACAACATGCCGTTCAGGTAATAGCGAACGTCCTGATGTGCCATAGAAAACTGAGTCGCTTCAATCAGGCGTTTCATGGTCGCTTGCGGGAGCGTGAATTCTACTTCGCTCTGCCAGTCGTCCAGGTTCGGGAAATCAGCCGCCGGTAGCGTCGAGAGCGAGAAACGGCTGCGCCCGGAGCGCACTAACATGCGATCTCCCTCAAGCTGTACAGCTATTTCCGCGCCTTCTGGCAAACCGCGACAGATGTCGAAGAATTTACGTGCAGGCACCGTTGTGGCACCCGCTTCATGCGGCTGCACCAATGCGACACGCGCCACCATCTCCATTTCCAGATCTGTACCTGTTAATGAGAGTGCTCCATCCGCGACTTGCAACAGCAGGTTGCCGAGAATCGGTAACGTCGGACGGCCACCTAATGGGCCACTCACCTGTTGCAGCGGTTTTAATAAAGTTTCACGTTCAACGGTAAATTTCATAGCGTCACGAAGATAATGTTCTGATTAAGTTGGAGAAATCTTCTTTGATGTCGTGGCTTTCTTCACGCAACTGCTCAATCTTACGGCAGGCATGGAGAACCGTAGTATGGTCCCGGCCACCAAAGGCATCGCCGATCTCTGGCAAGCTATGGTTCGTCAACTCCTTCGCCAGCGCCATCGCCATTTGACGTGGACGGGCAACCGAACGGGAACGACGTTTAGACAACAGGTCAGCAACCTTTATTTTATAGTACTCCGCCACCGTCTTCTGGATATTGTCGATGGTGACGAGCTTCTCTTGCAGCGCAAGCAGATCACGCAGTGCTTCGCGCACGAAGTCGATAGTAATCGCTCGGCCAGTAAAGTTGGCGTTAGCGATAACACGGTTCAATGCCCCTTCCAGTTCACGCACGTTCGAACGTAAACGCTTAGCAATAAAGAAGGCAACTTCGCCTGGCAGACGAATGTCGTTCTCATCTGCTTTTTTCATCAGGATCGCAACTCGCGTTTCCAGTTCTGGCGGCTCGATAGCAACCGTTAATCCCCAACCGAAGCGAGATTTCAGACGATCTTCAACCCCATTGATCTCTTTTGGATAGCGATCCGAGGTCAGAATGATCTGTTGGTTGCCTTCGAGCAGGGCATTAAAGGTGTGGAAAAACTCTTCTTGTGAGCGCTCTTTATTAGCAAAGAATTGAATGTCATCAATCAGCAGCGCATCAACAGAACGGTAGTAACGTTTGAACTCTTCAATGGCGTTATTTTGCAGCGCTTTTACCATATCTTGCACGAAGCGTTCGGAGTGCATATACACCACTTTCGCATTCGGCTTGCGCGCAATAATACCGTTACCCACAGCGTGCAACAGGTGCGTTTTACCCAGGCCCGTGCCGCCATAAAGGAACAAAGGGTTATAAGCTCCGCCAGGGTTATCCGCCACCTGACGCGCCGCCGCGCGGGCCAGTTGGTTCGATTTACCCTCAACGAAGTTATCGAAAGTATGTTTTACGTTAACGTTAGAACGGTATAACTGCTCAGCAGGAGCAGGGAGGTTATCCCAGCTTGGGCGCATCGGGGCTGTAGGGCGCGCCATTTGTGCATGTGCTGGTGCGGTAGCAACTGCCTGCTGATTTAACGTCTGGCTGACCGGTTTGCTGCCCACTTCAAAACGCAATGCGGGCGCATCTGTGCCGCAAAAATCGTTGAGCAATCCGTTGATATTATTAAGGTACTTATCTCGTACCCAGTCGAGAACAAAACGGTTTGGCGCATACAGGGCCAGCGTGTTATCGCTCAGTTCCGCCTGTAGGGGGCGTATCCACATACTGAATTCTGTGGCTGGTAACTCATCCTGCAATCGGGCAAGACACTGCTGCCAAAGCGAAAGTGACAC